>NZ_DGMR01000032.1:153387-214098 GCF_002388495.1 Thalassospira sp. UBA4513
AGCAGGATCTGCAAGAAGATGAACGGCTTGTAGGTCTTATCAAGGCCATAAAGCGTGCCGGCGATGGCCGCCAGTGCCGCTGCGATAACCCAGCAGATCATCACAACACGTTCCGGATTGATCCCCGAAAGCAGTGCCAGATCCTCGTCATCGGAATAGGCACGCATGGCCTTGCCCGATCGGGTTTTCTGCAAGAACCAGAACAGCCATGCCACGACAATGGCGGTGACAACAACCGTGATCAACTGGCTTTGCTTGATCGCAATACCTTCATCAAGGCCCAAGGCGCGGCGTGAATCAATTGCGCCAATAATAAAGCGTTCGCCATCGGCAAAGCTTTGATCCGCCGGGCCGATGACAATGCGGATAATACCGGCAATCAGGAACATCACGCCGACCGACACAATGGCAAAGACAATCGGGTTTGAGCGCTGCTTGCGATAAAACCGAAACACCATCCGATCCATGACAAGCGCCATGCTGATGGCGGCCAGTACCCCGATCGGCAAAGCCAGAAGGGCGGTCGGGAAGGGGGCGATAGAAATGCCCATATTTTGCAGGAACCAGGTGACCAAAATCGTGATCATGGTGCCAAATGACATCAACTCGCCATGCGCAAAGTTCGCAAAGCGCAGGATGCCGAAAATAAGTGTGACGCCAAGCGCCCCAAGGGCGAGCTGTGCACCATAGGCAGTCGCCGGAACGACCACAAAATTGGTAAACAGCGCGAGTGCGTTAAGAATTTCCATTCAAGTCCCCACTTAGCCGCCCAGGAAGGAGCGGCGAACTTCTTCGTTGGCGAGAAGGGCTTCGCCCGTATCGGTGAACCGGTTGCGTCCCTGCACCAGGACAAAACCGTGATCGGCGATCTCAAGCGCCTGACGGGCATTTTGTTCAACCATCAGAATGGCGACGCCGGTTCTGGCGACTTCGACGATCTTGTCGAACAATTCATCCATCACGATTGGCGAAACACCCGCGGTCGGCTCATCGAGCATAAGCAGCTTTGGCTGGGTCATAAGTGCCCGACCAACCGCGACTTGCTGGCGCTGACCACCGGAAAGCTCGCCTGCGGGCTGATTGCGTTTTTCGCCAAGGATCGGGAACAGATCGAAAATCTGTTGTTTGGTTTCCTCGATCTTGTCGTCCTTGCGGATGAAGGCCCCCATATCGAGGTTTTCCTCGACCGTCATCGAAACGAACACGTTGCGGTTCTGGGGTACAAAGCCCATACCCTCGGGCACGCGTTCCTGCGGGGCAAGGTTGGTAATGTCCTTGCCATCCAGAACCACTGATCCTTGCCGCAGGTTCAGCATGCCAAACACTGCCTTCATCGCGGTGGATTTGCCGGCACCATTGGGGCCGACAACAACGGCGATCTCGCCCTTTTCAACGGTAATCGTGCAGTCATGAAGGATATCACTGCCGCCATAGCCGCCGGTCATGCCGGTTGCGCTTAAGAAACTCATGACGGCACCTTCCGTTCATGCTTGCGACCTGTGCCGAGATAGGCCTCGATGACCTCCTCGTTATTCTTGACCTCTTCGATCGTGCCCTCGGTCAGGACCTTGCCCTCGGCCATGACGATCACGGGATCACACAGGCTGGCAATGAAATCCATGTCATGCTCGATCAGGCAGAAGGTATAGCCGCGCTCTTCATTAAGGCGCTTGATCGAGGTCGCAATGGTGTTAAGCAGCGTACGGTTCACGCCGGCACCAACTTCATCAAGGAAGACGATCTTGGGTTCGACCATCATGGTGCGGCCCAGTTCCAGCAGTTTCTTCTGACCACCGGAAAGATTGCCCGCCAACTCATGCTTGATATGGTCAATCTCAAGGAAATCGATCACCTCAAGCGCACGCTCGTAATTTTGGGCTTCCATTTCTTTGACGCGGGAATAATTAAACCAGCTATGGCGCAATTGTTCGCCTGGCTGGTTGCCCGGAACCACCATCAGATTGTCCAGCACACTCAGTGTCGAGAATTCGTGCGCAATCTGGAAGGTTCGCAAAAGGCCCTTGTGGAAAAGTTCGTGCGGTTCAAGGTGGGTTACGTCTTCGTCATCCAGGAAGATCTTCCCCGAAGACGGCGGAAAGACGCCCGCAATAATGTTGAACAATGTTGTTTTACCGGCACCATTCGGCCCGATCAGGCCGGTGATGGAACCTTTTTCAATGGATAGCGATACGCCATCGACTGCCTGAATGCCGCCGAAATTCTTGGCGATGTTTTCGACCCGTATCATTGGGAGTTTTTGACCCTTGTCATGCGTTCTGTACCAGGGAGATCAACCAAATATTGCGGTGACGACCCGGTAATAGAGGAACTGCCAGAAACCGAAGTCTCTGACAGTTCCAGCGTCGTTAGCGATCAAAGGATGATCGGCTTAGTGGTACATCTCCGTTTCCCACTTGCCGCCCTTGATTTCCGTTTCACGGAAGCTACCAGCGGACTCGCCCGGCTCGATCAGTTCGAGCGCGGTACCACCGACATAGTCGATGTCACCACCATCAGCGAGGATCTGAAGCGCCTTGGCCAGTTCACCCGGATAGATTTTCTCACCCGGTGCATTGGCGACTTTCAGGATGTGGTCTTTGTAGACAGCACTATCGGTCGAACCAGCCGACTGCATGGCCAGCAGAAGCAGGGCAGATGCGTCATACGCTTCCGGGACATAAGGATCATCACCCTTGAAGCCCTTGCCAGAAGCCAGTTCGGCCAGCATGGACGCGCCCGGGCTGTCAGTACCCGGGTTGGTGCCGATCGAGCCATCAAGCATATCACCGAAGTTGTCGGTCAGCGCTTCACCAACCATGCCGTCCGGCAGGACGAATTTGTCGAACGCACCGGTATCAAGCGATGCCTGGATGATGCCTTTGCCGCCTTGGTCAAGGTAACCGGCAACAATCAGAACTTCACCACCGGCAGATGCCAGGGTGCCGATTTCAGCAGAATAGTCGGCTTTGCCGTCTTCATGGGCTGCAACGGCGGTGATTTTGCCGCCTTTTGCTTCGTATGCCGCCTGAATGGCGTCAGCAAGACCTTTGCCATAGTCGTTGTTGGTATAGGTCAGCGCAGCCGATTTGATGCCGCGACGATCAAGGATTTCAGCGATGATCTGGCCCTGACGTGCGTCCGACGGCGCGGTACGGAAGAAGTACCCGTCATCTTCGATTTCGCTCAGCGCCGGCGAGGTTGCCGACGGCGAAATCATGACGATGCCGTTTGCGCGGACAACGTTGTTCAGGATGGCCGTGGTCGCGCCAGAGCAGGTCGCACCGTTAATGCCGTGAACGCCATCAGACGTCACAAGACGATCAGCCGCCGCGGTGGCTGCTGCTGCGTCGATACAGGTACTGTCACCGCGTACCGAAACAACTTCACGCCCGCCAAGCAGCAGGCCGCTGTCGGAAACTTCCTTAATGGCCAATTCGCCGCCAAGTGCCATCGGCTTGACGAGTGATTCCGTCGGGCCGGTGAAGCCTTGCAGCATGCCGATCTTTACCTGTTCCTGTGCAGATGCGCCTGCGACGACAGCCGTCGAAAGTGCTGCCGAGAAGAGGAGGGTAGAGAGTTTTCCCATAGTGTAGCCTTCCCTGTTTTATTGGGCCTTTATATTCGTGGGGCAGTATACAGAAAACACAACGCGTTTCCAGTTTCTTAACTTTAAGTTACAAAAACGCTCTTGCATATGGGGCGGTTGGCGGCAGGTTTCGCGACCAAATGGGTGGACTCATGTGTGGCTGAGTTCACACCTGTGATTGCGTGAGTTTCTTGATGTCACGGCGGGCGACGACCGCTATATATGGGGCGCAACAGGGGGCTATGATGCCCGGGTGATCAGGCAAACACCCGCATGCCGCGTTCGGAAATCTTGCGGAACCCGGCAATGACATGTTCGGCCAATGCCTCCTCGACCGCGCCATGACCATCACGCTTGGCCAGGGTCATGCGGTATTCACCGATTTCCGGCAGGCCGTGCGACGGGCCAAGATGCACAAGATCATCTGAAATCACACTGATCGGAAGCGGCGCAATCGCCAGATCGGCCCGCACGGCGGCAATCTGTGCCTGGCAAAACTCGCTGGTATAGGCGATGCGGTAATTTACCCCCGCATCATCAAGCGCCTTAAGTGCCATGGTCCGCCAGTAACAACCGGGTTCGGCCATCGATACCGGCAGGGGGCGTTTGTCAATCGCGCTGCCATGACGCGCGCCCAGCCAGACCAGCGGTTCGGCGTGGATCGGTGGTTGGCGATCAAGCTCCGCATCAAAACTGAAGACTGCGATATCAAGATCGCCCTTATGGATGGCCTGACGCAGGGTGCGTGTCGGACCCAGATTGACGTCGATATCAACATGCGGGTGGGTTTGCGCAAACCGTTTGAGGATCTCGGGAATGGCAACGATGCCGGTGTCATTCGGGACGCCAAGCCGCACGGTGCCGGCAAATTCCGGGGCATGAAAATGCGACATCGCCTCGTCATTGAGTTTAAGCAAACGCCGCGCATAACCCAGCAAAACCTCGCCATCCTCGGTCATGGTTACCTTGCGGGTTTCGCGTTTGAACAATTCCCGCCCGACCATGGTTTCAAGCTTTTTGACCTGAAGGCTGATCGCCGAGGCACTGCGATGAACCTTCTCGGCCGCGCGTGAAAAATTGCCAGTCTCGCAGATCGCGACAAACGTTCTGGCAAGATCGAGATCAAGATTGTGAACAACGCTTGTCGGGGAATTCATGATCGGCCTCTTGGTAAAAGGAACGCGATGGGTGCGTTTCGCAACAATAGCGCGAAACTTATGCTGTGAGTTTTTCTAATAGATAAGATTAGATCTTCTCGTTTGATTAATCAATGAGGAATCCTCAATCTTGGATAAACACAGATTGGAGATTCTCATCATGAAAGCGATCACATCTTTCGAACATGCCCCGCTGGGCCTTGTCGGTCACCTGCGTGCGGCCATCGAAGCCTGGCAAAATGAACGCGCGATCCGGAAAGCCTCTGCCGCCAAAACTTTGCGTGATGTAGCAACTGCTACCAGCATGTCTCACCTGAGTGCGGCGGAACTGCATGAGGGCCGCCGCACACATGGCACGTACATCACCGAACCGGGGGATGTCCTGTCGGGACTGGTTCTGAATTGGCCATCCCCGTCGCGCAAGGATCATTGATCTTGGAAAATCCGTTGTTCAGACCGTTGGAGCTTCCAAATGGTGTCATCCTCAAGAACCGGATTGCGAAATCGGCAATGTCGGACTCGCTTGGGGATGGCACCGGCCACCCGACCAAGGCCCAGAATCGGCTTTACCGCCGCTGGGCCGAGGGTGGGGTGGGGGTGTCGATCATCGGTGAAGTACAGGCGCAACCGGGATATGCCGAAAAGCCCGGTAATCTTGTGCTCGATGATAATGCGGACCTTGACCGGTTCCGCACGCTTGCCCGGCAGGGCTCGGTAAAGGGCAGTAACCTTTGGCTACAACTTGGTCATGCCGGCGCACTTGCCTATGCCCCGACCAGCACGCCAAAGGGGCCGAGTGCGCTTGATCTTCCGGACCTGAAATGTGCGGCACTGACAGATGATGAAATCCGTAAAATCCCGGCCCAATTTGCAAGAACTGCCAAACTTGCTGAGCATGCCGGGTTTGGCGGGGTGCAAATTCACGCGGCCCATGGCTTCTTGCTTAGTCAGTTTCTTTCACCGCTGTTTAACAAGCGCTGCGACGACTACGGCGGGCCGATTGCCAATCGCATGCGGTTGCTACTTGAAACCATTGGTGCCGTGCGCGCAGCCGTCGGGCCCGGTTTCGTCGTGGCAGTCAAACTGAATGCCACCGATCAGCTTGAAGGTGGCCTAAGCGAAGATGATGCCTTGGCTGTCGTCGCCACGCTTGATCAGACCAAAATCGATCTGATTGATATCAGTGGCAGCACTTATTTTCCGGGGGCAAAGGCGGCCTCTGATGGTGCTGGCGGCGGGCCTTATTTCATGAATTTCGCCAAGCGGGCCCGCAAGGTTACCACCAAGCCCTTGATGTTGACCGGTGGCTTTAAGACCCGCGCACAGGCAGAGCAGGCGCTGAATAGCGGCGTCATCGATATCGTCGGACTGGCGCGCGCACTGGTTATCGAGCCCGCCCTGCCAGATATCTGGCAATGCGATGATTACCATGATCCGGTCTTTCCCCGTTTTGATCATGCGCCGACTGGTGGCATTACGGCATGGTACACCATGCGACTGACGGCGCTGGCAGGGCGGATGGAAATGCCGGAATTTGATGATCTGGATCAGGTCCTTGCCGCCTACGAAGCGCGGGATGCGGACCGGGCGCGGATTTGGTTGCGGCATTTCGGCATTTGATCGTTACGCGGATGGGCGGCGTTTTCACATTCTTGCGCAAAACAGGTCAGGGTTGCATGCGCATTGCTTTGCAAATCCAGATCACAATGCGATGATGTGGTCTTCATGTCAGGAACAGAAAATGGCAGAGACCGCATCATCCTTTCAGCCCAACGGGCGCTATCAGAAGTTTGAAGTCTTCAATCAATTGATTGGGGATGCGAACCTGTTGCGCGCGGGTGATTTCGGCGAAAGCATCTCGGCGGCCCACTGGCGGCGCAAGGCAGATGTCCTGACCCGCTATACCGATCCTGATCACCACACCATCAGTCTCTATGTCAATGGCGGTACGGGCATTCAGCGCAAGATCGGCGCAGACCCGATGAGTGGCGGTGGTCCCGGTCGGTGTTGTTTGATGCCGGCCTATCTGACATCGGACTGGCTGGTGCATGGCGAGGTGGAGCTGTTTCACGTTTATATTCCGCATGCCGCCTGGGAACGCGCCGTGGTCGAGGCCTTTGACATTGAACCCAATGCGGTCGAAGTCCCGGAAAAGACGTTTTTCCTTGATCCGCTGATCGAACAGACTGTGCGGCAGGCAATGTTGCCACTTGATTGGGAGGTGCCCGCCGATCGGATGGCAATGTCGAATGCCGGGCAGCTTTTGATGGGCCATATGCTGCGCAGTTACTCAACGCGCCGTGATCTTGGTTTCAAGGTCCGCGGTGGGTTGTCGCCTGTGATCAAACGCCGGGTGTTTGATTTTGTCGATGCCAACCTTGATCAACCGCTAACCATCGAAGAACTGGCAGACGTTGCTGATTTGTCGGCTTATCACTTTGCCCGCATGTTCCGCAAAACCGTCGGCGAGGCACCGCACCAATTCGTTCTGCGTCGGCGGATCGAACGCGCAATGCATATGTTGCGTGATGGCAACGCCCCGGTTGCCGAAATCGCGCTTGAAACCGGCTTTTCCAGTCAGGCCCATCTGACCACGCGGTTTAGCCGCTTTACCGGGCTGACACCTGCGAAATATCGCAGCATTTCCCAATAACATCTCCCGTCTTTCTATTGGCCGCCTGATCCAACCATCTGATCAGGTGGCTTTTTGCTGTCGCGTCCTCTGACCGAGCTCGCTGAGCAGGGCGTCTGATTGGTGTGCTTTCGGGCGCGTTTGTCTGCGGTGATCATTGTCCGGTCACTGACAAGTTGCCCGGTGGCAAGGGATGATTTTTATTCAAGTTATTGAAAATAAACAAATTTACAGGCTTGAGAAATTCGTTGACAAGATAGAGGCGAGATATCTAGAATTTCAAAGCAACTAAAATATCAATTTTGGTAAAAGCCAATCCATCGGGAGGATGTCTCTAATGAAACTCACTATGAAATCACTCGGACTGTGTGCAGTCGTCGCAGGCGCACTGGCCGCTGTCATGCCGGCAAACGCGGCAACAACCCTTCGGATCGGGACCGTTCTGGCCCCGAATGATCCGATGGGACAGGGACTTGAAAAGTTTAAAACGGATGTGGAAAAGGCAACCAACGGCGATGTGGAGATCGAGATTTTCCACAACTCGCAGCTTGGTGACACCACTGAAATGATCGATCAGGCGCGTGCGGGTGCTGCTGTCGGTACCGTGACCGATGTCGCCCGTTTGTCCAGTTTCGTGCCGTCACTTGCTATCATGTCGGCACCGTTCCTGTTCGATACCTATGAACAGGCTGACAAATTTGCCCTTTCGGATGAATACATTTCCTGGGGTGAAGAATTGCGTGAAAAATCCGGCCTCGTGATGATTGCCTCGAACTGGTATCAGGGCGCGCGCCATGCCCTGACGCAGAAGCCGATTTCAAGCCCGGCCGATCTTTCGGGTGTTCGTATGCGTACCATCGGTGCACCGGTCTGGATTGAAACCATCCGTGCGATGGGTGCAGAACCGACCCCGATTGCCTGGGGCGAAGTCTACAGCGCCCTTCAGCTTGGCACGATTGACGCCGCCGAAGCACAGCCGACCGCGATCTGGAACGCCAAGCTTTATGAAGTGATCAAGAACGTCACCAAAACCGGCCATATCCAGCTTGTCACCGCACTGGTTGTCGGTGCCGAAGCCTGGGACGAAATTTCACCGGAAAACCAGAAAATCGTTCGTGATCTGGCCGTGGAAAATGGTCGTTATGCCTCGGCCCTGACCATCGAGCTCGGTGAAAAGGCGCTTGAAGACGTTGCTGCAAGTGGCGTTGAGGTCAGCGAAGTTGATCTGGCACCGTTCAAGGAAGCCGTCAAACCGGTTTACCAGATGCTCGAACTCGAAGCAGAAGCCGCTGTTGTTAACAAGGTTCTTGGTCGCTAAGACCACGAACCTTCTGGTAGCCTAGCGAAAGTGCGTTGCTTTTATACCGGGCAACGCACTTCAAACTTCACAATGGAAATTGAATTGATGCTCAAGCGGATTGAGTTTGCCTGTGGCGGCATATTGCTTGTCGCTGTGGTCATTCTTGTGGCGGTGGCCTCTGTGGCGCGCGCCATGGGATCGCCGATCATCTGGTCAGTCGAAATGGCGCAACTGATCTTTGCCTGGCTTTGCATGTTGGCTGCCGACATTGCCATGCAGGAAGACCGGCATTTCGGTCTTCAGATATTGCGTGAAATCCTGTCCAAACGGGCAAGCGCATGGGTGGAAATCATCAATATTCTGGTGATTATCGGATTTCTTGCGTTCCTTCTGAACTATGCGTGGACAAACATGATTTTGATGCATCCGCGCCTGGTCGGGGCCGCGCAGATCAATGCTTCTTATATTCATGCTTCGATGGTTGTCGGCATTCTGTTGATGATCCGAACCATGGTTGCCCAACTTATTCGACGCATTCGCAACAGGGAGATCAACTGATGCTGTTGTTGATTGCAGGTTTGTTTACAGTCTTCCTCATCTGCGGGATGCCGGTTGCCTTTGCACTTGGCCTTGCCTCCATTCCGGTCTTTGTTATGACGGGTGCTATGCCGCCGACGGTTGTGATCCAGAAAATGGTCACCGCCACACAAAGCTTCCCGCTTCTGGCGGTGCCGTTCTTTATTCTGGCCGGCAATCTGATGAACGTGACGGGGATCACCCATCGCCTTGTTAAGTTTGCAAGTCTTCTGACCGGCTGGATGGCAGGCGGTCTGGCACAGGTTTCAATTGTGCTGAGTTTCATGATGGGGGGTATTTCGGGATCAGCCGTGGCTGATGCCTCGATGGAGTCCCGCCTGCTGGGCCCCAGCATGATCAAGAAAGGCTATTCCAAGGCCAATACGGCGGCGGTTCTGGCCTTTGGGTCGATCATTACCGCAACCATCCCGCCCAGCATCGGGTTGATCCTGTTTGGCTTTGTCAACGAAGTTTCCATCGGGCGGCTGTTCCTAGCCGGTGTTTTGCCGGGCATTTTCCTGACCATCGTTTTGATGATCACATCCTGGCTTGTTGCGCGCAAAAACGGCTACACGCCGGATTTGCCGGAACTTCCCAAGGCCAAGGAACTGACGGCCAGCTTCTTTGAAAGCATCTGGGCACTGGCCTTTCCGGTTATCCTGATTGTCGGGTTCCGCTTTGGTATCTTTACCGCGACAGAGGCCGGGGCGTTTCTGGTGTTCTATGCGCTGGCCGTCGGGTTGTTCGTCTATCGCGAGCTGAACTTTGCCCGGCTCAAGGAAGCCATCTTTGGGTCGATCTCTGATCTTGGCATGGTGATGTTGCTGATCATCATGGCAGCAGTGCTTGGCTATGCCATGACGATTGAACGCGCGCCGCAACAGATCACCGAATTTGTCACCACGCTGACTGAAAACAGAACCGCAATCCTGATCCTGGTTGTCGGGGTGCTGGTGGTCAGTGGCATGTTCCTTGAAGGTGCGGCCAATATCCTTCTGGTAACCCCGATCGTCATGCCGGTTCTGGTCAGTGCCGGTTATGATCCGGTGCATATGGGCATTCTGATTGTCACCCTGATCAACTTTGGCGGTTTGACGCCGCCAGTCGGCGTGATCATGTTTACGGTCTGCGGCATTTTGGGGGTTAAAACCGGGGAATACACACGTGCATCCATTCCGTTCTTTGTTGCCATGGCGCTGTTCTTCGTTCTGCTGGCAGCAATACCCGCTTTGACATTGCTGTTGCCCAATACATTGATGTAATGACAATTTCAGTCCAACAGGGGCATGTAGGCAAATGCCAGGGAGACACAAAAACATGAACACACCAACGGGCGGACTGATTTCGATGCATGACGGATCGGTGAAAACCAGCATGCATGTTCCGGCATCTGCGCTGGTCTACGAAGAAGTCCGTAACCAGATTGTTTCTCTGTCCCTGCTTCCGGAAACCACGCTTGTCCGGGCGGAATTGGCTGAAAGCTTCAATGTCAGCCAATCCCCCGTACGAGAAGCCATTTTGCGCCTTGAACAAGATGGTCTGGTGGTGTCCTATCCGCAGTCGCGCACCGTGGTAACCAAGATTGATGTTGCCCGCATCCGCGAAGAACATTTTCTTCGGGTTGCTGCGGAGTGCGAGGTCGTCCGCCAATTGGCCGAGGCCAAGGACTCCCCAGCCGTCGTCAAGGCCAAGGGCATTGTCAAAATGCAGGAAGCACTGGTTGGCGATATCGAACAGATCGACCTGTTCAAACAACTTGATGAAACCTTCCACGCGGCCTTGTTTAACGGGGTGAACCAGTCAAACCTGCATTTGCAGATCACGGCACGCAGCGGTCATCTGGCGCGGGTGCGAACCCTTGATCTGCCACGTGCGGGTAAAATGGTCTCGGTGCTTGAAGGTCACAAGGCGATTATTGACGCCGTCCAGTCGGGTGATGGCGCATTGGCAAGCTTGGAAATGCGCAAGCACCTTTCGGGCACCATGGAACGTCTTCCTCAGATCATCGAAGAAAACAAAACACTGTTTTCCTGATCTTTGCGCGGCGGTGAGGAATAGGGCCGTCCGGCAAGTAGGCATAAGATAAACCAAACGGCGCGCAGCATGATTGCAGCGCGCCGTTTGCGTTGTATCAGGCGCGTTTGGCCACGTCCCAGATGCCGGTTTTCGCAGCTTCTTCGACGAAGTTGCGCAGGCTGTTGGGTTGACGGCCAAGAATTTCATATATATCGCTGGTCGGTTGGCTGTTGCGGCCATCAAGGACTTCGGAAAATAGATAGCGGATCAGGCCACGGACTTCGTCGGGCATACCGTCTGCTTCAAGTCCGGCATCCAGTTCATCAACGGTGATGGCCACGAAACTGACCGGGTGGTTGGCAACACTGGAAATCATTTCAGTGACGTCGGCAAAGGTTACGGCACTCGGCCCCGAAAGCTCATAGGTCTTGCCGATATGGACCTGATCAAGCAGGCAAGCAACCGCGCATTCGGCAATGTCATTGGCATCAACAAACGGTTCGGGCGTGTCACCTGCGGGCAGGGCCAGGGTGCCTTGCTGGATGTAAGGCAGGAACAGGTCTTCGTTGAAATTCTGGAAGAACCAGTTGGCACGAAGCACCGTGGCATCCGCCCCGGAATGGCGCAGGGCGTCTTCAGCGCGGTGGGCGGCTTCTTCACCGCGGCCAGATAGCATCACAATGCGTTTTGCGCCGTGCATCAGCGCGCGCTTGGCAAAGCTTGCGATGATGTCATCTGATCCCGGAACGGCAAGATCGGGCTGGAAGGTGACATAGACCGCATCGCGATCACGCAGGACATCATCCCAGGTTGTCGGATCGGTCCAGTCAAAGGCGGGTGTCGTGCTGCGTGAAACAGCACGCACATCATGACCAAGGGCAATGAGTTTTTCGGCAACGCGGCGGCCGGTTTTCGCCGTCGCACCAAGAACAAGAAAGCGGGGATTGGTTGGCATCAAATTGGCTCCTGAGTAAGGTTTTTAAAATGTGAGGAATCCTCACATTTGCCAAATGTGATAAATCCTCATATTTTGATCGTCAAGAGCTTTGGCCCATCACAAGCCTGTGAAACCTGCGCAGCGATGCCGGGATATTTCGAGGATAAAGGATCTAACGCGTTGTCTGATAACGTGAAAAAAATGCGCCGCGCACCGACCCAAAAAAGAAGTCGCGAACGGGTCGACACCATCCTGAAAGTCGCCTGCGAGCTGATTTCAGCCCAAGGCAGTGATGCCATCAAGATGGGGGAGGTCGCGGAAAAGGCGGGGATTTCCATCGGATCGCTCTATCAGTATTTCCCCGATAAGACGTCGATCATTCATGCGCTTGCCGATCGCTATAATGCCGAATCCTTGCATTGCATCGAAGAGGCGCTGGCAGAAGTGAATTCGCCAGATGCCTTGCTCGCCGCCTTTGATCGGTTGATTGATACCTATTACGAGCTGTTTTTGGCCGAACCGGTGATTTGCGATATCTGGACCGGAACGCAAGCCGACAAGACGCTGCGCGATATGGAAATGGAGGTCAGCCGTGCCAATGCGGACCTTCTGGCCAAGGCGATCTTGCGGGTTCGTGGCAATGATGGTGATTTCAAAATAATTGCCGCACGGTGTTTGCTGATCATGTATTCCGGCGAAGCCACCATGCGGCTTGCCATCGCTGTCCCGCGCAGTGAGGGCAAAGAGATCGTGGCAAGCTACAAGCGGATGGTCGGCCGCGAACTGGCGGAAATGGCCCGGGTTTAGGCGTTTCGGGCGTGGTTAGCCTGCCTTGGCAGCAAACGGTGTTGGGGCAGGGCGGCCAAGAAGGAAGCCCTGCACATAGTCAACATCGTGATCACGCAGGAAATCGAGTTCTTCCTGGCGTTCTATGCCTTCGGCGATGACTTCGATATCAAGCTGCTTGGCCAGCGCGATCAGCTTGCTGACAATTGCCTGTTTGAACTTGTCATGATCGACGTGATCGACCAGTTCACGGTCGATCTTGATGATATCGGGACGCAGTTCCGGCAACATGTTCAGCGTCGAATAGCCTGATCCGACATCATCGAGCGCAACCCGGAAACCCGAATCACGATAGGACTGAAGGATGGCGCTCAGATGTGCCGTGCTGCGGACCTTTTCGGTTTCAATCACCTCGAACACAACATTGCTGCGATCAAGATTGCATTCCTCAACGACTTCGATGGTCGAACGCAGGCAAGAATCCGGATCATAGATCGAGCTTGGGGTGAAATTGATAAACAGATTGCCTTTCACGCCTGCCTTGTGGGCATTGCGGACATTGGCCGCACGTGCCGCGCGATCAAGCTGAAACAGCAAGGTCGCGGACTGGGCTGCATCAAAAAGCTGGCCCGGGTTGATTACATCGCCGGTCGCACTTTCGCCGCGGACAAGGCATTCGTGGGCATAGGGTTTACCAAGGTCGTTGATGTCAAAAATCGGCTGAAATACCGAATTCAGCCGGTTGTCGCGCAACAGGTCACCCAGCCATTCTGCCCCGATTGCTGCACGGATCGCGCCAAGGCTTGTGATCTGGGCGATGTCATCGATTTCGGGACGCCGAACGCCTGGCATGATCAGTGCCTTGGTGTCTGACAGTTCTTCGGGAAGGAGACTGTTCGATATGGCATCAATCAGCGCTCGCAGACCCGGACGGGTGTAGTGAATGGAAAGTGTTGCAACAGACGTTGTTTTTTCGACCTCTATGCCGATTGATTTCGCACCGGCCAGGATTTTACCGGTGGTATGGGCAACTGGCGGCCAGAGAAAGAGTGTCCCGTTTGCAGGTGCGATTTCAGGAACCGCATCACATTTTTCACAATAGGTCACCTCAATCTCCCCGTCTGGTCCTTATTCGTGCCGGTGGCTTTTCCTGATCGGCAATTCTTCTGATTAACATACTGTAACATATGGTGCGCAGTGACAATAAATCCTGCATCAATCAATACATTCCTACGGCACTTTATCCTGTACGGCGATGTTTGGCGCAGGCGATCAATCAAGACGCTGCGCGAAAGGATTTATCATTGCGAAAAGCACTGATAAACTTTGCCCGTCATTCTGCGAGACGGAGGATCCGATGCAGTACAGCATGCGGCAATACCGCCCCGAAGCACAAAGCCACAGCCACGGCGATTTCCATCAGATCATCATCTCCGAGCTCGGCAAGCTTGAGATGGAGGTCGAAGGGCGTGGGGGTGAGGTGTGCGGTCGCCAACTGGCCTTTGTCGAGGCGGGCAAAACCCATGCCTATCGTGCGGAGGGGCTAAACCGCTTCCTTGTGCTTGATGTCGACGCCGATCTGGCCCATCGCACCGGTCTTGAGGCACTTTGGCATCGCCATGGCAGTGCTGCGACGTATCTTGAAGTGGGACTGGGGCATCAGAGGGGATTAGTCGCGCTGTTGCAGGCTATTGCACCGCTACACGATCAAGAATCCCAGACAGATATGCTCGATTGCCTGAAAACGCTTTTATTGCGCAGCCGTCAGAGCCGTGGCGGGAATGCCTTTGGCATGGCCGCACTGCCATCACGGCTCGTCCGTGCCATGGCATGGGCGGAGGCCCGGTTGGGCGAAGACATCACGATTAGTGATTTGGCAACCATTGCCGCCCAATCGGAGAGCAGCCTGTTTAGTGCCTTCCAAAAACATGTCGGGACAAGCCCGATGCGTTGGCTAACCGAGCAACGCCTGCAAATGGCCATGGCGCTTTTGCGTGATCCCGAAATTCGCCTTTCGATGTCCGATCTGGCAAATGCGGTCGGGTTTGCCGATCAAAGCGCCTTTTCACGTGCGTTTTCCCGCCGGTTTGGCTGCGCGCCCAGGTCGGTCCGCCGCGATCCGGCGGGCTTTTAGGGCTATACTTCCCACCAGGTCCTTGTCGCAAACTTCCGGAGTTTGGGCAAAGACCGGATCGTCAAACAGGTGCATCTTCCAGTTTGCATAATCAGCAAACTCGGATGGGCGCGATGAATGAAAAACGTAAGGCAACCTTGATCGGTTCGGTTGCCGTAATTCTTTGGGCCATGCTTGCCCTGTTCACGACCGAAGTGGCCGACATCCCGCCGTTTCAACTGGTCAGTTTGTGCTTTGGTATTGCGAGCATTTTCAGTGCGCTCTGGATCACGTTCCGCGGTGGTGATGTGGTTCGGGCCTTGCGTCAACCGCTTGGTGCCTGGGCGCTTGGTGTGGTGGGGCTGTTTGGCTATCACTTTTTCTATTTTGTCGCGCTGGCAAACGCGCCTGCGGTCGAAGCCAGCCTGATTGCCTATCTCTGGCCGCTGCTGATTGTTTTGTTTTCCGCACTTTTGCCCGGCGAACGCCTGAAATGGCAGCATATCGGGGGTGCTGTTCTGGGGGTGTTTGGTGCCGTTCTTCTGGTGGGGAAGGGGCAAGCCCTGACCTTTGATCCGGCATTCGCGCTGGGATACGGGGCGGCAATTATCTGTTCATTGCTGTGGTCAGGGTATTCTGTCGTGAACCGGCGCTATCGCAATGTTCCGGTGGGGGCAGTCTGCGGGTTTTGCGCAGGTGCCGCCATTCTTGGCCTTGTTACGCATGCTATGATCGAAGACTGGGTAATGCCTAATGCCAGACAATGGCTTGCTATTCTCGGGCTCGGACTGGGGCCGGTCGGGGCCGCATTCTTCGTCTGGGACCATGGCACCAAACACGGTGATATTCAGATACTCGGTGTTCTGGCCTATGGCGCGCCGTTGCTCAGCACCTGCTTGTTGATTGCGTTCGGCAAGGCGATTGCAACGCCGGCTATTATCGCTGGATGCACCTTGATCGTTGGCGGCGCTGTTCTGGCGTCAGCAAGCTTGAAGTCGCCCAAGGACAAGCACCAACTTCCCGTTGAGTGAGTCGATAGCCAAATCCTGTGTCACATATTGGTCACGTTTACGTGATTTTACGTAAATTCATCAATGTTTGTGCTGTGCACTATCCTGTAAATGACCTATAGTCGCTCTGTACTTGGGGAGGGGGCGTAGAACAACAATTACGCATCCAAGGACAGATGAATGACGCAGTCAAATAAAGACATTGCGCACGAAATGAAGCAGGCAATGTCAGTCGGCCAATTTGACAGGGCGGCCAAAATCGGTGCGCGGCTGTTGCGTTTGCATCCGAAAAGAACAGATATCGAAATCATGACAGCAGTCAGCGAGTTGCAAGGTAGTTATCTTGCGAACGCTGGTAGACGATTGAAGAAACTGTTTAATTCTCTCTCGCTGGATGATCGGTACTGGGGCCCCGTGGCCCAAAATTTTCTTCGATATGCATATCAGGCAAATGACTTTGGCTCATTGGAAGCCGCAGTCAGAAAGCGTATTCATGCTGCGCCGCAGAACGATTTGTTGCCCTATGTGTTGGCCGACGTATTATTCCAAGCAGAGGTTTACAAGAGTCCGGGCCTAAGCGTAGCGCCAAGCTTGTCGGAAGCGATTGAAATTTTGCGTGCTATCACCCCTGAAAACCCCAAGTTTGAAGATAGTCAGTCTTTGCTCGCACGCATTTATCTGCATCAGGAGCAGCATGCACAGGCATTTGATTTGCTTGAAGAGTATGTCGCACGCAACGCCGAAAACATGTCAGTCCGAATGTTGTTGGCATCTTCATATGCCTTGGCGGGTGAGGCTGAAAAGGCTGTTGCGGCCTGCCATCGAATCATTGAACTGGATCCTTCCTTCAGTGCCCAGCCATACCTGATCATTTCCTTTATGCGCCCGCAATCCATGCCCGAAGGTGCGAGTGGTGTTCTTGATGCAATGCTTGATAAGGCGGATATCGCAAAAGGGGAGCGTTACAAGGCGGCCTTTGCGCGGGCAAAGATCGAGGAGATGAAAGGCAACATGAAAGAGGCCTTTGATTTCTATCGGTTGGGGCATAGTGCAAACCGGTCGGAGCGGCCGTTTGATATGCCGCGCGAACTCAGGGAACTTGCACGTTTGCGTGATATGGCGGGATCGGTCCCGGTTCTGGAAGATGTCAGCTCAGAAAACGAAGATGGCCCGCGCCCGATCTTCATCGTCGGGATGCCGCGATCCGGAACAACCCTGACCGAGCGTATTCTTGGCGCCCATCCCGATGTGCATGCCGCCGGCGAAATCGGCGATTTTGCCAAGGCGGTGATTGATGTTGTCGGACGTGGCCAGATTTCTGATCAATTGGCGCGCATCGATGCCAAGGCAGCGAAGAAAATTCGCCAACAGTATCTTGCGGCACTTAAGGCCTATGCGCCCGAAAAGCGGTTTGTCACCAACAAGACACCGGCCAATTTCCTGCGTGTTGAGATGATCCGGCGCGTTTTTCCTGATGCGCCAATCATTCACACCCATCGTCATCCACTTGCGACCTGTCTTTCAATCTACACAACACCGTTTTCAATCCCGATGCGCTATTCCGACGATCTGGGGGAATTGGCCGATTACTACCGCGGCTATGTCGGTCTGATGAATGCCAGTTTTGAAGCAGATCAAAATGGCCAGTTGTATGATCTTTCGTACGAAGATCTGGTGTCTGATCCGGAAGCTGTTGCACAGGATTATTTGGCCCATTGCGGACTGGATTGGCATCCGGGATGTCTTGAATTTTATCGTGCCGGCAAAGTTGCTGCGACGGCCAGCATGATCCAGGTTCGTCGCCCGATCAATCAGGACTCCGTTGAGAAATGGCAACGGTTTGAGCCGTTTATCGGGCCGTTGGCATCCTTGGCCGATGATCCGTACGTTCAGCAAAGGAGTGCTGCGCGCAAATCATCGCGTCGTGCGGTTGCTGCGTGACCAAGCGGGTTGGTTTGGGTTAGAAGGTATCGGTTATAAGATGATGCCGACAAACCGGGAGCACCGCGATGAGCACGACCATTCCAAAGGCAGAACTGCACCTGCATCTTGAAGGGGCGATGACACCATCGCTTGTCCGCAGCTTTGCCAAGCGCAATGGTCTGACATTGCCGGGTGATATCTATGATGCGCAGGATCGTTATATTTGGCGTGATTTTCCCGAGTTCCTCAACAGTTTTGACAAAGCGAGTGCCGCCATCCGCACCAAGCAGGATTATTCCGACCTGACCTGTTCCTATCTGGTCGAGCAGGCAAAGGTCGGCACGCTTTATGTCGAGCTTTTCTGTTCGCCGACCCATGCGGCCAGTTGCGGACTGTCGTTTGACGCGCATCTTGAGGCAGTCGTTGATGGTATTGACCGTGCTGAAAAGGAAACCGGGATCATCGGCCGGATTGTCATGACCTGTGTGCGCCACATTGGGCCGGATGTTGCGGTCAAGGTCGCGCGTGAAACGGTTGATTGTCGTCACCCTTACATTGTCGGTTTTGGCATGGGCGGCAATGAAAGCATGTTCACGCAGGAAGATTTCTATCCGGCGTTCAAGATCGCCCGCGATGCCGGTCTTGGCTGCACCACCCATGCCGGGGAGGTCGAAGGACCGCAAAGTGTCTGGGATGCGATTGAAAAACTTCCTGTGACGCGGATCGGGCATGGGGTGCGGTCCATCGAAGACCCCAAACTGGTCGAAACACTGGCCAAGCGCGATATCGTTCTGGAAGTGTGTCCGGGATCGAATATCGCGCTTTCGGTGTTCCCGGATTACACATCCCACCCCTTGCGCAAATTCTACGATGCGGGGGTCAAGGTGACCCTTGGCTCTGACGATCCGCCGTTTTTCTTTACCTCGCTTGCAGCCGAATATCAGCGTGCCGAGGAGGTGTTTGGTTTTAGCCCCGAAGAGCTTGGTGGTTTGACCCGCACCGCCATCGAAGCAGCCTTTGTTGATGATGCGACCAAGGCGAAACTTCTGGCAAAGCTTTAGGGTCAAAACGCATTCAAATCACCGCCCACGTCTCCCGGGTTCACTTTTTTTGGGTGCGTGCGATGTGCGCATCAAAAAATTGCCAGAACCTGTTTCGATAAATGTCACGTTCCTGAAGAATTTCGTGGCGGGCTTCGGGGATCTCCGCGATGGTGATCGACGGTACGTTGCCAAACAGATCTTCCGTCGTCTGGTTGGAAACAACCTGATCGTTCCCGGCCAGAACAATGGTGATGGGGGGCAGGGACCGTGTGCCGGACTTCATCTGTTCGATCCGGGTGGTCAGCGATGCTTGCGCCTTGAAACAGGCATCAAGCCAGCCGGCAGAAACGCCACCAACCACAAGGTTCGGACTGTTTTGCAAGATGGCAACATTTCGCGCATAGCGGACCGGATCGGAAGTCAGAATGTTTTCAGCCTCAAACCCGGCAAGCGGGCTTAGTTTGCGTTGACCAGGCAGGTACTGTTTGTCAAATCCATACCGACACATACTGTCGGCGACAAATTGCGCCGCCAATGACAACCAGTCAGGGCCGCCCAGTCCAAAAAATGGCGCGACCATCACCACGCTTTCCCACAGATCCGGTTGATCGAGCATCATCGCCATCGCAACCAGCCCGCCGGTCGAGTGCGTTATCAGAAGCGGGCAGGAAATCCCGTAGACGTTTTTGACATGGTCAATAACATGGCGTGTATCGGCGATATATTGCGCAACATCATGGACATACCCCATGACCGGATCATTCGTTGCGCGGGACGAGCCACCGTGGCCGCGAAAATCAAAAGTTACACAGCCAAAACCACGTTCGGCAAGCTCGTCCGCCGTTTCCTGATAGCGTTCAATATACTCCCCGCGCCCCTGCAGGATCAGGACATGCTGGCGCGCGTTTTCGGGCGTCTGAACACCAAAGCGCAGATGTATCCCGTCCGGTGTTTGGAAAATGTCGGTCGCAAAAGTCATGGGGCGGCTTCAGTTCCTAGTCCTGTTCGGTGATTGCCTTTGCGATAAAGGCGGCCATTTTGTCCATCATACCCGGGAAATCGGGATTGAATGTGCCACGGCGCATTGTGCCGGGGGGCGCGTCGTCAAAAAGATTGCGTTCACCATACAGAACATCGGTGCCGGACTGGCAGTTTGAGCGGGCAGTTTCGACATCATAATGCCCGCAATCGGGGACCGCGCCATCAAGGCCATAAATGGGGTCCTTGGGGCTCATGGTAATTGCGGTGTGGGCATGGTTGAGTGTGCGCATCTCGTCGTCTTCCGAGCGGACAATTTCAATGTCGTCACAATTTGCGCTGCTAGTCGGCGGGTCAATTTTGCCTTGATACCAGATCAGGTGTTTTTGCGGGCTTTTAACCTTGTTGCAGAAGAAGTCACGCATCAGGTCGGGGTTGATGGTCTGATCGTCCGAACTGACAACGCCGAAAACCGGCACATCGAAATCGGCCAACTTTCCATGGCCAAAGGGCTTGGTCAGCAAATAAAACTCCGCTGCTGCGTTCATGGCCATCGAACCATATTTGCCCGGATCATTATTCCCGCCCTGACCGACCCAGTCTTTGACATATCGGACATAGGGGGTAAGCCAGGCCTGTTCGCTTTTGGCGGCAAGACCGGGCGACAGCATAATAAGCGCACTGACCAAATCACTGTTTGCCTGTTGTTCGCTATAGACTCGCCCAATCAAGGCGGCCCCGGTCGAAAAGCCCATCGGGATGATGTGATCGATCTCATCCCCAAAGCTGTTCATGCCGAAACGAACGGTTTCAAGCCAGTCTTCATATTCGACATCAAGCAAGTCACCCGGCACCGTGCCATGCCCCGGAAGAAGAACACCGTGAAACGTTGCACAGGGAAAACGTTGGCGCAGATCATCACGGATGTCACTTAACCAATAAGGGCTGTCGGTCAGGCCATGTACCATCAGGAAGCCAACACCATTTCCCTGCGTCCGGTCGGTTTCGTCGGTGGTGCAGGTGTTGCTCACCGGTCCAAGTGCGAAAGGTGCACGCATATCGACAACCTGATCAAGGGTATGAATGCCAAACGGTTTTTCTTCATGCGCAAATCGCGTCGCGGCAAGGACGTCGCGGAGTTGCTGGCGTGTGGAGCGGACATAATCTTCAAACGGCAGTCCTTCAGCGGGCGGAGCAATTGCGGCACCGGATGGTGAAAGCGGGTCGGCTGACTTTGCGCAGGCACCTGTCGTCAAAAGTCCCAGCAGGGCAAGGGATGCCAAACCAGTCTGAAATATGCGGGACGTACCCATGATGATTGCTCCGTTCGGTTCCCGGGATTGGACGTGGTTTTTCTATTTTTGTCAGAAGATGTTAACGCGGGAAGTCGCATGGTGCGAGAAACAAAAAAGCGATCTGGGAACAGATCGCTTTTTCATCAATATCGCCGCTATGAGTAACCGGATTATTCCACCAGTTCCCAGCTGTGGGTGACCTCTGCGGCCTTTGACAGCATGATCGATGCCGAGCAGTATTTTTCTGCCGAAAGTTCGACGGCGCGGCCGACCTTTGTTTCATTAAGGTTTTCACCCTTTACCTTGAAGTGCAGGTGGATTTTGGTGAAGACTTTCGGGTCGGTTTCTGCGCGTTCGGCCTTAACGTCTGTTTCAACATCAAGGACGTTTTCACGACCCTTTTTGAGGATATGAACAACGTCAATCGACGAACAGCCACCGATACCAAGCAGAAGCATCTCCATCGGGCTCGGGCCAAATCCGTTATCCCTGTCGCCATCCATGACGACACCATGTCCGGTACCACTCATTCCGGTGAAGGTCAGGTTTTCAAGCCACTTTACACGCGCTTCCATCTTCGCATTCCCATATGTGAACAATTGTTATCTTAACCTCTAGCCCGCCTTGCGCTTACCTGCAAGGTGCGATCATGGAAAGTCTGCCGGGCTGTGGTCGGAAATGCGACCATGAGTGGTAAGTTGTTATAGGAGTTTTTACTTTCCGGATGGATACTGGTGTAATTATTCAGATCCCTATGGTGCAGGAGTATCAGTCATGACAGAGGATCCGACGCGCAGCAAAAGCCGTTTCATGATGGGCATGGAGCATGTCCTGCGTGAGATCAATCACGAAATCATCAGCCCGGCCATTCCGGATATGTCGGTTGAAAATGCCGTGCCGCTGATGATCACCGTTGCACGGCTTCGGGCGGATTATCTGAAATTTGCCTTTCATCTTTGCGATGATCGCGCAGAGGAACACCCGACAGTGGACGAGTTGGCAAAGCTCAAGCATCTGAGAGAGAGCTTTCAGGAAATGCTGGCCGTCGCCAAGGAACTCGAACACTGCATTGATCGCGGTTACATCGATCTTCCGGCGAAAAAATAACGATATTCTGACCTGCACCCGTGTTTGATGTCCTGCTATTCAAAAAAATAATGACTTATTCTCCAGTATATGCAATGGGTTGCGCATATAAATACACAAGGCCGTCTTAAAAGGTCTGATCTGGGACATCACATAAAACACGAATAAAGGGAGAGCGCTGTTTTGCAGCGCGCCGGGTGTCTTGTCAGTCAGTGCGGATGTTGTGGCAACTGCGGCGTTGTCACGCGACAGTCTTATTTTTCTGGATCCGGACGGCCTTACCGTCGTCTATGTCAACGCGGCTGCGGAAAAGCAGCTTGGCGATGCAAAATCTGTTTTGCGTAAAGGCACAGAGGTCAAACAGCTTCTGGCCTATCTTGCCAAAAACGGTGAATTTACCGATGGCGACGCGGTAGCAGCAGTTCGCAACGCCCTTGCATCGATTTCGTCGGGCAAACATGCCGAACTTCCGGCCTTTCGTCTGGGCAAAACGCCGTTTAACTGGCATTGCGATGTCGGACCGTCCGGAACATTCGCGCTGGTGTTACGTGATGCCGGGCGGGCCCAGGAACTTGCCAAGGCACTGTCAGAACACAAGACGTTCATTCAGCACCTGATCGATGTTTTGCCAACCCCGGTTTATCTCAAAAACCGCGAAGGGGTTCTGACTCGTTGCAACGGCGCCTTTGCCGAACTGTTTGGTACGGATGTCGAAACGGCAATTGGCAAGAGAATGGCGGATTTCGCGCCCAAATCACTTGCCAAAACCGTCGGTGAACTCGAAGCCCCATTACGCGATGCCGAGGGGCAGGTACGTGACGAGATTACCTTTGCGATTGATGACAAGGAATGCACGGCCCTGTTTGCCGCCGCCACCCTCAGGGGCCCAAGTGGCGCGATTGCGGGCACCATCGGGTCATTGATTGACGTGACCAGCCTTAAGAAGGCGCAGGCCGAGGTCGCCGAGGCATCCCAGCGTCTGACCGGGCTGCTTGAAAGTGCACCGATCGGGGTCGGGATTTCCAACCGGGAAAGCGGCGTTTTCAAATTCTTCAACAGCACATTTTCCAAAATGCTCGGAATTGAAGACGAAAGCAAAGCAACGGATTCCATTCTTCTTTCCGAACGTTATCGCGAGAAGTCGCTTGAGGATATGGATGCGCTGGGCGAACTTCAGGACGTCGAGATCCGGTTGCGCCGATCTGATATGCCCGAGGCACGCTGGCTTAAAACATCGATCGAACCGCTTTCGTTCCAGGGGGAGGAAAGCGTGCTTTGGTGGACCAGCGACATCACCAAGCAAAAGCATGCCGCGCGCGAATTGCAGAACAAGGCCAATAATGATGAGCTGACCGGGTTGGCTAACCGTGCGCGCTTCATGCAGAAACTTGATCAGTGTGAAACCGTATTGCGCGGAACCGATACGCCCGCCGCGATCTTTATCCTTGATCTTGATGGTTTCAAACAGCTGAACGACACACAAGGTCATGCCGCCGGGGACTGGGTACTTGTTGAAACCGGCAAACGCCTGAAACGTGCAGCCCGCCGTGCAGAGGAGGTGGCACGCCTTGGTGGGGACGAGTTTACCTTGCTGTTCTTGAACAAGGGCGCTGAGAAGGAAATGGCGGAGGCCGCCGAAGCCATTCTTGCCGAAATGAGCCGTCCATTTGTCTGGGAAGGACATGATTGCGATATTTCCGCCTCGATCGGCTTGGCTGTGTTCGATGGCGGCAATTGCGATATGAGCGAGCAACTCCGCCGGGCCGACAAGGCAATGTATGAAGCCAAGGCGGCAGGCAAAGCGCAGTATCGCCTCTATACCCCGGATATGGAACCCGATCTGCATACTGACGACTGAGCCGACGGGAATTCTTTTCCACGAAGTATCAGCGCGCTTGGTTCAATCGGGTTTAATGCCCAGGGCTTTCAAGAGCGGTTTGATATAGGGTGCATACGGTTTCCAGCGTTCAACACTGGTCTGATAAAGGCCCTGTCGGACCTGTGCCGCACTCGCAGTCCGGACCGAGCGCTCTGTCTTGTGGAAATCCAGCATCGCGTCATCCCAAGGCAGGCCGAGAAAGTCGATCAGCCTGCGGGCTTCGGGTTCGATATTGGTGACCAGATCTTCGTAATTGATCTCGATAAACCGATCCTTTGGCAGGACGGCGCGCCAATGCGCCATCAGGTCCTCATAGGCGCGATAAAACTCGCCAAGTTCTGTCTGGTTGCAGGTATAGACCTGCAAATTGGCAAACCGCTTGGAATAGCAAGACAGACACGTATCGACCGGATTGCGGCGACAATGAATGATCTTGGCACCCGGCACGGAAGCCAGTATCAACCCAACCCAGGAAAAGTTCCCCAGCATCTTGTCGATGATCAGCTTTGTCGCCGGGGTCGGCGGATACATCGCGTTGACTTCTTCGCGATAGGATTTCGCGAGTTCCGCGAGCAGCGCAGAATTGCCGATTTTGTCATGGTCTTCCGGCTGACTGGGGAAAAGCGTGCCAAACAGGCGATCCTTGAATTTCGGGAATGTCCGCAACTCACCCGTCGCCAATGTTTCTGGATGACTGCCAAGAATTTGTTCGGTCAGCGTGCTGCCACAGCGCGGCATACCAACGATAAAGGTATGAGCTGGACCGTTGTCGTCGTGTTGCGGCAGGTCTTTGAATAACTCAGCCGGAAAATAATCGGCAATCGCGCGCACCCGCCCGCAGGCAATTTTTGAATCATAGGCCTTTTGCGTCGGTGTATTTTCGGCGAAGTCCTGACGGCGCAGCGCATTGGCGGCATCAAGATGGTGGATAGCCTGCTTTGGGTCTTTGCTGTCGATATAGGCCTTGCCAAGTGCAAAGCCGATCATCTCCCGATCAACCTTTTGCAGCACGAAGTCAGCATCGTTGAGGATATCGACCATCATCTTGATTTCGGGACTGTCGGGCTCGAACTTCATGACATCGGCCAGATCATGCCAAGCACGCCCTGATTTAGGGTTTTGGGCGATGACTTTCCGGAAGCATTCCTGCGCACCTTCCAGATCGCCCATGTGACGTTTTGCTTCACCAAGTTGTAGCAGATTGCTCGTTCGGCGTTCCGGATCATCCGGGCCGATCTCTTCTGCGCGGGCAAGGTATTCAAGTGCTTCTTTTTCGCGCCCGACCTTAAGCAGTGCTGCCCCAAGATTGTTCAATGCCTGCCAGTTATCGGGGCTGAAGCTGACGGCCTTTTCAAGGATTGTGATGCCTTGGGTGATGTGTTCGCTCTGAATAAGGTAAACGCCAAGGTCGCTGTAGGTCTGCCCATGTGTCGGGAATTTCCGGATCGCGGCAAACAGGATTTGCTGAACGAGATCATACCGGCCTGCACTGGCAAAAATGCCGGCAAGTTCACGGAAATAGTCAATTTTACTGTCAGGCAGATTGCAGGCGGATTGCAGTAACTGTGCGGCTTCGTTCAGATTGCCCGTTGCGCGATGGATCTGAGCCATCATCATCAAGGCGGGACCGTAGCCTGGCGCGGTTGACATCGCCTGCTGCGCGCGTGCCTTGGCATCTGCGGCGTTGCCTGATGCAAGGGCGCTTTGCGCGGCTTGGATCAGTTTGTCAGCCTTTTGACGGTTGCGCTTTTCGGCGAAACTCGATGGTGATGCTGGCTTGGTCATGAAGCTGATTTAATCCCGATGCGAAAGGTGAGGTCAAGCTTAGCGGCAAAGGGGTAAGCAAACTGTTAGGGCTGGACGGTGAAACGAAAAACGCCCGGCCGATTGGCCGGGCGTTTCGCGTAAGCATTGTCTTCCGGATGGAAGATTAACCGCTGTAGTACATGTCGAATTCGACCGGGTGCGGAGCCTGTTCGAAGCGAACGACTTCTTCCATTTTCAGGGCGATGTATGCGTCGATCAGGTCGTCGGTCATCACATCGCCTTTTTTCAGGAATTCGCGGTCTGCGTCGAGGCTGTCGAGAGCTTCGTGCAGCGAACGGCAAACGGTCGGAACTTCTTTGAGCTCTTCCGGCGGAAGGTCATAGAGGTTTTTGTCCATTGCTTCGCCTGGGTGGATCTTGTTCTCGATACCGTCAAGGCCAGCCATCAGCATTGCAGAGAATGCGAGATACGGGTTGGCAAGGGCATCCGGGAAGCGGATCTCAACGCGTTTGCCTTTCGGAGACGCGGTGTACGGGATACGGCAGGAAGCAGAACGGTTGCGTGCAGAATATGCCAGCAGAACCGGTGCTTCGAAGCCCGGGACCAGACGCTTGTAAGAGTTGGTCGTCGGGTTGGTGAAAGCGTTCAGAGCTTTGGCGTGCTTGATGATACCGCCGATGTAGTACAGAGCGGTTTCAGAAAGGTCAGCATAGCCATTGCCAGCAAACAGCGGCTTGCCTTCGTGCCAGATCGACTGGTGGGTGTGCATGCCCGAGCCGTTGTCACCGAAGATCGGTTTCGGCATGAAGGTTGCGGTTTTGCCATACTGGTGAGCAACCATGTGGATGCAGTATTTGTAAACCTGAACCGCGTCAGCATGTTCGATCAGGGTGCCGAACGCGATACCCAGTTCGTGCTGCGACGGAGCAACTTCGTGGTGGTGCTTTTCGCAACGCACGCCCATTTCGTTGATGTAGTTGACCATTTCGGCACGGATGTCGTTTGCCGAGTCAACCGGCGGTACCGGGAAGTAACCACCCTTCGGACCCGGACGGTGGCCTCGGTTGCCGCCTTCGAATTCGGTGCCGGTGTTGTACGGACCTTCTTCGGAGTCAAGCGCATAGGCCATGCTCTCCTGCGAGGTGCTCCAACGAACGTCGTCGAACATGAAGAATTCCGGCTCTGCGCCGAAATATGCGGTGTCGCCGATACCAGCGGACTTCATGTATGCAAGTGCGCGTTTCGCGGTCGAACGCGGGCAACGCTCGTAACCCTGGCCGGTGGCCGGTTCGATAACGTCACAAACAAGGATCAGGGTCGGCTGCGCGGTGAACGGATCAACAACGGCGGTCGACGGATCCGGCATCAGGATCATGTCGGATTCGTTGATTTCTTTCCAACCGGAGATCGACGAACCGTCGAACATGATGCCGTCAACAAAGACGTCTTCGTCGATGGTGCAGATATCCTGTGCGGTGTGCTGCCATTTACCTTTGGTATCGGTAAAGCGCAGATCGACAAACTGGATGCCTTTTTCTTTGATCAGATTAAGTACAGAAGCAGCGTCAGACATGATGCAACCCTTTAAAACTCATAAACAGTTACCGTATGGTGTTCAACGAAAGGCGTGACCGATCAGATCGCGTCGTTACCCCGTTCACCAGTACGAATACGGATCGCGTCCTCAAGTGAGGAAACGAAAATTTTACCGTCGCCGATACGCCCGGTATGAGCGGCTTGCTGGATTGCCTCAATCGCACGCTCTACCAGCGTGTCCTCGACGACGATTTCCAGCTTTACCTTCGGCAGAAAGTCCACAACGTACTCGGCGCCGCGATACAGCTCCGTATGACCTTTCTGACGTCCGAAACCTTTGGCTTCGGTGACGGTAATCCCTTTGAGACCAATCTCTTGAAGGGCCTCTTTTACCTCGTCAAGCTTGAACGGCTTGATGATGGCTTCAATTTTTTTCATTAGCGCCCTCTGCTTTTTGGCGAGAGTTGCGTTGAACTCTGTAAAGCGTAATGCTTCGCCCGCTGACTATTGCACGGACCATGCCAGTTTTCACCAGCAACGGCATTCTAAGGATTCTCTGTGCGAAAACCCAGCAAAACCCATGAAATTTTTAAGATTTTCTGGTTTGCTGGTGACTGTGTTTTAGGCAAGATGTTCAAAAAATATGCAAACGCCCTGTTTAGAAGGCAGGCAGGCCCGTTCAAACCTCTCCGGGCTTGCCATTCCGGGGCCATCATGCGACAGGATTTGCTATGCAAGGGTGTTGTCGGGCACAAAAATTATACCCGATGACAGGGACTCGACTGACCATGATACGACCGGGGGCCACCATCCGGTGAACGACCATAATATAAAGGACGCCTCATGACCGAATTCGTCGGCAATCCGCTTTTCGCTTCGGGCGGGATCACGATCTTCGAAGTGATGAACGAACTGGCCCAGAAACATAAGGCCATCAATCTGGGGCAGGGTGCGCCGGATGAAGATGGCCCGGCTGATATTCGCGAAGCCGCCGCCAAGGCGACGATGGAGCTGTCCAACCAGTATCCGCCGCTGGCAGGTGTGCCCGAGCTGCTTCAGGCCGTTGCAGACCATAACAAGCGGTTTTATGGCATCGAGGTTGATCCAAAAAAAGAAGTGCTGGTTTCGGTCGGTGCGACCGAGGGGTTGGCTGACGTCATTCTTGGTCTGGTCGCGCCCGGTGATGAAGTCATCCTGATCGAACCGCTTTATGACAGCTACCTTCCGATGGTGAAGCTGGCGGGCGGCATTCCCAAACTGGTGCGCGTTACCCCGCCGCATTGGGAACTGCCACGCGAAGAACTGGCGGCGGCCTTTTCGGAAAAGACCAAGCTGATCCTGCTGAATTCGCCGCAGAACCCGTGCTCGAAGGTTTACGGCGATGATGAGCTGCAATTCATTGCCGATCTGTGCATCAAGCATGATGTGATTGCGCTCTGTGACGAGGTTTATGAACACCTGGTCTTTGACGGGCGCAAACACAAACCGTTGATGACGTTCCCAGGCATGCATGAGCGCACCGTGCGCATCGGATCGGCGGGCAAGACCTTCTCGCTGACCGGCTGGAAGATTGGCTATATTACGGCTTGTGCAAAGCTGATGGAGCCGATCAAGAAGGCGCATCAGTTCCTTGTCTTTACCGTCGCACCGGACCTGCAACATGGTGTGGCCTATGGGCTGAACAAGGATGACGCCTATTTCGAAAACTTCACCGCCGAAATGCAGGCCAAGCGTGATTACCTTATGAAGGGGCTTAAGGAGGTCGGGTTTGACGTCCTTGATTCGCAAGGCACCTATTTCATCACCTGCGATTTCCGACCGCTTGGCTATGATTGCGACGATGTCGAGTTCTGCCAGATCATGATCAAGGAAGCCGGTGTGGTCGCAATCCCGGTATCGGCCTTCTATCAGGGCGAAGATGGTGGCGTGCGCAACTTTGTGCGGTTCTGCTTCTGCAAGGACGAAGCCAAAATGGCCGAGGCGATTGCGCGCATGAAAAAGGCCTTTGCTCGTTAAATTAGGAGAGCGCCGCGGGGATACCAAAAGTCTATGGAGCTGAGATCCCCGCGCGCGGACTAACTCTTCTCGAAGGTTTGTATCCTATCGTTGAGAAGAGCCTGAAGGCTGATGATGGAAGAGGAAGTCTGACGGCTACATTTCTTTTGTCCATGGCAATGCCTATGATCATTCTGCCGTTTGAGCGTTTTGATCTAAAGCATGATCGTGCTCGAGAGATCGTTATAGATCGTGAAGCAGTGTCTGAGTTCCGTCGCGCCATGAAATTAAATATGAGTGATGTCGATTGGATACACTGCGGAAATTGGGCCTACTACAAAACTGAGCACAAGAAACCTCGAATTTTCTTGGTTCCTAATGGGCTTCCTGAGTTCGTAGAGGTTGCGTTAAATGAGCAAGCTGCCATTGATGCTAAGAATGAGCTGACGCTGGGGGATGTGGCAGAGTGTTTTCGCCATTCTTTAGCGCATGGAAACGTAGCGTATCTCGATGAGTATGGGAGAACTAGCTACGATGGACCTGCGTCCTATTTAGCTTTCGTATGCGATTTGCGTAGAGGAGCGGGTAGTCAGATTCTTCGGCTGTCTCTGGCTGACTTTCATCGGTTCTTGATTGTTTGGGGGCGTTGGTTGCAAGGGTTCGTGAACTGACTTGTGTCATAACTCGCAAGTTCACGGTTTGATTAATGAAAATACAACGGGCCGACATGAAAGTGTCGGCCCGTTTTGGTGACGCAGTTGGGAATTATGCGTTACACGGTTTTTTCAAGTGCGCCCTGTCCCTGAAGCGGCAGGCCCGCTTCGCGCCAGTCATTCTTGCCTTCATGATAATCGCGCACATTGCTGTAGCCAAGCTTGGTCAGTGCCATCTGGGCAATGCCGGAATTCTTGCACGGGCCGCTGGCGCAATAGACAACAATCGGTGCATCCAGATCGGGCAGGATCTGTTTGATGCCCTCATCAATCGCATCATGGGGAATGTTGATCGCACCGGGCAGGTGGGCATCAACATAATACTGCGCCGGAAGCGCTTCGATCAGGGTCGGGGCATTGGCGGTGCCAAGGGCGGCCTTAAGCTCGTCACGGGTAATGGTTCTGGTCATTTTCCAATCTCCATCAGAAATATCGTTGGTTGATGGGATCATTATCGATGTGCATCCATGCGAAGTAAATTTGCGATATATCGAATAGTATGTGCCATAATGCGAATAATCAGATGGCGCGTTCGGAGGATGTCACATGCTGGAATGGGATGATTTGAAACTGGTGCTGGCGGTGGGGCGGGCGCGCAGCATCACGCAGGCGGCCAGACAAACCGGCATTCATCATTCCACGCTGTTTCGCCGCATGGCTGATATTGAAAGTCGCATCGGTGTCAAGCTGTTTGAGCGACAGCAAGGTGACTATCAACCAACGCCAGCGGGATTGGCGGCCATCGAAACCGCCGAAAAGCTTGAAGCCGAAATGGCCGTGCTTGCCCGAACCCTGGCCGGACAGGATATCCGCCCGTCAGGCACAGTGCGCCTGACCACGACCGATACGCTGCTTCATGCCGTGCTGGCAGATGATCTTGCGGCGTTTGCGCAGGCCTATCCCGAAATCACCATACAGGTCGTGACCGATAACCGGTTTTATGATCTCAACCGTCACGATGCAGACATCGCCATCCGGCCCAGCAATGCGCCGAATGAAAATCTGGTCGGGCGGCAAATTGCCCCGATCCGGTCGGTGGTTTGTGCCGCAAAGGGCATGGGTGATCCCAAGAATGGCGATGCGCCATGGATCACCTGTGATGAAAGTCTTGCCCATATCAAGGCCGCCCAGTGGCGCGACAAACATTTTCACGATCAGCATGTCGCGATGCGCAGCAATTCACTTTTGAATGTGGCGCGGCTGGTCAATGCCGGGGCGGGTTATGCGGTGCTGCCGGTGTTTCTTGCCGGGGCATTTGACAATATCGCGGTCCTTGGTGATGCGATTGACGGGCTTGATAATGATCTTTGGATGCTGATGCACCGCGATCTCAGGGCTGTACCGCGCGTTCGGGCCTTCAATGACTTTATGTTTCCGCGGCTCAAAGCCAAATCGGCCGTGTTTGCCGGCGCGTGAGTGCGCAAAGAAAAAGCCGGGTTTCCCCGGCTTTTCGTGCATTTGAATATCGGTAAAAAGAATGATCAGGATTTGACCATTTCCCAGCTGCCGGTTTTGGCAGAGCGGGCAAATGCATCCAGAATCTGCATATTGGCAATTGCGTCCTCGATTGGGTAATCGATCGGGCTGTCACCCTTGAAGATCGCGGTGGCTGCCTCACCCTGCAGGGTGTAGTGGTTGCAAACCGGAAATTTGATTTCGCGTGCTTCGTCAAAGCCTGGTTGTTTCTGGCCCGCGACGCGAATCAGGGCTTCGTTTTCCGGCACGGGATTGAACGGCATCAGGATTTCAATCCGGCCCTCGGTGCCCAGAATATGCACACGCTGTACCGCGGCGGATTGTGTGCCGCACACAAAGCTTGCCTGCAGGCCGGATCCGAAATCAAGCATGCCAGATACCAAACGGTCGGTTCCGAATTTCGGGTCCTTGTCCATCAGCGACACCACGCGGACGGGCTCCTTGCCGGTGATAAAGCGCGGTCCGACAATGCAATAGCACCCGATATCAAGCAATCCGCCGCCACCAATGTCCTTTTTATTGCGGACATTGTTCGGATCGGCATTGAAATAGGTAAAGATGCTTTGCACCGTGGTGAGTGTGCCGATCTGACCGCTTTCGACGATCTTGCGGGCTTCAAGCCATTGCGGATGATGGCGGACCATAAAGGCCTCAAGCACTTGCTTGCCGCTTTTGTCGCGGGCTGCGATCAGGCGTTTGGCATCTTCGGTATCAAGGCCGATCGGCTTTTCACACAGCACATGCTTTCCGGCCTCAAGCGCCTTGATCGTCCATTCGACATGCAAATGGTTGGGCAGGGGATTATAGATCGCCTCGATTGACGGATCAGCCAGCAGTTCTTCATACGAACCATAGGCGCGCGGAATGCGCATGTTTTCAGCGACCTCACGGGTCTTTTCAAGATCACGACCGGCAATCGCCAGGATTTCAAGCTGATCACTTTCCTGCATGGCCGGGATGACCTTTTCCGTGCCGATCTTGGCGGTGCTAAGGATGCCCCACTTCATTCCGATACTCCGTCTGTTTTTCTATTATTTGGCCGTTTCCATGCCAAGACAGGCAAGCAACCCTTTATATATGGTGTCTTGGTAACCTGCATTTGTGGCAATAGCCTGTTATTGAACCAGATTAATTAAGTCATTTGTATTTACATGCAAGTTGCCCTGATGGGTAGGAGGCGGGATTTGTGTTATCAATGGTGTGTGTTTGATCGCCACAGAATGCTCAAGCCCGCAAAAATCGGTGCTTTGAACAACTTGGCGGAAATCGGGCTAAAAAATTGAAAATATGCGCTTGACGTTGGGGGCCTCGGGCCATATAAACCGCGCCACACGATGGCGGGTGTAGCTCAGGTGGTTAGAGCACCAGTTTGTGGCACTGGGGGCCGTGGGTTCAAGTCCCATCACTCGCCCCATTTGTGAAAAGGTCAGGCAGAAATGCCTGGCCTTTTGTCTTTTGTGCGCCTTTTTGCCGCAGCCCCGGTTGCCTTTGACGGGTGATCGACTAGACTGCCCGAAAATATCAATGTTCGGGGCGATATGGGGCGGCATGGCGAAGCTCAAAGTTGATCAGGCAATGAAGCGCGCAAAGGCGCATATGCGTAAAGGCGAAATGGCCGAGGCGCGCGCCCTTTATGAAGCCATCCTTGCCGATTACCCCAAAAACGAACGCGTCAAAACGGCCCTTGCCGAACTCAGCGGCCCGGTCAAGGTTGCGGCACCTGCAAAGGTTGGTGCGTCTGGTGCCACCGAGCCACCGGCCGAGGTGTTTGCCAAACTCTCGCAAGCTTATCAGGCCGGTCGTTTGCAAGATGTGCATGCCATGACAGGCCAGCTTTTGGGTCAGTATGGCAATTCCGGCAAGCTTTGGAATTTCCGTGCCGCGGTCAGCAGCAATCTGAACCTGCTTTCCGATGCCGAGCAGGCCTTGCGAAACGTTGTCCGCTTGCAGCCCGATATGGTGGCCGCCAAAAGCAACCTTGGTGTCATTCTGGAACGTCTGGGCAAACTCGATGAGGCCGAGGAATGCTATCGCGCAGTGATCGCGCGCACCCCCGAATTTGCCGAGGCGCATAACAATCTGGGCAATATCCTTAAAAGTGCCGGCAAGCTTGCAGAGGCGCAAGCCTGTTACCTCAATGCGATTGCGCGCAAACCCGATTACGTCGATGCGCACTATAACCTTGCCAATACGCTGCGCGAACGTGACCTGCTTGAAGACGCCAAGCAGCAATATTTCAAGACGCTTAAGCTGCAGCCAAAACTGGCCGAGGCCTGGTACGGGCTTGGTCAAACCATGGCCGCCCTTAAATCCCTGCCAGAGGCGGTCGAGGCCTATCAACGTGCACTGGCGGTCAAGCCGGGCTATGTCCCGGCCATGGTCGAACAATTGCGCGAACAAAGCCATCTGTGCGACTGGCGGGCGTGTGATCTGTTTGCGCAACATGCTGCTCAGCTTGGCATCACCGGCGATGCGGCGCTGCCATTTCCGCTTCTGCCGTTTGAAGATAACCCGGCTCATCAGCTTGCCCGGTCGCGCAACTTTGCCAAAAGCCTGTTGCCGCCAGCAGCCTCGGTTTCAACGATCAAGCCAACTTCGCCAGAGGGTCGCAAAATCCGGCTCGGCTATTTCTCGGCAGATTTTCATGATCATGCGACCATGTTCCTGATGGCAGGCATTTTGCGTCATCATGACAGATCAAAGTTCGAAATCTTCGTGTTCAGCTACGGCAAGAACAAGGATGGTGCACAGCGTGATCAGGTGCTTGATAACGTTGATCAGTTCTTTGATGTGCGCGATATGTCCGACGGCGATCTGATCACGCTTGCGCGGGCGCAAAACCTTGATATCGCCATTGATCTTAAGGGCTATACCCGCGATAGCCGGCTGGAGCCGTTTGCCGCCCGCCTGGCACCGCTGCAAGTCAGTTATCTTGGCTATCCCGGCACGCTTGGATGCGATTTCATCGATTATATTGTGGCCGACCCGGTCGTCATTCCGCCCGAACAGCGCGGCGGTTATCATGAGAAGATCATTTATCTTCCCGATTGCTATCAGCCCAATGACAATACCCGCGAGATTTCGACAAAGGCGATGGCGCGGGCTGAGCTTGGCCTGCCTGAAGACGGTTTTGTCTTCTGTTGTCTCAACAACAATTACAAAATCATGCCAACCGAATTTGCCATCTGGATGCGGGTGATGGCGAAGGTGGAGGGCAGCGTGCTCTGGCTTTGGTGCAATAATGATGTTGCCAAGGCCAATTTGCGGGCGGCTGCCGAAAAGCAGGGTATCTCGGGTGATCGTTTGATCTTTGCCGGTTACATGCCGCAATCCGAACATCTCGCGCGCCTTCGTCACGCCGATCTGTTTATCGATACTTTCCATGTCAACGCCCATACCACAGCCAGCGACGCGCTGTGGGCCGGATTGCCGGTGGTGACACGGGCCGGTAAACAGTTTGCCGCCCGTGTTGCCGCCAGCCTGCTGTCGGCGGTCGGCCTGCCGGAACTGATCACCGAGACGCCAGAGGCTTATGAGGAGCTCATCCTCAAGCTCGCGCAAAACCCGGACATGCTGTCCGATATCCGCACCAAACTTGCCACCAACCGCCAGACCAAACCGCTGTTTGATACCGAGGGCTACACGCGCGGATTTGAGCAGGGGCTGGAGCGTGCTTTTGCGCAAAGACTGGCAGGAGAGGCTCTTTCGGATATTGCCGTGAGTGTCTAGGTCCTGACCCTGACCCTGGCTCCTGGCCGGGGGCTTGTCCGATTGTGATCCGATGTCACATTCCTGACGAATTAATTCCAGATAAGGAATATCTCTTCTGGCTTGCTTGGCTGGAAGGGTGAGTGCGCATGTGATCCCGACCGCCAAGGACTGATGGATATGCCGAGCGACAGACCCCACCCGATGCTGACCCGCCGTGCCTTCTCAGTAACCCTTCTGGGGGCTATGGCCACTCCCTTTGTGGCCAGGGCCTTCGCACAAACACCAAGCGACATCCGTTCGCGAATTGCGAACATGTCCCAGCTTCATGCGATCCTAGTCCAACGCGGGGACGAGATCATCGTCGCCGAAGCGCCACGCGGGCCGGGATTGGATCGGGTTGCGAACATCAAGTCCTGCTCGAAAAGCATCATTGGTCTGCTGACGGGCAACGCGATCGCGGAAGGCGCGATCCCCTCGGTCAACGCCACCATCGGCGAAATCGCGCCGTCTATCATGCCCTCGAATGCCACCCCCGGGGTGGAAGATCTGACCGTCGAAGATCTGGTGACGCTCAGGGCCGGGCTTGAGGGCACATCAGGGCGTAACTACGGCGCGTGGGTTAATTCCGATAACTGGGTTTCCTTTGCGCTGCGCCGACCGATGGTCGCCACACCCGGCGGGCGGATGATCTATTCCACCGGCACCACGCATATCCTTGGTGCGGTGCTAACGGTTGCGACAGGAAAAAGCCTGCTGGAACAGGCGCGCGCTGTCCTTGGCCAGCCACTTGGCATTGAAATTCCGGCTTGGACACAGGATCCGCAAGGCTATTATTTCGGCGGGAACCAGATGGCGATGACACCGCGCGGGATGTTGCGCATTGCGACCCTGATGCGGGATCAAGGCCGGTTTGATGGCGACCAGATCATTCCGGCCGACTGGATAGACCAATCCACCCAAGCCCACACGCGATCACCTTATTCGGGTCTTGCTTATGGTTATGGCTGGTTCCTGAGCCGCAGCGGCTTCATTATCGCACGCGGCTATGGCGGCCAGATCATCGCAGCACATCCGGAAAAGGGCCTGGCGTTGGCGATTACCTCTGATCCGACCTCGCCCGCACGCTCAGGCGGATATTTTGGGCAACTGATGGATCTGCTTGAGGGGCCTGTGCTTTCACTGACCTAACGAGAGCGACAAAGGGAATATAAAAGGTCGGCAAAGATGTCTGGTCTTTTCGCGTTTCAGGATAACTTATTACAGTTTTATACAAACTGCCTTACCCTGTGTTTGTCGAACTAATTCGGTGGTGGTAGCTTGTTAAAAATTTCGGAAAAAATTGGTTTTGCTGTTCTGCTTGTTGCTTTTGGGTTCCTGTCCAATGGCTTCTTTGAGTTTTTCAAAATTCAGGCATGGAGTTCTATTGCTCCCAGTGAAACTCAAAGGCTGCAATGGGAAACGTTGTTGGCTGGAATGTTGGCTGTAGTGGGCGCATTCATCGCCTACGTTGGGGCAGTAACACCGTACAGAGTGACGCAACGTAAGCAAAAAATGATTTACAAGTCGAGGTTAAGAGATGCGGCCGAAGTTTTCTTAGCTTATACCAGCAATATTCCCCACAAATTGATTGCGGACTCTATTGTTGAAGATCGCGATCTCCTTGCGCAGCTTCAAATCGCGGCAAAGAACTTGTTGGAGCAAATGCCGCAAATTCCAGAAGCGATATTCACAGAAAAACTAGACGATGAAGTTAGAGTGGTTCGCAGCAAGCTCTTGGCTGTGGCAACAGAACACGTATGGGAGGATGAACTTGGAACGCCTGCGAGGGAGTCTGTTCTAAATCTGTTGGCGTACCTAGATAGGGGACGTTGAGGGGAGCCAGCTTTAACATTCCCAATTCCGCGCCAATCTGCTAGGTAACGCTCCATATTTCCCAAACGGGTTCATTGCTTGCCAGGAGATCGCCGCATGTCGACCAATCGCATTACCCTTCGCCGTCCCGATGACTGGCATTTGCATTTGCGTGATGGCGAGATGCTTAAAGGTGTGATTGGCGAGACGTCCGAGCATTTTGCCCGCGCGATCATCATGCCCAATCTGGTGCCGCCGGTGGTCAAGACGGCTGATGCGGTGGCCTATCGCGACCGGATTACGGCGGCCATCCCGTCGGGTCATGATTTCACGCCGCTTATGACGCTTTATCTGACCGAGGGCAGCAATCCCGATGATATCGAGGAAGGCTACAAGGCCGGGGTGATCACAGCGCTGAAGCTTTATCCGGCAGGCGCCACCACCAACTCTGACAGCGGCGTGCGCAATTTTGATAATGCGATGCCAGCGCTGGAGCGGATGGCAGAGCTTGGCATTCCGCTGTGTGTACACGGCGAAGTGACCGATCCCGATATTGATATCTTTGACCGTGAAGCGGTGTTTATCGACCGGGTTCTGGATCCGCTGCGCAAGCGGTTGCCGGAACTGCGCGTTGTGATGGAGCACATCACGACCGAAGACGGTGTCGAATATGTCAAAGCCAATGACAAGAATTTGGGCGCGACGATCACGACGCACCACTTGATCATTAACCGCAATGCCATTCTGGTCGGCGGCATTCATCCGCATATGTATTGCCTGCCAGTGGCCAAGCGTGAAAAGCACCGCTTGGCTCTGCGGGCAGCAGCCACATCGGGTGATGTGCGTTTCTTCCTTGGAACAGACTCAGCGCCGCATACCGACGAGCGCAAGGAAAGCCCGTGTGGCTGTGCCGGGATCTTTACCGCCAACAACACCGTGCAGCTTTTAGCCCATGTGTTTGACGAAGAAGGGGCGCTCGATAAGCTTGAAGGCTTTGCGTCGATCCACGGCCCGCAATATTACGGCCTGCCAATCAATGGTGATCAGATCACGCTGGAAAAACGGGCTGAACCGGCCAAGTTCGCCGAGAAGGTCGAAACCGGCGAAGGCCCGGTAACGGTGTTTAATCCGGGCTTTGATGTGTTCTGGCATTACGCCTAAGCGCAAGGGCATGACAAAACAAAAGCGGCTCCATCGGGGCCGCTTTTTTCGTTGGGTGTTCGTCATTCCGGACGGCGCGCAGCGACGGGCCGAGATCTTTATGTCGTGGCCGATAATGGATTCCCGTACCCGCCTTCGCGGGCACAGGCTCCGCACGGGAATGACGGGGGCTTGGATCCTACTAACCGCTGAGATCCACTTTGCCCGACGCGGCATTGAGGCCAAGGGTCATGCGATAGCTTTCTGCCGCGGCACTGGCCTGTGAGGCGATCATTGCCGAGATGTTCTTTGATGCCCCCTTGGCGACATTGAAATCAGCCGCCGAACTTCCGGGTACCGATGCCGCACGCGAAATGGCGGCCTGATTGGCGATGGCTGCCACACCATCAAGCCCCTGAATCGGGCGGATGCTGACTTTGCCGCCGGTGGCATAAAGCCGCCCGTCGGGGCCTGCGGTATAGCTATAGCTGATCATGCCGGCATTGGCCCCGGCAAGAGTTTGGTGACTTTCTTCCTCTGTCCGGACAATCGCATCGCGGGCACTTAGTTCGCGCACAATCTCGCGCTCCGACGCGGTCAGAAGGGCAGGGTTTGAGGTGGGTTGGCGTGCATTTTCAGGGGTGGCTTCGCGTTCTTCCTGCTGGCGCTGTGTCGGGCTTTGTGTATTCGCATCGTCCGGTGCAGCACCATTGATATCGCGTGGATCAAGCTGTTGAATGATGGTCACCACCGAGGCCGCACTATTGACCGGTGCGGATTGCGCAGGCGCGGGCGCTGGTGAGGGTGGTGGTGCCGGTTGGCGATCGCCGGTGCTGGAGGATTGCGACGGGGTTGCTTGCTCTGTCCGTGCCGAAGGCCCGGTTGCCGGTGCTTGTGTGGCGGCGATGGTGCTCGACAGCGGGACAAGTGCAACGGCGGCCGGCAATGTTTGCGGCGCAGACGCAATCGTTCCGCCCGACCCGTTGGTCGGCGGGTGGCTCCCGGAGCCGAGCAGGGCGCGTGTGGCAATAATCTGACCAAGTTGCCCGCCACTGCCGGGGATAACCTGTATTGCACCTGCCTGTATCATGACGGCCAGTATAACCCAACTTGGGGTTAAATGTATATAAGCCGATCAAGGGGATGACCGGGCGTGATGATAGTGATCACGCCGGTTTGATGCGCCGGTTTTGCCCGCAGCGGGTAAGGTGGGATCAAATCTGTTGAAATCTGGTCTGGTGATCATGCGTGCGTTAAGTGTTGCCCTGTCCCTTTTGCTGATTGCTGTCGCGGTTGTTGCGCCTGTGCGCCCCGTGCACGCTGCGCCGGATGCCGATTTATGGCCGGATTGGCAGGCCCATGATCCAAGCAGTACGGTCGAGATTGACCATGGCGATTGGCAGACGGTGCTGGATCGATACGTGATCCAGCATGAGCCCGGTGTGACCAGCTTTGATTATGCAGCGGCCAGTCGTGATGGCGGGGCGGGGATGGTCGCGGGCTATGTCGATGCCATGACCAAGGTCAGCGTCGATGCGCTTAACCGCGATCAACAATTTGCCTATTGGGTGAACCTGTATAATGCGCTGACCGTCAAGGTGGTTCTCGATCATTATCCGGTCGATAGCATTCGCGATATCGATATCTCGCCTGGGTTATTTTCATCGTTGTTGTCTTCTGGCCCATGGGGCAAAAAGCTGATCACGGTCGAGGGCCGAACACTTAGCCTTGATGATATCGAACATCGCATCCTGCGACCGATCTGGCGCGATGCGCGCATTCATTATGTGGTCAATTGTGCGTCGATCGGTTGCCCGGCACTGGCACCGGAGGCCTTTGATGCGGATAAGCTTGAAGCGCAGCTGGATCAGGCGGCGCGCGATTTCATCAACCATCCGCGCGCGGTGCGCATCAATGCCGATGGCGGGTTTGTGCTTTCAAGCCTGTATGACTGGTATCGGGATGATTTCGGGAAAAGTGATGCTGAATTCATCGCGCATCTGAGAAAATTCGCCGGGCCGGAGCTGACGAAAGCACTGGGCGATATCACGGAACTTGATATCGCCGACTATGAATATGACTGGGCCCTGAACGCCCGATAACACCTGCCAAGGTGGGAAGGTGCGTTACGCCGCCGTGTTGTGTAGCCCTGGTTTGACAGGGTTGGTCGGTGCCCATGCGTCGGCATGTGCGCCATCCAACGGATTTTCCGGCCGATTCTGATTTACCTGCTCGATCGTGTGACGAACATCACTGGCAGAGACGCCGTCATAGCGCATTAATGTCTGAACGATCGGGTCGGCAAGCATGTCTTCGACCGTCAATTCCTGATCAACATAACTCATCATCTCATATCCCGATTTTTTTGTTATGCGTAATGTAATGCAATTGCAATTCATTCGCAACAACTATTCTATGTCGATGGTGACTTTTTTTCATTTTTATCTCTGAAACGCTTTGATCTGCCTTAAGGCAGGGCTTCAATGCGAGAATTTCGCAAACTGCATTCAGCGGCCTGCAGCGTGCTGTTATTGGGGCAAAATCTGTGAAAAGGTATTTCCTTGATTAAAAAGCGTATGGGTCTTAACGCTTGATCTGGTCTGTTCGTGATCGCGATAAGGCCCAATAAGTATGGCAAAAATGGGCTGAGAAAATGAAACGTCCGGGAATTCGTGAATACGGCTTGCTGTTGCTGCTGGCATTGATGTGGGGAAGTTCGTTCACCTTCATCAAAATCGGCGTGCATGCCTATTCGCCGCTGGTGGTGGCCTGTGGTCGTCTGTCCTTTGCCGCCCTTGTTCTGTGGTGTTTCGCAGCTATTCGTAAATCCGAACTGCCCAAGGGGCGGGGTGCCTGGATTTCGACCTTTATGGTCGCCTTGATTGGCAATGCCATCCCGTTCTTTTTGATCAGTTTTGGCGAAACACAGGTCGATGCCGGTTTGGCCGCGATCCTGATGTCGACTGTGCCGCTGACCACGGTGGTTCTGGCGCATTTCTTTACCCATGATGAAAAGCTTTCGACCGGCAAGGTCGTCGGGGTGATTTTGGGAACGATTGGCGTGATTGTGCTGGTCGGGCCGGAAACACTTTCCGGGCTGGGGGGCGAGTTCCTGTTCCAGTTGGCCATTCTGGTTGCCGCAATCGGTTATGCGATCTCGTCGCTTGTGGCGCGCAATCTGCGTGATCAGCCGCGCATCGGATCGACGGCCGTGATCCTGACATTTGCCGCCTTAATGCTGATGCCCTTTACCCTGATTGTCGATCAGCCCTGGACAATGGACTGGGACCCTGAAGGCGCGTTTGCCATCATGTATCTCGGCATGTTTCCGACCGGCATTGCCATGTTCCTGATTTTACAACTGATCGCGGTGGCCGGGGCCAGCTTCCTTGTGTTTAACAATTATCTGGTGCCAGCCGTTGGGGTGGTGATCAGCTTTATCGTGCTGGGCGAAGTGCCCCAGCCCAATGCATTGATTGCCCTGGCGGTCATTCTGGGCGGGATTGCCGCATCACAGATGCGGTTTGGCCGCAAACCGAAGCATGTCGAGGCGACGGTTTTGAAGTCTGATCCGATGACACCGGTGATGGAAGTTCCCAAAGGCGACAAATCGGGCGGGAAGTGACGGTTTTATATACCGGAAAATCCGCGAATTTTCGCGAAATTTTGAACTTTATTGCCCAACCTTGCGCGATAGGATTTGTCAATATTGTTTGTGCGGGACAAACCTGATACTTTCCGCCTTTCTGGTCCGGCATGTGCCTTCAAATAGGTGTATGTCACGCCGATTGAATCATTTCTGATCAAGCGTTTAAGAGGTCACGGCCTTTGTCCACCAAAGAGACCAATCCCGAGAACCGCGATATCTTCCCGGTTTCCATCGAACAAGAAATGCGCCGCAGCTACCTCGATTACGCGATGAGCGTGATCGTCAGCCGCGCACTGCCTGACGTCCGAGACGGTTTGAAGCCGGTACATCGTCGTATTCTGTACGCCATGCACGAGAACGGGTTTGAATATAACAAGCCGTTCCGCAAATCGGCCCGTGTGGTCGGGGACGTGATGGGTAAATATCACCCGCACGGCGACAGCGCGATTTACGATGCCATGGTCCGTATGGCGCAGAATTTCTCCATGCGCCTGCAACTGATTGACGGGCAGGGCAACTTCGGGTCCATGGATGGCGACAAGGCCGCCGCCATGCGTTACACCGAGGCCCGCATGGCCAAGGCCGCGCACTTCCTTTTGGATGATATCGACAAGGATACGATTGATTTCCGCGATAACTATGACGAAACCACCAAGGAACCGTCCGTTATCCCGGCCCGTTTCCCCAACATGCTGGTCAATGGTGCCGGTGGTATTGCGGTTGGTATGGCAACCAACATTCCGCCGCACAACCTGGGTGAAGTCATTGATGGCTGCATGGCCTATGTCGATGATCCCAATATTTCCGTCGAAGGTCTGATGGAATTTGTCCATGGTCCGGATTTCCCGACCGGTGGCCTTATTCTTGGTCGTTCGGGCATCCATTCGGCATTCAAGACCGGCCGTGGTTCTGTCGTCATGCGGGCACGTACCCATGTCGAGGAAATCCGTGCCAACCGCGAAGCCATCATCGTGACCGAAGTTCCCTATCAGGTGAACAAGGCCACCCTGATGGAAAAGATCGCCGAACTGGTCCGCGACAAGAAGCTTGAAGGCATTTCCGATCTGCGTGACGAGTCTGACCGTTCGGGCGTTCGCATGGTGATCGAGCTTAAGCGTGATGCCAATGCCGATGTGGTTCTGAACCAGCTGTTCCGCTTTACCGCGCTTCAGACCTCGTTTGGTGTCAACATGCTGGCGCTGAACCGTGGCAAGCCGGAACTGATGAACCTGAAGGAAATCATTCAGGCCTTCGTCGAATTCCGCGAAGAAGTCATTACCCGCCGGACCATCCACCTTCTGAAAAAGGCGCGTGATCGTGCCCATGTCGTGGTGGGTCTGGGTATTGCGGTATCGAATATCGACGAAGTCATCAAACTGATCCGTAATGCAGCCGATCCGACTGTTGCGCGTGAACAGCTGATGGAACGTGATTGGGCGGCGGGCGATATTGTTCCGCTGATCGAACTGATTGCCGATCCGAACCAGGTTGGTTCGACCGATGGCATGTATCGCCTGTCCGAAGCACAGGCACGTGCGATCCTTGAGCTGCGTCTGCATCGCCTGACCGGTCTCGAACGCGACAAGATCGCGGGCGAATTGACCGAGTTGGGTGAGAAGATCAAGGACTTCCTTGATATCCTTGCCTCGCGTGAGCGCAAGCTGACCATCCTCAAGGATGAACTGACCGAAATGCGCAATGAATTCGCCGACCCGCGTCGTAGCGAAATTCAGGAAGCAGAATTCGAACATGACATCGAAGACCTGATTGCCCGTGAAGACATGGTCGTGACCGTGTCGCACAGCGGCTATATCCAGCGTGTTCCGCTGTCGACCTATCGCGCACAGCGTCGCGGTGGTAAAGGCCGTTCGGGCATGGCAACCCGCGAGGAAGATTTCGTTTCCAAGCTGTTTGTTGCCAATACCCATACCCCGGTTCTGTTCTTCAGCTCGGAGGGGATGGTCTATAAGATGAAGGTCTGGCGCCTGCCGATGGGTACGCCGCAATCACGCGGCAAGGCGCTTGTGAACCTGTTGCCGCTGTCAGAAGGTGAATATATCACCACGGTCCTGCCGCTTCCCGATGAGGAAGAATGGCCGAATCTGCATGTGATGTTTGCCACCTCGACCGGTAACGTCCGCCGTAACAGCCTTGCCGATTTCGTGAATGTGAAATCAAACGGCAAGATCGCCATGAAGCTTGAAGAAGAACGTGGTGACAAGCTGATTGCGGTTCAGACCTGTACCGATGATGACGACATCCTTCTGACAACCCGTCAGGGCAAGTGCATTCGTTTCCGTGTCAGTGACGTGCGCGTCTTTACCGGCCGTAATTCGGTTGGTGTGCGTGGCATCCGTCTGGCCGATCAGGACGAAGTCATCGCGATGTCGGTGCTGTTTGGCAACCATGTTTCGATGGAAGAGCGCGGTGAATACCTCTCGATCACCGGCAAGTTGCGTCGCGAGGAAATCACGGCTGATAACCTTCCGCTCGAACTGCTGTCCGAAGAACGCTATCAGGAAATTCTCAGTGGCGATCAGATGATCCTGTCGGTCACTGAAAACGGTTATGGCAAACGGACGTCTGCCTACGAATATCGCGTGACCGGCCGTGGTGGTCAGGGCTTTGCCAATATCGAGATGTCGGAACGTAACGGTAATGTTGCTGCCTCCTTCGTGATCGAAGAAGGTGACGAGCTGATGATGGTCACCAATGGTGGCAAGGTCATCCGTATGCCGACCCATGACATCCGTATTGCCGGGCGTAAGACCCAGGGTGTGACGCTGTTCCGTACTGCCGAAGACGAACAGGTCGTCGCAGTCGAACGTCTGTCAAACCTTGGTGATGAAGATGATGAGATCATCGATGGCGAGGAAGGTGTGATCGAGGGTGCCGAAGGTGCCGTTGAAACCGCCGACCAGGCCCCGGAAGCATCTGATGAAGATGCGGCTGAGGCACCGGCATCTGATGAAGCGGACCGCGACGAATAACGGGAAGTTCGATGACTGAAACGTCTTCTACCGTATCGCGTATCGGGATTTATCCGGGCACCTTTGATCCGGTAACCCAGGGGCATATGGATATCATTCGTCGTGCGACCCGGATCGTCGATCAACTGATTGTCGGCGTTGCGATCAACGCCGGCAAAGGTCCGATGTTCGGGGTCGATGAACGCTGTGCACTGGTTGAAGGTGCGCTCAAGGCTGCGGGCGGTGAAGTTGCCGCCCGTACCTCAGTTAAGCCATTTTCATCGCTTCTGATGCAGTTTGCCCAGGAAAACGGATCCAGCACGATTATCCGTGGTCTTCGGGCGGTATCGGACTTTGAGTATGAATTCCAGATGGCCGGGATGAACGCCCGGCTATCGCCGGAAGTTGAAACCGTCTTTTTGATGGCATCGGACAAACAACAGTTTGTCTCTTCGCGTTTCGTGAAGGAAATCGCCCGTCTGGGCGGGAATGTCACTGAATTTGTGCCGGCAAACGTGCTGAAACGGCTGCACGAAAAGCTGGCAGAAGAAAAGGAATAACGCAGGCCATGCGTCTTTTTCGTCTATTTTCAATTATCGCTCTCGTACTAGGATTTATCACCATGTCCAATGGAAACGACGCTGTCGCTCAGGATCTGGAAAACACGCTTTATCTTGACCTGAAAGATGGCCGCGTTGTGATCCAGCTTCGCCCGGATCTGGCACCGAAACATGTTGCCCGGATCAAGGAACTCACCCGTGAAGGCTTTTACGATGGGTTGAAATTCCATCGTGTGATCGAAGGTTTCATGGCGCAGACCGGTGATCCCAAAGGCAATGGAACCGGTGGTTCCGGCCAGAAACTTGATGCCGAATTTTCCAACGAACGTCACGTTCGCGGCACCGTTTCCATGGCCCGTTCGGCCAATCCGAACAGTGCGGACTCCCAGTTCTTCATCGTCTTTGCCGATGCACCGCATCTTGATGGCCAGTACACCATCTGGGGCGAAGTGACTGAGGGCATGGAATATGTCGATATGATCAAAAAGGGTGCCCCTTGGGCCAATGGCAGCGTTGCCGACCCGGATCAGATCGTCAAAATGCAGGTTGCTGCCGACGCGCAATAATCGCGATATTTGAACTATTGCAACCGAAAGCCGTCCCTTCATGGGGCGGCTTTCGCGTTTTTGGGGCTGAATGCGCAAAAAGAGCCAAAATATGGAAAACAGGTGTTGACCGATGCCGCCTGTGCCATTAAAACGCGCTTCACCAACCTTGAGGGCCCGTAGCTCAGTTGGTAGAGCAACTGACTTTTAATCAGTTGGCCACAGGTTCGAATCCTGTCGGGCTCACCAATAAGCCCCTGAAACCCAACCGGTTTCGGGGGCTTTTTATTTGCTATTTTTTCTTACCTGCAATTGGGGTTGGTTTACCCTTTCTTGTTCGAGCATTGGTGTGCGTTCGTTGTCCTCTCGTGGGTAAACTTTTTCGGTGACGCAGGCCCCGGTAACAGCCTATATCCATCAGGCGTTTGATGCGCGTAGCTGTTTTACGTCGGAGGTCACCCTCAACCAAAAAGTTATCAGCGATTAAGGTGACGATTGTGCGGAACTGCTGAGTTGTAAGATCCCTAAACTTTACATGTTCCTCGATATTCGCACATTTGCAGAGGGCGCGTGCGCTGGTTATTCCGATACCCGCGATTCGTGTTAATGCGTAAACTGTTTTCTTACTTTCAGGTAAATCAACACCTGCAATTCTTTTACTCGCTCTGACATTATTTTTTACATGTTCACTATCATCGAGGTCTTGGAGTACGTTGGAGGTATCTAAGTGTATGCCGAGATATTTGTACCGTTTAACAAGTTCGAAGTTGTTGTCGCTCATAGCACGTGAAATCGGGCAGGCAAAGGCATGCTGTTCATTCGAAGAAACTATTAAGCCAATTACCTCGTTCTTCTCTGTTTCTTGATTGAAAAATGTTACCGGAGCGCCTGTGTCACCATCGGAAATGGGGGGGGCGTTGTCGGCTAACTTTATTGCAAACAATCCTTTTACGATGACTTCTTCTTTTTTTCCTTTGGCGGTGACACCAACGGTGAGATTAATGCCAGCGATTCTTGCCTCTGACCTTTTCTCTTGTCCGTTTTTGCGCCAGACTTCGACTGTGCTAAAAATTGCCTCCTCTGGGGAATGATGCCCCTCAATAAATCGCTGTGAATTTAGTTGGTTTACCATGGGCTGTGATGGTGGGTAATAGATCGGCACTACCATCTGTTCACTTCGAATTGTGGCTTCCGATTGAATGCTGGGGTTCTTCACCATAGCTAGCTCAAGAGAGGCTGTTAGTTTATAGGTTGCATTGCTGCTTATTTCTTGAACGATTAAGCCTGCTGTAACGCCAAGATTACTGGTGACTTCCTTGGGTTCTCGTTCACCGGGGGAATGAAATGATGTCATTATTTGTCCTCCTCGGTTCGCGAAATGCTATGTGGAAAGTCTCCGACATGTACTTCGATGCCGAACAAAGAGTTGGGAAGCCTCGATTTATCGATTTTCGATGGAGTCTGAGGGCTGACTATGAATTTTCTATCAGCAAAGGTGTTTAAATCGTGCTCACGATAAAAATAGTCTGCTGCTTTTCCTAGGCGCGTTTGGATATAGTGCGGATCTTTCTTGCTAAGAGTAAATTTGAATAGGTTGGAAAACTCCGGGAGCTGTATTCCATCGTACTCTATCCAATCAGAGAATATTTTTTGCCTTCGGATGAATTGTTCTAGAAGTGTTTTGTCTTTTATTGCGGATTTTATGGGGTACTCAGATGTTGGTCCGTGTCGAACTATTATTTTGTAGTCAGATAGATCTATTTTATTTTTTTCACTGGAAAAAGTGGCCTTGTACTTTCCTGTCAGTGTTTTTTTTATTGAAGTTTTTCCTTTAATATAGCGAATTTTGTTTTTCATTAATGAATGAGCGAACATCAGTTTATGAATAGGAGCTGCAGAAAAGTTAAAACCGTTTTCTGTGGTGCCACCTACAATGATATTTCTCTCTATATCATCGAAATATGATGATCCTAGTATTGAGTTTAAGTCATCTCCGGCGTCTGTAATGACACGCTTGTACCCTTCGTTATATATTTCGTCTATTTTGTACTCAGTTTCTAAATCTTGTTTTTTACTTGTATTGTCTTTTCCGGCATCTGCAATCTCAAACGCTCTATCCTCAATGTTCTTTATATCTTCATCAAGGCGTATGTCTTCCATAAGTCTTATTACTCTCAGGCAAAGTTTTCCTGAGTCGAAATCTTTGTGTATAAGCCGAAATAAATCTATTAGTCCACCGTCACCTGTGCCACTAAAAAAATAGTTAATGTTGTCATCATGTATTTCGTTTGAAAATGAGTCGGGTGACCAGTATGGAACAGATATTGCTGGCGGAAAAACCTCTTCAACACCAAAACCAGTACAAAAGATAGCTACATCGAATGTTGCTTCGTTAAACTCTTTATTATGAATATATATTGTATACAAATCATCTTTAGATTTCTTGATGCCTGTGAATAAATGAAATGGTCTAAAATTTATCCTCTTTTGGTAACTTTTCCATTCGTTTAAAAGGTGGTTTGACACGGTCGAAGCATTTGCTTCCACCCAATCAAAAATTGGAAAGTTAGTGCTCTCACTTAATCGCATCTCTGGCCAGAAGTTCACTGTCGGATGGAGATAACGATGCTGCGCATGCTTTTGGATAGTAAAAGGATCCCCCATTTTCTCGAAAAGCCAAACTTTTGCTCCGCATGATCTAGCTGCGACAGCTGCTGTTAGGCCTGATAAGCCAGCTCCAATTACAGCAACGCGGGCTTTCTCATGAATCGTATTTGTTCCTTGGAGTGCGGCGACTATCGAAAGGGCTCGCATTTGCTGTGATGCGAAGCTAACTCGACGACCGAATGGTCCTACAGAGTAAGCCCTTCCCAGACGAGGCAATGATGCTTGACTTAGTATTCGTCTGTACCTAGCGTTATCTGCGATTGTGTCCATTTAGTGTTTCCCCAAGGTCCCTGTGTGTTTAGTGTGCTGCAAACATGCAGGTATACATACACTGTATATCAAAAACCTTATGCAACCGTAAATTGGTTTTTGTGCATGGTTCTTGTTGCCAGCGTTAGGTCAATGCCATGAAAACAATAGCTTAAGAGGTAAGCTGGATTGGCGGAGGGTGAAACATAGGTAAAAAGGACCATTTGCATAAAAAGAGGGGTTGACCGATGCCGCCAGTCCCATTAAAACGCCGCTCACCAACGTTGAGGGCCCGTAGCTCAGTTGGTAGAGCAACTGACTTTTAATCAGTTGGCCACAGGTTCGAATCCTGTCGGGCTCACCAATTCAAAACCCCCGGAACCCAGAAGTTCCGGGGGTTTTGCATATCCGGCTTTTGCCATCATATTTCCCATCGCAATTCCCGATCGATCACGCAAACCCTGTCCCGCCCTGAATGACCTGCTCGGTGCAGGGGATCAGCATGAAAATGTATTTTGGCCTGTTGGTTGCGATTGCATCGCAATTCTATTTCCTGTAAAGAATGCAAATCAGTTTCAAACGCACCAGAGCAGGACGTCTGGTGGTGATCAATTTTGTGATCGGGAAAGTTACATGTCTGACCCTGTGAATTCATCAGCCGCATCTTCGGATGCGCAAACGCCGCTTTCTTCCGATGGCGCACTCGTCCCGGTGGGGGCTGACTCTGCGACCGGAACTCTCAATGCGGACGGTTCTGTCATGGTGGACCCCAATACCGGGCTTGCCATCGATGCAACGGCAACGACCCAGTCGACCGGTATGCTGGATGGCTTTGTTGGCCTTCCGGTGATTGAACAGGTCGACCGGGCCGGCGTGGTCGGCTGGGTGCTGGCCGCGATGGCGCTGATCGGGCTGATGGTATTCTTTTATAAGCTGGTCGGGTTCCTGCGCCGTGGTGTTTTTGCCGACGGCTTTGTAAAGGATGTCGAACGTCATCTGTCATCGGGTGACGAACAGCAGGCGGCCGAAATTCTGGCACGCCGTCGCCATCCGGCCGCGCGTATTGCGCTGTCGGGCATGATGCTTCCGGTAAGTTCGTCTGAGGAACGCGAAGCGGCATCGGATCTGATTGCTTCGCGTGCGCGCAAGGAAATTGATGGTCTCAATGGTGGTCTGCGGATCATGTCGGCCATTGCCGTGCTAAGCCCGCTGTTGGGCCTTCTGGGTACGGTCATGGGCATGATCGAGGCCTTCCAGCGCATGGAAGGGGCAGGCAGCCGTATTGATCCCTCTGTGCTGTCTGGCGGTATCTGGCTGGCACTTCTGACAACCGCAATCGGCCTTGTAGTCGCGATCCCGGCAACCGCGTTTCATATGTGGATGCAGGGCGTGATTGGCCGTGCCGCCGCCACGATGGAAGATGTTTGTACGCTGGTGGTCAATCGCGGTGAACTGGCCCGCAAGACGCTTAGCCGCGCATCAAACATTTCCGAACTGCGCCACGCCGCCGAATAAAACCCGTTTCCGAAAGTCGCCCCATGCAGCTGCGCGAACGCAACAGCGGTTCTTCACCGATGATCGGTCTGACCCCGCTGATTGATGTTGTCTTTATCCTGCTGATCTTCTTCATGCTGGCTTCAAGCTTCCTTGACTGGAAGGGCTTTGAGATGTCGGTCAGCATTACCGATGGTCGCGCCACCAGCCAAAGCGATACCCGACCGGTCACGGTCGAAGTCGATGTGAATGGTGGCCTGTCGATCAATGGCAATGCGATTGCGCTGTCCAATCTGGCACCGACGCTTTTGCGCGATCATGACGGATCACCGGTGCGCCTGCGGCCGATCAACGGTGCCAATCTGCAGCGACTGGTCGAAGTCATGGATACGCTGGGCCGCGGCGGTGTTACGGATGTGGAGTTCATTGAATGAAACGCCGCATCCAGATTGCAGAGGACGGACCGGTTCTGGAACCGATGCTGCCTTTGATCAACATCGTCTTCCTGCTTTTGATCTTTTTCATGATCGCCGGAAGCCTGCAAAAACTTGGACCCTTTGAAGTTGACCCGCCTGCCAGCCAGACGGCCGAAGGCCAACCGGAAGACACCATTGTTCTGTGGTTTGGCAGCAATGGTGAAATCGGGATTGATGATCTGACGGGGGGCCTTGATCGCCTGTCGTCGATGCTGCCAGCCGATTATATCGGCCGTCCGGTTGAAATCCGGGCCGACCGCGAAGTCGAAGGGGCCAAGGTGGTGACCCTTTTGGCGCGCCTTCAGGAACTTGGCATCGAAAAGGTTCAATTGATGACGGCCATGCAGCCGGGTCAGGAATAGCATGTCCAAACGCGTTGATCTTTTGATTGCGACCGGGCTGACCGGTCTTGTCCTGACTGGCGGGATCGTCCTTGCCATGCCCGACCCGCAGCCATCGGGCTGGGGCGGAGCCGGTGCCGTACAAAGTATCAGCATCTCGCTGGGGGCCGGGCAGGCCGAAACAGGCGAGGCCGAAACCGATACTCAAAGTGCCGACGCGGTCGACAGCATGGCGGCCGAAGTGCCCGAAGAAATCGTTGAACCGGATCCGGAACAGGAAGCCCAGCCTGAACCGATCCCAGAGGAAGTGGTCGAGACGGAGCCAGAGCCTGAACCGGAAGTTCTCCCGGAACCGGAGCCGGAAGTCGTCGAGCAACAGCCTGAACCCATCCCTGAACCAGAACCAGAACCGGTTATCGAACAAGTTGCCGAACCGGAGCCTGAACCTGTGCCCGAGCCGGTTGTCGAACAGCAGCTGGCAGAGGTCCTGCCGGTGCGCATGAAGCCCAAACCACCCCTAGAGCAGGCAGAGGCCCCAAAGCCGACCAAGGCGCCAGAGCCGGTCGCAAAAGCCGCCCAGCCAACGCCACAGCCCTCCGGGCTGACCAACTCTGTCAAGTCAGAGGGCACGACGGGTGAAACCACCCAAAGTCAGGCGGCCAGTTCATCGGCTGGTAGTGGTGGTGGTGCGGCAAGCCAGGCCAAGATGGTTGATTATCAGGCATCGGTTCTTCAAACACTGGCGCGTTACCGCGAATATCCCGAACGCGCCATGCGTCGACGGATCGAGGGCGAAAATCGTATTCGCCTTGTCATTGCGCGCGATGGCACGGTGCTTGAGGCCAGTATGGTCAGTTCAAGCGGATCAAGCATCCTTGATCGTGAAACCGAACGCCTGATCGAACGGGTGCGGAAATTCCCGCCATTCCCCGATGAGATGACCGAACAACAAGTCGTCTGGACCGTGCCGGTCGCCTATCAGCTTCACTAGAATGACAAACGCCAGCCCATGAAGGCTGGCGTTTTCGTTTGCGTAAGGCGCGTTTAGGCATCAGGCGTTTCGCCGTCCTCCCAGTGATAATCAAGTGGTGCCTCGCGCCAGGCGAATTTGTCGAGATGGACGATAATCACACCCTTCATGCTCTCGATACCCTCGGGCTTGTGTGACTGCCCGTCAAAGGTCAGTCGGTCCTCATGGGCGGTAATGACGCACGGCCCCATGGGAAATGCCACATTGCCGGTGGTTTCGCCCAGATCGACTTCGACCTTGTGGGCGAAATGCTTGCACAGCTGGACAAGATACTTGGCGGCCTTATCGGTTTTGACCGATCCCTTTGTGGTAAACATCTGGCGATCTCTCTGTTTGTGTTTGCGGGGCTGGGTCGGTTTATGGCGACGGCGCGTCGTTCAGGCCGATCCAGTACACGCCATTCAGATCAACCGCCTGAAAGTGCTCGAAAAATGTTGCCAGTTCGGCGTCGGGATCAAGGTCGGCATAGATGTCGGGATGGAGCCACTTTGCCATCGCCTGCAGGGCAAACACATTGATCGGATTGTTATAAATGTGATGCCAGACGGAATAGACCTTCCTGTTTTTGACAGCACTCAGAAGCGGCAGGCCGGTCCGTTCCATACTGCGTGCCAAGGACGCACGTGCCTGATCGGCATTTGTCTTTGCACCCAGAACAATGCGCCGCGCATTTGTTTCCGCATCCAGCCCGGACGATCCGATGGCCGTGGTGATATAGACGTCCGGGTCGGTGAAGATCACCTGTTCGACCGATATCTGGCTGATTACGCCGGGAACGGTATCGGCAAAGATGTTTTTACCACCAGCCAGGGTAACGAACTTGCCGATCATCTCGTTGCCCATGGCTTCGCAGCAGTTCTCGGCAAGGCCGACACGGCTTTCAAGGAAGACACTGGGTTTTTCGGTTGTCTCTGTGGCGCGTGAGGTCACCTTTCGAAGGTTCTCCTCATAGAATTTCACAAAGGCTTCTGCCTGTTCTTCCTTGCCCATCAGCTTGCCGAGAAGACGGATGCTTTTGGGGGTGTTTTCAAACGGCTTGGCCCGAAAATCGATCATCGCCACCGGGATATCTGCCGCCCCCATGACTGACAGAACTTCGTGGCTGGTGGAACCGGGCCCATGGCCGCCCGACATGCCGAAAATTGCCACGTCGGGTTCGACTGTCACGGCCTTTTCAACAGAAAACGTTTCTTCGTTCTGACGACCAACCAGCGGAATATCATCAATCTCGGGAAATTTTTCGCGATATTGCGCAAAGGATGCCGGATCAAGCGATTTGAAGTCGCCCATCATTCCGGCAATCCAGCGCACCGGATTTTCCGGATCGAGAATACCGATGGACGGCAGGAAACGCCCTTCGCCAAGGATCATGTGTTTGACCGGCACCTCGACGGTGACTTCACGTCCGGCAATATCAGTTAGTGTGACCGTTTCACCAGCGGACGCGTTTGCACTCCAGATCAGTGTCGCCGCAGCAAGGGCAAGAAGATTGCGAATTTTCATGTCAGGTTATCCTGAAGGTTTGTCTTTTCGTGCATTTCAAACGCCAAAACGGGCAGCACCTGATGTGCTACCCATTTCGGTTTGAAGTGTGTTTCTTCGCGTCCTAGAAATCGACCTTCGCCGAAATCAGGAAAGTGCGTCCGGGTTCGTGGAACGGCTCGCTAATGCGCGTGCTGTCATAACCGGTTGTTGCGCGGTCGATGTAATCGCGATCAAGGATGTTCAGCGCGTCCACACGCAGGGTAACTGCATCGTTCAACACTCCGGGGACCCATTCGGCATAGAGATTGGCAACGAAGTAGCTATCGAGTTTTTCGTTGCCACGTTCTTCGGGGCTGTCATCGGCAAGGGCGAATTCCGCATTGCCGCCAACGCGCAGCCCATAGCTATCAAAGCTGTGACCGGCATCGAAGTTGAACATGTCACCCATGATGACGCCCTGATAGGAGGCCTCGGTGCTCAGCGGGACGCCGCCGTCGGTTTTGACGTTGGTGTGTGAGTAGGTCAGGCGCGCAAACCCCGGACCATAGGAATACATGGCAGACAGATTGACACCACGGGTATCGAGATCGACGGTCGAGTTACGCGTTGCACTGGACAGATCGTGGGATTCATCGATCAGGTTGTAGAAAAGGTTTCCATCCAGCGTCCAGTCATCAAGCGCAAGGCGCGAACCGACCTTTGCGTTATAGGACCGCGAAGGGGCAAAACCGTCATAATTCCAGTTGCCACTGAATTCATAAATTGCCGATTCACCAAGCGGGAGGCCACCAAACGTCGTCCCGGCACCACCATAGACCATCAGCTGTTCGGTCAGATCATATTCGGTGTTGGCATTGCCGCTTAGTCCGAATTCGGAAAAGTCTTCACCGGTCAGGCCTTCGAACCATTGCTGATCGGCACGGCCGCCGAACGACACGCGCCACTGATCGGTCAGGGACAGGCGAGCTTGCGAGAATGCGCCAATATCGGTCGAGGTTTCCGAATAGCTACCGTTGCGCGGGGATCGGTTGTGATATCCGGTTGCCTCATCGCGATAGAAATCAATCCCGGCGGTGATGACACCGTTATCGACTTCAAAATTGTTGGCGACCTTGCCGTTGATGGACTGGATATCGGATTTGACGTGATAGAAGTTCGCACCACCCTGAAGGGCCGGAATGTTCAGAACCGTGCGGCTGTATGCCAGACTGAATTCCGGATCGAACTGGCCAGACGGCATTTCATCGACATAGCTCACCCCAACCGACGTATCGCGATAGGACAGCCATTGTGGCGCTGCGCCGTTGGCCAGAACCGCATAGTTCGGGCGGGACGGGCGGACACCTTCATCTTCAAGATGGCTGGCAAACGCTTCGAAACGGCCACCGTCATTGCCGGTAAAGGCAAACTTGCCCAGTCCGCTTTCGCTGCCATCGGCGGTGCCAATCGCCTCATCACCGTCGCCGTCTTTGTAATTGCCCTGATTGCTGTTTTTCAGATACGCCAGCGCTTCAAACCCGTCTGACTGTCCGGCAACGGTCAGCCATTCGGCAAAGCCCTTGGTGTTTGAGTTGTACTGCAACTTGCCCCAGCCACCGAACGTGTCACCGGCTTCAAGAACGTCCCGGGCATCACGGGTTTCATAAGACATCGATCCGCCCAAGGCATGTGGCCCGGCATCCGCCGGGGCGACACCGGATTCAACATTAACCGATTTCAGCATCGCCGGATCAATGATCGCTGTTCCGATATGGTGGAAGCTTGAATCTACCTGACGGGCGCCATCAACCTGAACGTTGAGCTTGGTATTCTCGATACCCTGCACATAGACCTTCTGAACGATGGCGGTCGGCCCGCCGACTTTAACCGACGCGTCCGATGAAAAGACATCCTTCATGGTCTGCGGGTTTTTGCGATCCAATTCTTCCTGGCCAATCGAAACGCCACCCGGAAGGCCCTGTGCCGATTTGGCCGATGCGGTGACTTCGAGGGGCTTGGTCACGGTTTCATCGTTGTTGGCCTGTTGGGCAAAGGTGATTGATGGCAAAACCGCAAGCGAAAAACCGGCAAGAACGGTTGTGCGCAAAAGGGCGCTGATCCGGGGCGACGAGGTTGGCGAGGGTGACTGTGGCATGTTCATTTCCTGAGAAATATAATTGCAAATGCGAATGATTGTGAATATTATTTTCGCAGGCGGGGATGCAACAGGAATGATGTTTGCCAAATCGCCGGACATGTTTGCGAAATCGTCAGCATGTCTTTGCAAAGGCCGTTCGGCGCCGATTGCATGTTCAAAGATGCTTTGTGACTTCAAAATGATGCAGGAGAGGTTTGTGGGGGTAACAGCACACCGGCAAATAACGCGGCGTGACTCTATTACCAGGAGCCATCTGGAAAAACGCGGCACCCTTATCCAGGAAACAGGCGAGCTCGGCAACGCCTTGGCAAGTCGCGGCGCGTTGATGAGCGGGCGCATGTCATTTAGCGATACGCAGTCGTTTCTTGATATTCACACATCTGACACGATGGAGATGAAGGATGCCATCGCCGACTATCATGTCGGGGCGGCGGTAAAGGTCGCCATTATGCTGAAGGGACGGCTGCAGGCCGAGTTTGACGGCGTGCCGGTTGACCTTGATGCGCGGGATCACCCGGTCGGCTTTATCTGGGCGGTGCCGCAGCCCTCGAAGGTCAGGCGTTATATCCACAAAGGCAGCGAAATCAGCAAGGTGATGATTTCGGCACAGTTTGACTGGGTCTTGCGCCAGCTTGGCAAGTCACCGGCCCGCTATCGTGAAATCGCCGATTTTTTCAATGCTGGCATTTCTGTGCGCAGCTGGCGGCCGTCACGCCGGGTACTCGCACTTGCTGATCAGTTGATCTATCCGCATGCAACGGATCCGCTTATGCGCGAGCTGTATGAAGAAAGCCGCGGGTTGGAGATTTTTGCCGAGGCACTATCCGCCATTCAGAACGGTAAGGACCAAACGGCAACGCTTGGCAAAAATTCCGGCCCGGATGCGCTAGATCGCCATCATCGTGCACAGGAAATCCGTGATTTCATTCTGGCCAGTGACCCGGAACAGCAAACCCTTCCGACCATTGCAGCCGCCATCGGGATCAGTGTCACCAGCATGCAGCGCATCTTCAAGGATGCCTATGGCATGACGGTAAAGGATTTCATCCGTGAAAGCCGCCTCGTCGCGGCCCGCGATGCCATGGAAAAGGACGGCCTGACGATTGCACAGGCCGCCTGGGCAGCGGGTTATAAAAGCCCGGCCAATTTCGCAACCGCCTTCAAGCGCGTCTTTGGTATCACACCGTCCGAGGCACGCGACCGCTAGCAACGGGCTTAAGCAGCACGGCCTCGGGGGTGAAGGCGGTGTTTGATCCTATGACGTCAGCTTCGTGATGAAGGCATCAACATCGGACCGCAGTTTTTCGGAATTCTGCTTAAGCATGCGTGAGACGTCCGAGACGTTTTGCGCCACCGTGCTGGTGCGTTGTGCGGTGCCATTGACGGTTTCCAGGCTGCCGTTCACATCGCGATTGGCCGAAGACACCGCGTTGATATTGCCACTGATTTCCGTGGTGGCGGCGGCCTGTTGTTCGACGGCTGCTGAGATGGCGGTAACGGAATCAACGATGTTGCTGATCTGGCCGGCGACCCCGTGAATTGCATTCACCGCGGCAACCGTGCTTTGCTGCACATTGTTGATCTGGGCGGTAATGTCACCGGTGGCCTTTGCGGTCTGATTGGCAAGGTTTTTGACCTCGCTTGCGACCACGGCAAAGCCTTTGCCCGCTTCGCCGGCACGGGCCGCCTCGATCGTGGCGTTCAGGGCCAGAAGGTTGGTTTGGCTCGCGATCTTGTCAATCAGGTCAACCACAGTGCCGATTTGCTCGGCGGCGGCATTGAGGGTTTCGATCGTGTCTGATGTTTGTTGTACAGACACTTCCACTTCGTTGGAAATTGTCGAGGCCCGCGAAACCTGGCTCGAGATTTCGCGAATGGAACTATCAAGTTCTTCCGCCGCACCGGCAACGGTGGTGGCATTATCGGCAGACAGTTCAGCAGCGCCACGGGCCTTTTCAACTTCGCCCTGGGTTTCTTGCATGCTGGCCAACAGGGTTTCAGATGCCTGTGACATGTCTTCGGCCGAGCTTGAAACAGCGGAAACAACCGTTCCGATGGTTTTTTCAAACTCGTCGGACATTTGCTGAAGTTTGTCGGCATAGGTCTTTTGCGTTTCTTCGTAATAGACCGTAATCGCCATTTCGACATCGATCAGCAGCGCATTGGTCGAGCCGATGATCATCAACGGCAGTTGTGAATCACGATTGAAATTTTTGCACAGCACGGCGGTGATTTCGCCAAGCATGAAGTTATAGGCCGAAACATATGCCTCGGGCGTCAGGCCAATGCGTTCGTGAGCCTTACCGATGCGGCGCACGTCGTCGTAAAAGGATTGATCGAATGCGCCGTCAAAAAGTTTGGCCCAGTGTTTGGCCTGGGCATTCTTCAGGCGATCAATGTTTGACGGATCACCGACAATTTTTGCCAGAGCCGCGTTATTCATCACCTTATGGTAAAACTGATCAAGCATGCCCGGCAGGTTTTTTTCAATCACGGGCCATGCGCGTTTGAGCTGTTTTATTTTAGGTTCGTCCAGTCCGATGAAGTCGAGACGGCTTTTAAGTTCAGGATGTACCACGTTTGATCCCCCGAGAAACAACAAGCAATGTGAACACTTAAAAGATGCTGTTTCTTTAAGTTGGACCTTGGTGGTCTAGTTTAACTATCCAAAAGGTTGGCATGATGCAATTTTATGTAATTAAAATACTGTTTCCATGTGTTAAATTGCGCGGATAAAGAGAAAAAACAGAAAAGATTTCTCATTTCCCGATCTGCTGCGTCATAGGGGTCCTTATACCATTGGTCGAATGGAGGCTCCTATGCCAATCAATGCCACGCAGCTTCGCACCCTTGTCGTCAAACCGGTTCTGGCGGCTCTTGGATTGCCTGCATCAGACGTCGCGGAAAACCTGATCATGGGTACAGCCGCCCATGAAAGTCATTTGGGAGATTATATTGAACAGGTCGGAGGTGGTCCGGCGCTGGGAATTTTCCAGATGGAACCGGCAACCCTGCATGATTGTTATGAAAACTATCTTGATTACCGGGCGGACCTCAAGGCCAAGGTGGACGGGTTTCTTGCCCCGCAACCAGCACAAGCAGACGGCACGCCCGACAAGGATGCACAACTGGCGACCAATCTGGCCTATGCCACGGCGCTTTGTCGCATTCGCTACTACCGGGCACCAGCCGCGATGCCGACCGATCCCAACGACGTCAACGGGCTGGCAGCCTATTGGAAGCAATATTACAACACGCCGCTTGGGGCGGGCACGGTTGAACAGTTCGTCGCCGATTACAATCGCTACCTTGGGTCGTAAGACACTGTTGGCGGACTGAAGGCCAGCATTCCGTAGCGGCAAGAAAAAATATTTCCTGATTTCGGCAAAAATAGTGGAAAAGGACAGTCGTTTTCGACAAAATTCCCCTCCGCAAGTTGGTGGTTGTGCAAAAAACCACCAAAACACAAGAATTTAAGGGGATCGGAATGAAACGTCGTCAGTTTCTAAAAGGGGCCGGACTGGGCGCGGGTGCGCTTGCTGCCTCGGTTGCAGCACCGGCTGTTGTATCCGCACAGGAAACGCTGAATTGGCGCATGGTAATGCCATGGCCAAAAGGAACCCCGGGACTTGGCACCAATGCCGAAAAGTTCGCCGCCATGGTCAAGGAGATGTCGGCTGGTCGCCTGAACATCACCATCTATGGTGCGGGTGAACTGGTGCCGCCGTTCGAATGCATGGATGCGGTCGAGCAGGGTGTCGCCGAAATGGCGCACGGTACCCCGTATTACTGGCAGGGCAAAAACCCGGCCCTTAACTTCTTCTCGACCATCCCGTTCGGTCTGACTGCGTGGGAGCTTTCAAGCTGGATCCGCTTTGGCGATGGTCAGAAGCTTTGGGAAGAAGCTTACGAAGAATTCAACGTTGTGCCGTTCTATGCCGGTAACTCTGGCATGCAGGCCGGTGGCTGGTTCAACAAGGAAATCAATTCGCTTGATGACCTTCAGGGCCTTAAAATGCGCTATGCCGGTCTTGGTGGCGAAGCCATGCGCCGTGCCGGTGCCAACGCGACCATGATCCCGCCGGGTGAAATCCTGCCGGCGATGCAGTCGGGCGCAATTGACGCGGCCGAATGGGTTGGCCCGTGGAACGATATGGCGTTTGGTTTGTATCAGGTTGCCAAATACTACTACACCCCGGCCTTCCACGAACCTGGCCCGGGTCTTGAGATCTTTGTTGGCAAGGACAAGTTTAACGCGCTGACACCGGATCTGCAGGCGATCATTCGCTTTGCCGCACAGGCGATTGCCGAAAACACGTTTGCCGACTTCACCTTTAACAACATCCAGTCCTATCAGCCGCTGATCGACAAGGGTGTCGAGGTACGTCAGTTCCCCGACGAAGTCATCATGGCGCTGGCCGAACATTCCAAGGCCGCTGTTGATGAAATTGCTGGCCAGAACGACCTCGCTGGCCGAATTGCTGCAAGCTACCTTGACCTGGTTAAGAAAGCTGCACGTTACGGCAAGGAATTCGAGGCAACCGGTCTGATGCACCGTGCAAAGGTCTGGGGCTACTAAGACCGGGCTAGATGTGAGCTTTCA
>NZ_DGMR01000037.1:0-148096 GCF_002388495.1 Thalassospira sp. UBA4513
TTTTTCGGCCAGGTGGTGACCATCCGCCATTCGCGGACGTCCTGGGCAATTGCCGGTTTGGCGAAAGTTGACGCGGCAGCAGCAGTCGCACCTGCTACGGCAGCGCCGGAAAGAAATTGGCGACGTTTCATTGGTTACAACCTCCCAAAGATGCAAGCTCATGATTTATCTGTAAAAGCTGGATGATCAGCTTTGAGACGAAGCTTATATGCGTCTTTACGGGCAGGCAACCGAGGATCGAGTTGTTGTATGGTACTTTAGTCTAATTGGGGAAAGTGGTTCGCGCAATTGGTGCGGAACGCGAACTTTTACAGCTTAGTCCGCGTCGCTATCAGCGTCTTCCATCGAGATCCATTGACCATCGCGGAAGCCTTCAAGGGGTTGGAAGCGCATCTTATACGACATCTTGCGGCAATCGCCGATCCAGTAGCCAAGATAGACATGCGGAAGAGAAAGCGTTCTGGCTTCGTCGATCAGATCAAGCACGATGTAAGTGCCCAGTCCGCGGCGGTCTTCTTCCGGGTCAAAGAAGCTGTAAACGGCAGATAATCCGTCGGCCAGAATATCAACCAGCGCCACAGCAATCAGGCTGTCATCCGCGCGACGATATTCGAAGATCGAGGTTTCCACAGTGCTGTCTTCGATCATTGCGCGGTAATCACGGGCATCCATGCGCGCCATGTCACCATTGCCATGTCGGGCATCCTGATAGGTGCTAAACAGCTGATATTGTTCCTGTGTCGCGGACGGTGGCATCACCTTGCGGACAAGATCGCTGTTTCTGTTCTTGATGCGGCGGAAAGACCGGCTGGGTTCGAACCCGTCACAGCGGACGCGAACCGGAACGCAGGCATTGCAATCACTGCATGCCGGCAGATAGGCGATGGAGTGGCTGCGGCGAAAGCCTGCACGCGACAACAGATCATGGACGTTGTTGGCCTCGGGTCCGCGCAACTCCGTGACCAGTTTACGTTCGAACCGGCCGGGCAGGTAAGGGCACGGCATCGGTGCGGTCATAAAATAGTGCTGGGTCAGGCGCCGCTGATTAACTGTCATTTGATCCGATCAGTCCCGGTCACATCAAAGAGAACTATTCTATGAGATTAGGTGTTGTTTATGACAGTTTAAAGGCCTGACGGTCAAAAGGGCACCGATTTCTGTTGCCGGAATTCAAATCACCGTTGTGACGGAACCGAGAAGGTCGGGCGGCGCTGGTTTTCACCCTGTGCCGGTTGTTGTGTCGGCGATGGTGCCCGGCCAGCGGGTGCTGCACCTGCCGGTGCGGTCTGTCCAGATTCTTGGCCGTTTTGGCCAGCTTCGCCGGTGCCTTCAAGCGCGGAACGTTCGCCGGTACCACGCAGCAAGGTGATACTGATGCGGCGGTTGCTTTCATTTTCCGGCGCGTCAGGCAGGAGCGGGTCGGTATCCGACAGACCGGCAACCTTGGCAAAGCGTCCGGTTTCAAGCCCCATGTCTTCAAGCGCACGACGGGTTGCCAGCGCACGATCGGCGGACAGTTCCCAGTTGGAATAGCCATCTGTCCGGTTGAACGGCACGGCATCGGTATGGCCTTCGATCGAGACATCCTGTGGCATGTTTTCAATCACGCCCGCGACCTGTTGCAGCAGAAGGCGGGTATGATCGGCCATGGCGGCACTGCCACTCGGGAACATGGCGGTGCCGTCTTCGTCAAGGATCTGGATGCGAAGCCCTTCATCGGTGTTTTCGATGCGGATGTTCTTTTCAAGGCCCTGAAGTTCCTCATTGGCTTCGATTGCCTTAAGGAGTTCTTCCTGGGCCTCGTTGAATTCCTGTTCTTCCATCTGGGCCACGCGGATGGCTTCGCGTTCTTCCGGTGTTTCGACCGGCGGGATTTCCATACTGATGGATGGTGATCCGAATTCGGAACGCAGCGCACCTTCTTCGGCAAGGCTGGTGCCGCCCAGCAAACCGCCGGAACCCGATTCATTTTGCGAGATGGTCTCGGGCGTGAAATACATCGACACGCCTTGCAGCTGTTCCTCGGTCGCGCTGGAAAGCAGCCACAGCAACAGGAAGAATGCCATCATAGCCGTCACAAAGTCGGCATAGGCAACTTTCCAGGCACCACCATGATGCCCGTGCCCACCTTTTTTGATCTTTTTTATGACGATATCGGGCATTTGCTGCGTTGTCCTCTAAACCAGATCTTTTATCGCAAAATCAAGCCGTGGGCGCGTCTTGCAGCGCTTCGTCAAGCTCTTTGAAGCTGGGTCGAAGATTATGCGGGAGGGTTTTACGTGCGAACTCCACCGATACCTGCGGGGCATATCCCTGCATGTGACCAACCAGGGCGGCTTTGATGCAGCTGTAATATTTGCCGTCTGCGTCCACGGTGTTTTTGATGATCGAGGCGGTCGGGCCGACAAAGCCATAGGCACCAAGAATACCAAGGAAGGTACCGACAAGGGCCGCCGCAATCAGGCCACCGAGAATTTCAGGCGGTTCTGTCACCGAGCTCATGGTGACGATAACGCCAAGAACCGCCGCAACAATGCCAAGTGCCGGCAGGCCGTCACCAGCCGTTTGCACGGCGGACGCAACGGCGTGTTCTTCTTCGTGATGGGTTTCAAGTTCCTGATCCATCACGGCTTCAAGTTCATAGGCGTTTGTCGTGCCAAGGGTAAGCAAGCGCAGATAGTCACACATGAATTCCATCGCATGATGATCTTTCATCAGCATCGGGAAACTGGAAAACAGACTGGAGCTTTCCGGGTTTTCAACGTGGCTTTCAAGCGCAAGATCGCCTTTGGATTTCGCAAGGCGGAAGATCGCATAAAGGCAGATCAGAAGTTCCAGATAGGCGGCCTTTTTCTTTGGGCCTTTCATGGCGCGAATGGTGTATGTGAAGGATTTCTTCACGATGCCAAGCGGGTTGGCAGTCAAATAGGCACCAAACGCCGCCCCGAAAATGATCAGAACTTCAAGCGGTTGTACAAGAATGCCAAAGTCGCCATGCGGCAGATAGCCACCCAGGACAGAGCCGACTACGACGATATAACCAATGATCAAGAACATTCTTTTTTCTTCTCCGCTACCCCAAGCCAGATACCTGAACGATCAACCCCGAGTTCATCGAAACATCTGCCTTCTGCGGCAGTGCAGAACGTGTTTCTGATATCTATATGCTCTTATTAAGTTTTAATCTTATTAACATCGCGTTTAAATTAGCTGCGAGTTAGGTTTGACAGCGCGGTGAATAGACGCCATTTTCCCCAAGCTCCATTCGGGACGCGTCACCCATCCATATTGGTATACGAGAGCTTCCTTCAATATGTCTTTCTCTGCGCGCGATTTTCGCGATTGCCTTGGTCAATTCACAACCGGCGTTGCCGTTGTAACCACCCGCGCCCAAGACGGTGCAAAAGCGGGCATTACCATCAACAGCTTTGCCTCGGTGTCGCTTGATCCAGCGCTGGTTTTGTTTTCGGTTGATCACCGTGCGGCGACTCACGCGCTGTTCACGGGAGATGCCAAACGATTTTGCATCAATATCCTGAGCCAAAGCCAAAAGCAGGTGTCCGAGCTGTTTTCAGCCCCCGGGCAGGATGGTTGGGACAAGGTTGCATATGAAGACGACAGCCTTGGCATGCCGCGTCTTAAAGGCAGTGTTGCAGCTCTGACCTGCGAACGTCACGCCCTGCATGAAGGCGGTGATCACAGCATCATCGTTGGTCATGTTCAGGAACTGGTGATGGGCGAAACCGGTGCGCCGTTGCTGTATTACGGTGGGCGCTATCGCACGCTGGGTGACTGATGTTGTTGCTTGCGATGTGATGTAGTTCACAAAAGAAAAGGGCCGTGGTGACACACCAACGGCCCTTTGTCGTTTTTAGGTGCAGGGGGCCCTAGTCGAGGGACGTGTTCCCAAGTAGGCGACCACCGAATCCTTCCTTGATCAGGCGGTCGATCACCTGTTGCCCGTGCTGGGTGTCGCGCACTTCAAGCACCATGTCGACATCGGTCTGTTTTGCCGGTACGTCATAGAAATGGCGCTGGTGATAGACTTCAATGATGTTGGCGTCTTCTTCGCCGATCAAGGCACTGATCGTGGATAGTGCGCCCGGCACATCCGGAATTTCGATCCGGACACGAACAAGGCGGCCTTCGCGGGCCATGCCACGCATCAGAACCTGTGCCAGCAGGCGGGTGTCGATGTTGCCACCACTGATGATCAGGCAGACTTTCTTGCCCTTGAAGCGATCCGGGTGATCAAGCAGGGCGGCAAGCGGGGCCGCACCGGCACCTTCGACAACGCTTTTCTCGATCTCGATCATCATCTGGATGGAACGTTCGATCGAGCTTTCTTCGACCAGAACGACGTCATCGAGCTTTTCCTTACAGATTTCAAGCGTCAGGCCGCCGGGCTGTTTGACAGCGATGCCTTCGGCAATGGTGACGCCACCGCCGGTGAATTCCTTGCCGTGTATGCCTTCATACATGGACGGGTAAAGCTTGGTTTCAACCCCGATCACTTCGATGTCGGGCCGGCGCGATTTGATTGCGGTGACAACGCCCGATGCCAGACCGCCACCGCCAATCGGCACGACAACCGTGTCGATGTCTTTGTTTTCATCAAGGATTTCGAGCCCGACAGTGCCCTGGCCTGCGATGATATGCGGATCATCAAACGGATGGACGAAGGTCAGACCGCGTTCTTGCTGGATGCGGCCCGCGGCCTCAAGGCTTTCGGCAAACACGTTGCCGGTCAGAACGACTTCGGCGCCGTGCGAGCGCGTATGATGAACCTTGGTGTAGGGGGTGTTTTTCGGCATCACGATGGTGGCGGGAATACCAAGTCGTTTGGCGTTATAGGCGACACCCTGCGCGTGGTTGCCAGCCGATACGGCGATAACACCTTTTTCGCGTTCTTCCGGAGTCAGGCTTGCCAGTTTGACATAGGCGCCACGTTCCTTGAACGACGCGGTATATTGCTGATTTTCAAGTTTCAGATAAACATCCGCCTGGCAAATGTTTGATAGCGTTAAGGATTTGACCAGTGGGGTTTTCGCAACAATGCCTTCGAGCAAGCCCGAGGCGCGAACAATATCGTGATAGGAAACAGTCATGATTTCCGTACTCCTGCGGCCATCCGCAATCTGATGCGATGGCTATAGTAATATTTTATGGCGTGAATAGCGGTATTAAACCGGTCCTGTCATCCGCAGATGACAGGGATCACATTCGCAGGTCGGAAATACCCATAATCATGGCGATCACACCGGCACGAAGAGGCGGGCAAGAGTGTGATGCGAGGATGTCAGTAGCTGCAGACATAGCCATGTACTTTCCGGGTTTCGATGAGTTTGAGAAACGCACCTTTGCGGATTGCGCGCGCAAGGTCAAGCATCGGAAAAGAAAAACCGGGTTGCGTCACGTGCAACCCGGTTTCTTGAAGTCAATCGTGTCAAGCGACAGACACGTTATTCCATGTTCAGGATAATCGTCTTCTTGTAGGTGAAGTGTTCAAGCATGCTTTCAAGCGATGCTTCCTTGCCCAGACCGGAAAGTTTGATGCCGCCATAAGACAGGTTCGGCTGGACAACAAGGTTCTGGTTGACCTGAACAAAACCGGCTTCGAGGCGCTTGGTAGCGACAAGTGCGGTTTTAAGGTCCGTCGTCCAGACGGTCGCAGCCAGACCAAAGTCGCTGTCATTGGCAAGTTCAAGGGCCTCTTCAAAGGTTTTGAACTTGAACACGCAGGCAACAGGGCCAAAGATTTCTTCACGGGCAATCCGTGCATTCGGATCGACATTGGTGAAGATCACCGGACGGACAAACAGGCCATCGGAAAGGGCGCTGTCAGTGGGAAGTGCGCTTAGTTCGTTTTTGGTCGCACCTTCTTTTTCACCGACTTCTATATAGCCACAAACCTTGTCGAACTGTTTGCGGTTGATGATCGTGCCGATGTCGGTTTCTTCATCCAGCGGATCACCCATTTTAAGGGTGTTGACCTTATCAATCAGGCGTTTGACGAATTCGTCATGCAGGCTTTCATGCACCAGCATGCGTGACGCCGCCGTGCAGCTTTGCCCCTGACGGGTGAAACGCATGCCGCCAATCGCACCGGCAATCGCCTTATCAAGGTCGGCATCACCCATGACGATCATCGGGGATTTGCCACCCAGTTCAAGGGTGACCGGAATGAGTTTTTCGGCAGCTGCGCGATAGACCGTGCGGCCGGTTTCAACCGATCCGGTGAAGGAAACCTTTTTGACATCCTTGTGTTCAACCAGCGGGCCGCCACAAGACGGGCCAAAGCCCGACAGGATGTTAAAGACGCCAGCCGGGAGAACTTCCTGCATGATCTGACACACGCGCAGAACCGCAAGCGGGGTGTCTTCGGCGGATTTGACGACGACTGCGTTACCGGCAACCAGTGCCGGGGCAACCTTGATCGCCATCAGCATCATCGGAACGTTCCACGGAATGATCGCGCCGACAACACCAACGGCCTCGCGGGTGGTCAGGGTCATCATGTTCGGGTTAAACGGAACTGTTTCACCTTTAAGCTCGGAAGCCAGTCCGCCGAAAAAGACGAACATATCGGCCAGAACCGATGCCTCAACCCGGCTTTCGGTGCGAAGGGCCTTGCCCGATTCAAGGGCGACCAGACGTCCCAATTCCTCGGCATGGGACATCAGGATACGACCGCATTCGGCCAACAGTTTGCCGCGTTCACGCGCCGGGCGTTCGGCCCAATCTTTCTGGGCGGCCTTGGCGGCGGCGACTGCAATCGCGACATCGTCGGCGTCACCGTCGGCAGCCTGCCCGATGACCTTGCCCGTGGCAGGATTAAGAACATCAAAGGTCTTGCCGTTTTTCGGGGCGACAAGTTTACCGTTGATCAGATGATAACCGGACAGCTCCTTGGCCAGAACGGATGGATCAAGGATCGGATCGATGGGCATTTCAGGCTCCCTGTGGGTTGGCGTGCATCTGCGGTAAACCGCGCGGGGCGCACGATATTGGTTATTTGGTATTGGTTTACCAAATTATCGACAGGGCGATGCAATATCAAGCGCAATTAGTTCCCTAATCGGTGTGGTGCACATGCAAGTCGCATGACAGGCGGCAAGAGGGCTGTTACCCTAACTCAAAGGCCAGCCCGGCGGCGGTACGTGTCTGGGCGCCTGATATTGGTAAACGATGGAGTATATTGTGCCACGTCATTTCGATACGACGTTCGATGTTGTTAAGGAACTCAAGCCTTCCTATCCGGTGTATTGCCTTAGACCCAATATTCTTCGAGAAACAGCGCAGCGCTTTGTCGAAATGTTCCCGGGAGACGTCCTGTATGCGGTGAAATGCAATCCGCATCCGGAGGTCATGCGATATCTTCACGAAGGCGGAGTGCGTCATTTTGACACGGCTTCGCCTGAGGAAATCTCGATCGTGCGGCGGCAATTCCCGGGGATGAAGGCCTATTTCATGCATCCGGTCAAAAGCCGCGATGCCATCCGCAATGCCTATCGGGTGTTCGGAATTGATCATTATGTGATTGATACCGCCGAAGAGCTTGAAAAAATCCGCGAGGAAACCGAGGGCGACACGAACCTGGTGATCCATGTGCGCCTTGCAACACCGCCCGCCGGTGCGACCTATAACCTGTCAGCAAAGTTTGGTGCGCGTCCGATGGTGGCGGCCGAGCTTCTGAAGAAGGTTGATGAATATGGTTACCATGCGGGCTTGTGTTTCCACGTCGGGTCGCAATGCACGACACCGACCGGGTATCGGATCGCGGTCGAGCTTATCCGTCAGGTCGTTGATTTTTCTGGCGTGAAGGTCAAGCATATCGACGTTGGTGGCGGTTTCCCCGGCCAGTATATGAACCAGCGTGGTGCCAGCCTTGAAGAGTTCATGGACGAGATCAAGGATTGTATCCGCTGGCTTGATATGCCCGATACGACCTATATGTGCGAACCGGGCAGGGCACTGGTATCGAGCGGTATTTCCCTGATCACGCAGGTGCATCTGCGCAAGGAAGATACGCTGTTCATCAATGACGGTGTTTACGGCAGCCTGTCGGAAACCGTGACCGGGCAATTGCGTTATCCGGTGCGTCCGCTGCGCATTGAGGGTGATTTCGATCCGGAAGAAACACTGGAATTTACCATCTATGGGCCGACCTGCGACAATATGGATGTCTTGCCAGCGACCGTGACCTTGCCTGCCGATATCCGTGAAGGCGACTGGATCGAGTTTGGTCATATCGGGGCATATAGCAATGCGCTGGCCACCCATTTCAACGGCTTCCACCCCGAAGTGCAGGTGACGGTCAGTGAAGCGTTCCCGTATATTGACGGGGAGTTCCCGTCGGTTGCGCTGGACTAGCGTCGCAAGGCCAGAGCAGTCTGTTTGACAGACAAAATCGATCATTGCGGTAAAAAGGTACTTGTTTACCTATAATGGTTGGTTGCACTATGCTGCCCGCAGAAAAGACCGGCAGGGGAAACCTGCCGGTCAAAACGAATTCTCGGGGAAGCAGTACAGTGACCAACAGCCTTTTTATGCGCATCCGTGACCGGTTTCCGGCCGATCTGTCTTCAGTTCTGATTGAGACGCCAGATGGCAAGACCTATAGCTATGGCGATGCGGACACAGCATCGGCCCAGATTGCCGGTCTTCTGACGTCGCTTGGTGCGAAGAAAGGCGACCGGGTTGCCGTTCAGGTCGATAAATCCCCCGAGGCACTGTTTCTTTATCTTGGCTGCATTCGTGCGGGCCTTGTTTATTTGCCGCTGAATACCGCCTATCAGGCGGGCGAGCTTGCCTATTTCATGGATAACGCATCACCGGTGATCTTTGTTTGTCAGCCCCATCGTGAAGATGAGGTCAAGGCCATCGCGGACGAGCAGGGCGTTGCGCATGTTCTGACACTGGGCATGCAGTCTGAGGGCAACCTGATGGATGGAGCGGCATCGCAAGCATCGGACTTTGCGCCGGTCGCGTGCGAAGACAATGAATTGGCCGCCATACTTTATACGTCGGGCACAACGGGCAAGCCCAAGGGTGCGATGATGACCCAGATGAACCTGTGGTCCAACGCATCAACGCTTGAAAAGCTGTGGGGCTTCAAGGCCGACGATACCCTGCTGCATGCCTTGCCGATCTTCCATACCCACGGGCTTTTCATTGCCTGTCATTGTGTGATGCTGTCGGGATCGAAGATGTTCTTCCTGCCGAAATTTGATCGTGACCAGGTGATGGCGCTTTTGCCGCGCAGTACGGTGATGATGGGGGTTCCGACATTTTATGTGCGTCTGTTGTCGGGCGACGATTTCACCAAGGACGTCACTGCAAACATGCGTCTGTTCATTTCCGGGTCTGCGCCGCTTCTGCCAGAGACTTTTACCGCATTCAAGGAGCGCACGGGCAAGGCGTTGCTTGAGCGTTACGGTATGACCGAAATGGGTATGGCAACATCCAACCCGCTTGATGGCGAGCGCATCGTTCATACTGTGGGGCCGGCACTGCCAGATGTCGAAGTGCGCGTGTGTGATGAAGACGGCAATGTTCTTGGTACGGATGAGATTGGCGTGCTCGAAGCGCGCGGACCGAACGTATTTGCCGGTTATTGGCAGATGCCCGAAAAAACCGCCGAGGAATTCCGCAAAGACGGGTTCTTTATCACCGGTGATATCGCCAAGATCGATGCCAATGGCTATGTCCATATTGTCGGGCGCGCCAAGGATCTGGTCATTTCCGGCGGGTTTAACGTTTATCCCAAGGAAATCGAAACCCTGATCGACAAGATGGAGGGCGTTGTTGAAAGTGCCGTGATTGGCGTTCAACATCCCGACTTTGGCGAGGCGGTTGTAGCCGTGATCGTGCCGGAAGAAAAAGGCAGCTTAAGCGAAGAGGGCGTGATTGCCGCGATCAAGTCGGAGCTTGCCAACTTCAAGGTGCCCAAGCGCGTGTTCTTTGTCGATGAACTGCCGCGTAATGCGATGGGCAAGGTGCAGAAGAATGTCCTGCGTGAAGAGCACAAGGCCCTGTTTGCCAACTAAGACGAAGCAGGCAAAGCGGATCTTTTCGCGGCAATCCCAAAATCCGGACAAAGAAAAACCCCGACAGATGCTCTGTCGGGGTCTTCCTCATGACGCTACGGTCGTGGCTTAGCGACCGAAAGCAACACGGTGTGCTACATCATCGATCATGTCGCGGTTCAGACCGATGTCTGCCAGTTCGCGCGTATCAAGCTTACGCAGCGCATTCTGGGTCTGGTACTGAACGCGCAGAGCGCGAAGGAAAGCAAAAATCTTGGTTACGATCATTTCATCACCTATTTCAAACCGGCCGATTATTCGGCGTCTGTTCAGTTAACCGGCATGTTCTCACCGAGATATTCCGTACAGGAATAGTTAGCTGGTTTGACGTGTCGGTTTGCATGGGATGTATCGAATGATCAACTGCTTGGTGGCGCATTCATCAGTCGATACGTCCTATTCATTTCGTGAGGGCAATCTAAGGGTGATTGCGGATATAATCCAATGCGTTTTTTGCATGTCTGCGGATTGAAAAGCGCAGAAATCCCTGAAATCTCTCATTAACTGTTCTAAAGTGGATGGCTGACGCAGATTTGATGCTTTTTATTGCTATGCGTATGATGCATGGGTAATGAAGTTGCGTGATGCCTTGAGGTTGATTATCGGCGTTTGTGGTGTTGCGAATAATTTTGGGTGTAATTAGCGCGCTAATCGGTTTGAATACGCCGGAATTGTAATAACGTGCCGTTCGTGTGGGAGAAATGACGATGAGTGCTAATCGGTTGCAACTGGATTTTGCGCAGGCCCTGGATGCCTATTTGCGCTATGCACCGCGTCTGCCGCAGGTCGCACCCGATGCCGTGCCCAAAGCAACCGATTATGTCGACAACCTTTTGGCGATTGCCGATCAGTTTGATCTGATCGTGTTTGATGCCTTTGGCGTGCTAAATAGCGGGCAACGTGCCATTCCCGGTGCGGTCAAGACGGTCGCGACCTTGCAAGAAATGGGCAAGAAGATCGCGGTTGTCACCAATGATGCCTCAAGCTCGGGCGAGGCTATTCTGGCGCGTCATCGCAAACGCGGTTTTGATTTCGACAATAACAGCCTGATCAGCAGCCAGCAGTTTGTCGCCCCGCTGATGGGCGAATACGCCGATATCACTCATTGGGGGGCAATGGCGCCGACCGACTGGCCGTTTGATATTCTGCCCGGTTGGGTCGAGCCGCTTGGCAGTGATCCTGCGCTTTACGATGCGGTTGGCGGGTTCCTGTTGATTGACTCGGATAGTTGGACCGATACCCAGCAAGCCCTTCTGGAGCAGAGCCTTAAGGATAATCCGCGGCCGGTTCTGGTCGGTAATCCCGATATCTGTGCGCCGATGGGTGATTTCCTGTCGGTTGAGTCGGGGTACTTCGCGCATCTGGCGGGGGATGCATCCGGTGTCATGCCACGATGCGTTGGCAAACCGTATCACCACGTGTTTGAGGAGGTCCTGAAACGTCATCCCGGTGTTGATCGCAGCCGTGTGCTGATGGTCGGCGATACGGTGCATACCGATGTGCTGGGTGGACTAGCGTCGGGCATCAAAACCCTTCTGGTGCATCAGGGCGGGTTCCTTGATGGACAGGATATTGAAGGCGTGTTTGCCCGATCCGGCCTGCGTCCGCATTTTTGCGCGCGGGCGATTGGCCATGGCATTGAAGATGATGCGGATGGCATTGCGGCAAAGTCAGCATGATTTGATACTCGCCTCCCAAAACAAAAGGGCCTCGATTGAGGCCCTTTTTTATTGCTTGTCGTGGCGGCGGGGAAATCAGCCTTCCAGTGCCTCGGCGACTTCAATCGCGCTATAGGTCAGAACACCGGATGCCCCGGCGCGCTTGAAGCAGGACAGGGTTTCAATGGCGCAGCCGATATAATCAAGCCAGCCATTCTGACCGGCCGCACGCATCATCGCGTATTCGCCCGAGACCTGATAGGCAAAGACCGGCACGCCGAATTCCTGTTTGACGCGATAAAGCACATCAAGATAGGGCAGGCCCGGTTTGACAATGACCGAGTCTGCACCTTCATCAAGGTCATAGGCGACTTCGCGCATCGCCTCATCACTGTTGGCGGGATCAAGCTGATAGGTTTTCTTGTCGGCCTTGCCAAGCGCACTGGCCGAACCAATCGCATCACGGAACGGGCCATAAAAGGCGGATGCGTATTTGGCTGAATAGGCCATGATCTGAACGTTTTTGAGGCTTGATTCTTCAAGGACTTTGCGGATCGCACCGATGCGGCCATCCATCATGTCCGATGGGGCAACCACGTCACAGCCTGCCTGCGCCTGAACAAGGGCCTGACGGACAAGGGCCTCGGTCGTTTCGTCATTAAGGATCTGACCATCGACAACAATTCCGTCCTGTCCATCGGCATTAAACGGATCCAGCGCGACGTCGGTGATGACACCCAGATTGGGGCAGGCATCCTTGATGGCCTTGACCGCGCGGCAGACGACGTTGTCTGGGTTATAGGCTTCGCGGGCGTCCTTGGTTTTCAGGCTGGCATCGATATAGGGAAACAGGGCAAGGGCCGGAATGCCGAGCTTTTCGGCGTGTTTGGCGGTTTCGACCAAGATATCGACCGACTGGCGTTCAACGCCGGGCATGGACGGGATCGGGGTGCGTTCGTTTTTGCCGTCGATCACAAAGACAGGCAGGATCAGATCGTGGGAGGTCAACCGCGTTTCCGCGACCATGCGACGCGACCAGTCGGTCATGCGGTTGCGGCGCTGCCGGGTGCTTGGGAAGGTGCCATAGGCGAATTTGTTGACCATGATCTAATCTCTATAATGTGAGGCTGGGCAATTTATGGGACAGATTGCGCCGTTGATCAACCATTGGCCGCAATTTGCAAACGCCTGCGCATGGTTAACAGGTAAACCGGGATAATCATGGCAAGGAATGCCGATGTCAGGGCAAAGGCCGTGACCAGTCCGAGGGCTTCACCAATCGCACCGATCACCGGTGGCCCGGCCATGATGGCGGAATAGCCGGTTGCGGCAATGATCGAAACAACTGCACCGCCACCTTTGCCCGTTGTCTGGGATGCCGCAGACAGCAACAGCGGCAGAATGACCGCAAGCCCCATGCCGGCAATCCCGCAGCCGATCCAGGCGATAACGATATTGGGAGACAGGGTCAAAACAAGGGTACCAAGGGATGCCAGTACCGAACTTGTCAGCAATACCGGCACGCGACCATACCGGGTCACCAGTGCATCACCAGACAGGCGGGTGGCGGCCATGGCAAAGGAATAGATGGCAAAGCCGACGGCGGCCAATGTCGGGCCGGATGACAGTTCGGAATTCATAAACACCGTTGCCCAGTCTGTCAGGACACCTTCCCCGAATTGGCCGATAAAGGCGCAGACCCCGAACGGCAACAACATCAGGAACAGATTGCGATCCTTGGTCTTTGCGGCTGTGGTTTGGCTGGCATCCTTTTGGTCAGACAGATGTTCAGATGCCGCCTGATCCGACAAAAGACCCGCTTGTGCGATGATATGCGCGATCAGGAAAAGAGAAAGCACGATTGGCAGATGGAATTCATTGCCAACGGGCAGGGCGAACCAGGCGGCGGCAATCCCGGCGCCCACAAAACCGCCGAGACTCCAGAAACCATGTAATCCTGACATGATGCTGCGGCCCTTAACACGTTCGACCTGCAGGCCGTTGGCGTTCATCGCGACATCAAGAAATGCACCGGAAAAGCCAAGGGCGAACATCGCGATCGAAATGCTGAGATAATCGGGCATAAAGGCAGGCACGCCGACCGCGATGAAATAAAACAGCCCCGAATAACGCACCACGCATTCGCTGCCAAACCGGTCTGCCAGTCTTCCGGCGATTGGCATCACGGCAAGCACCCCGATGGCCGCCGCCAGCAAAATGCCGCCAAGTTCGTCATGGCCAAGGCCAAGACGTTCCTGCACCAGTGGGATATGCGGCACCCAGCTTGAAAAAGCGGCACCATGCAAAAAGAAGATGGCGCGCACCCGGTTATGGGCAGTGGCGTGGGTTTGCATTTAACGAGTTTCTCCGCAAGGCGAGGGCAGGCGTTCAGGCCTGAATGACGTTCAGCCCACGCCGGGTGTAATTGGCAAGATAGCCGTTTGAAAGTTTGCGCCCGGTGACCAGATGGGAAATCGCGTCAATATCGCAGACCCGGTGCGGCAAACTGGTTTCAAGTTTGTCGGCGGTGGTGATGGCAATGACTTCGGCCGATTGGGCGATCATGGCCGCCTTGGTGGCGCGTTCTTCGGTGCTGCTGGTCGACAGGCCCGCCTCGGGGTGAAGCGCGCAGGTGCCAAGCAGTGCGATATCGGCATTAAAGTTTCTAAGCTGATCAAGGGTCGTCGGGCCGCACACCACCAAATCTGCTTTGCGAAGCGTGCCGCCCAACATGATGACTTCGGCATTCGGATGACTGGCGAGCTCGACCGCGATCATCGGATTGACTGTAATCACCGTGCCGCGAAAGGATGGTTTGAGGTTGCGTGCAACTTCACAAACGGTGGTGCCGCTATCGAAAAACGCCACGCAATCATCGGGGATCAGTTCGCGTGCAGCCTTTTGGGCGATGGCAGTCCGTTCGGGTTGCAGTTCCTGCGCCCGTTCCGCGTAACTTTCCTGTGCCGAATTGGGCAGGACAGCACCCCCGTGAATGCGTCGCAAATAACCATCTTCCTCCATCTGGCGCAGATCACGGCGGATGGTATCAAGGGATGCGTGAAACAGGGCGGCCAGATCGTGGATATGAACCGTGCCCTGGCTGCGCAGAAGTTTCTGGATTTCGTCCTGACGGCTTGAAACGCTCGACATCGATATGCCTGTTTTGCCTGTTGTGCATGTATTGCCGATATTGGTTAGCCCGGGCATACAAAAGCGTCAATAGAAAAACCGGCCAGACGAAGGTCTGACCGGTTTTGCAGCAAAGCAGCATTCGGTGGTTTATCAGGCTTTATCAAGCGCCTGGGTCAAATCGGCCAGAATGTCATCAATATGTTCGATGCCAATCGACAGGCGGACATAGCCATCGGTCACACCCGATGAAAGGCGATCTTCCTCTGAGAGCTGGCTGTGAGTCGTTGTGGCCGGGTGAATGGCAAGGGATCGCGTGTCACCGATATTGGCCACGTGGTAGAACAGCTCCAGCGAGTTGATGAATTTTTCGCCGGCATCTTTGCCGCCTGCCAGCTCAAAGCCCATCAAAGAGCCCAGACCACCCTTAAGGTATTTGTCCGCGCGACGGCGGGCTTCGCCATCCTGTTTGCTGGGATGGATGACCTTGGTGACTTTCGGGTGCGTTGCCAGGAAGTCGGCAACCTTAAGCGCATTTTCGCAATGGCGTTCCATCCGAAGCGGCAAGGTTTCCATGCCTTGAATGGTCTGGAAGGAATTAAATGGCGATGCGGCGGCACCAACATCACGCAGCAACGTGCAGCGCAGTTTGATTGCGTATGCCACCGGGCCAATGGGCTTAACAGCCTCGGTCCAAACCGCACCGTGATAGCTTGGATCCGGTTCATTGAGAAGCGGGAAGCGTTTGGCGTGTTTTTCCCAATCAAACTTGCCCGAATCAACCACGATCCCGCCGACAGAGGTGCCGTGACCGGCAATGAATTTGGTGGTCGAATACATGACAATGCTTGCACCGTGGTCGATCGGTTTGCAGATCACTGGCGCGGCAGTGTTATCCACGATCAACGGAATGCCCAGATCATCACCGATATCGGCAACTTCGCGGATCGGGAAGACCTGAAGTTTCGGGTTGGGCAGGGTTTCGGCATAGAAGGCGCGCGTCTTGTCATCGGCAAGGCGACGGAAGTTTTCCGGATCGGCCGGATCGGCAAAGCGGACTTCGATGCCCATCTGTTTGAAGGTGTTGGCAAACAGGTTCCAGGTGCCACCATAAAGGTCGGTGGAACTGACGATGTTGTCGCCCGCCTGTGCGATGTTCAGCACCGCAAAGGTCGATGCCGCCTGACCCGATGCCAGTGCGACCGCCGCAGCACCGCCATCAAGGGCCGCCACGCGCTGTTCAAGCACATCATTGGTCGGGTTCATCAGGCGGGTATAGATGTTGCCCAGTTCCTTAAGCGCAAAGAGGTCTGCAGCATGCTGGGTGTCGCGGAACTGATAACTGGTGGTTTGATAGAGCGGGACGGCGACAGAACCGGTTGTCGGTTCGGCACGGTAGCCTGCATGAAGGACAATTGTTTCCGGCTTGGTCGAAGACATGATGACTGTTTCCCTGATTTATTGTGATTCCTGAGGCGAGGAGGGTATGCGCAGCGGCCCTGTATTCGCAAGGAAGATTTGGCGAAATGCCAGAGCAACATGCACGCCATAGGCGTTCAGGACGAGAATTGTGATAATTCGGTACGATTATACCGAATGAATTGACAAGCAGCAGATTTCACGTTTACGTAAAGGGAAAATAGAAAATCAAAAGAGGCGGCGATCCAATGGAATTCAACCTGTCTGAAGATCAGCAGGCATTTGCCCAAGCTGCGCGTGATTTCGCGCAGAATGAAATGGCGCCATATGCAGGCGACTGGGATGCCAATCATACATTTCCCGAAGAAACCCTGCGCAAGGCAGCCGAACTTGGTTTTGCCGCGATCTATACCAGCGAAGAACATGGTGGCACGGGGCTTGGGCGCCTTGATGCTGCGGTGATTTTCGAAGAGCTTGCGGCGGCTTGCCCGTCGACAGCGGCCTATGTTTCGATCCATAATATGGCCTGCTGGATGATTGATACGTTCGGCAATGACGCGCAGCGTGCGAAATATCTGCCCAAACTCGTCACCATGGATCATTTCGCAAGTTATTGCCTGACCGAGCCGGGGGCAGGATCGGATGCCGGGTCGCTTCGCACCCGGGCCGAGCGCGATGGCGATTATTATATCCTGAATGGCGAGAAGGCGTTTATTTCCGGTGGATCGCGCAGCGATATCTATGTCGTGATGGCGCGTACTGGCGATGACAGCCCGAAAGGCATTTCGACCTTTATCGTGCCAAAGGATGCGGAGGGGCTATCATTTGGCAAGCTTGAAGAAAAAATGGGCTGGAACAGTCAGCCGACCGCAGCCGTTATCTTTAGTAATTGCAAGGTGCCGGTCGAAAACCGTCTGGGTGACGAGGGCGAAGGTTTCAAATTCGCCATGAAGGGCCTTGATGGCGGGCGGTTAAATATCGCGGCCTGTTCGATCGGTGGTGCGCGTGCGGCAATGGAACATGCCCGCGAACATATGAAAGTCCGCAAGCAGTTTGGCAAAAGCCTTGATCAGTTTCAGGCGTTGCAGTTCAAGTTTGCTGATATGGTGACCGAACTCGAAGCCGCCCGGCTGATGCTGCATAAAGGGGCATGGAAGCTGGATCACAAGACTGATGATGCCACGCAGTTTTGTGCGATGGCCAAACGGTTTGCGACCGATATCGGCTTTAATGTCTGTAACGAAGCGCTGCAGCTTCATGGCGGATATGGTTATATTCGCGAATACCCCATCGAGCGGCTTTTGCGTGACTTGCGCGTGCACCAGATCCTTGAAGGTACCAATGAAATCATGCGCCTGATCATCGCGCGTGCAGCCCTGAAAGACTAGGTTATGAGCACAGTTTCAAATTCGCCGAAGACCGCAGACGCACCGGTTCTGTTTTCCCAAGATGGGCCGGTTGGGCGTATCCTGTTGAACCGTCCCAAGGCGCTAAACGCACTTGATCTGGTGATGGTCGATATGATGCTGGCGCAGCTGAAATCCTGGGAACAGGATCCTTCGGTGAAAGTCGTCATCATTGAAGGGATGGGGGAGAAGGCATTCTGCGCGGGTGGTGATATCCGCGGCCTTTATGATGCCCGCAAAGTTGATGACGAAGAGATGCTTGATGCGTTTTATCGTCGGGAATATCACCTAAACCATTATATCGCGACCTATCCAAAGCCCTATATCGCGCTGATTGATGGGATCACCATGGGCGGTGGTGTCGGGGTTTCAATCCATGGCCGGTTCCGGGTCGTGACCGAACGGACGTTGTTTGCCATGCCTGAAACCGGCATTGGATTTTTCCCGGATGTGGGCGGCGGCTATTTCCTGCCACGGTGTCCTGGCAAAATCGGGATGTATCTTGGTTTGACTGGGGCGCGGATCAAGGCCGCAGATTGCCTTTATGCCGGACTTGCAACCCATGGGGCGGAAAGTGCGAAACTGGATGCCATCAAGAATGCGCTGGCAAGTGCGGCGTGGGACGGTGATGGCTTTGCGACTGCCGAGGATATCCTCAACAAGCATGAAACGCCGTTCGGTTCAGCGCCACTTTCAGAAATTCGTAGCGAGATCGATCATTGCTTTGCTGGCGACAGTGTCGCGGCGATCTTTGAAGCCTTGCGGAATGCGGCCAGTGCATTTGGCACAGAGACCCTTGAGACGTTGCTGGGCAAATCGCCGACATCCCTTTGCGTCAGTTTCGAGCAAATCCGTCAGGGCAGTGATATGTCGTTGGCAGAAGTCCTGAACATGGAATACCGAATGTCGCAGCGCATGGTGTGCAAGCCGGATCTGTTTGAAGGTGTGCGGGCGGTGATTGTTGATAAGGATCACGCGCCGAAATGGCAGCATGGCGATATCGGTCAGGTCGATCCACGCGAAGTGGCGGAATATTTCGAAAAGCTGCCAAAAGACAAAGAGCTTAATCTTTAGACTATTGGGCTGGGAACATCACCCTGCCAGATCACCATAAATCAGAACAAAACACCCAGATAGGGTGTCAGAGGAGACTTCAAATGGCGAATATCGGTTTTATCGGTCTGGGCAATATGGGCGGCCCGATGGCGGCCAACCTTGTGAAGGCTGGACATGCGGTCAAGGTCTTTGATCTGTCGGCAGATGCGGTGGCAAAGGCCGTGGAGGCCGGTGCCTCAAAGGCGGCATCGGTCGGCGCAGCGGGCAGTGATGTCGAATTTGTTGTCACTGTTTTGCCCGCGGGCAAGCACGTGCTGGGCGTTTATGATGGACCGGACGGTGTCATTGCACATGCCAAGCCGGGCACCGTTCTGATCGACAGTTCGACAATTGATGTGGACTCGGCCCGCAAGGCAGCCGAACTGGCCCGTGCGGCGGGTCTTGGTGTTGTTGATGCCCCGATCTCTGGCGGGACGGCCGGTGCGGCGGCAGGTACGCTGACATTCATGGTTGGTGGATCTGAGGCGGACTTTGCCAGTGCACAACCCATTTTGGCGGGCATGGGCAGCAATATCATCCATGCCGGTGACAGCGGTGCCGGGCAGGCGGCAAAGATTTGCAACAACATGGTGCTTGGTGTCAGCATGATTGCGGTTTCCGAGGCCTTCATGTTGGCAAAGCGCCTTGGCCTGGATGCCCAGAAGCTGTTTGAGGTGTCTTCAAAGGCATCAGGTCAGTGCTGGGCTTTGACAAGTTATTGCCCGGTCCCGGGGCCGGTTCCGACGTCCCCGGCCAACCGCGATTATCAGCCGGGCTTTGCGGTGGATATGATGCTGAAGGACTTGAAGCTTGCCCAGCAGGCATCAGCGGCATCTGGTGCAACAACCCCGATGGGGGCGTTGGCCGAAAGCCTTTATGCGCTTTATTCAAATGGCGGCAATGGTGGCATGGACTTTTCGGCCATCGTTAAAATGCTGGATGGCGACAAATAGAAGTACCCAGAAGCGGTACCAAACGAGCGGGTCCGGATTTCCGGGCCCGTTTTGTTATATGTTGCGTTGTCTGAAAATGGGAGCACAATAGACAAGTCCATTTTTGATAACAGCAGTGCATCAATGACCTCACGCTATAACACCTCGAACGAGATTTATTTTGAGCTTCGGCAAGTCGGCACCTATCTGCGGTGTACGGCCATTGACGGCAAAACTGGCGTGGAAGTGACTGTTGCCGGACCTGTCAGCCGGAATCCGGAACAACTGAAGCGCGTTGCTGCACAAAAACTTGAATACGTTCTCAAAAAGGGATAATTTATACAATATAAAGCGTGGGTGACTTTCGAAGTCAGTGTTTTATGCCAATTTCAAATCCTGTTTTGGTGATTTTCACTAAAATGTCAAAGCGGCTTGCAGGGTTTGAAATCGTGTGTCTAATGTCCTCGCTCTAATCGCGCTCTTTATGTAATGGTCGCAAAAAGAATGACCGGCATAGAGGGTTAAAACCGGGGGTTACCCGATAACAATAAGACGGAGGCTTTGCGGGTTTGCCAGGGGGCTATGGGGAGACAGTGTCTCATCCAATCATTACATCTGTGTGTGAATTGATACCTTCTGCTGATCTGGCGAAGTCCTTGTATGTCTGTGCCAAATCTAAGGTTGTGCAATGGATTGGGCTTATTTCCTACAACAATTGATCAATGGTCTGACGCTGGGGGCCATTTATGGTCTGATCGCCATCGGTTACACGATGGTTTATGGCATTATTGGCATGATCAACTTTGCGCACGGTGAGATCTATATGATCGGTGCGTTCCATTCCCTGATTACCTTCCTGATCTGTCAGGCTGCCGGTATCAGTGGAATTCTACCTCTTACCCTTCTTTTGATGCTGTTCGTTTCAATGGTTCTGACCTCTGTCTATGGTTGGGGCGTGGAACGAGTGGCATATCGGCCGCTGCGCGGCTCATTCCGTCTGGCAGCTTTGATTTCTGCCATCGGGATGTCCATTTTCCTGCAGAACTTCGTTCAGATTTCGCAGGGCGCGCGCGTGAAACCGATGCAGCCGCTTGTTGAGGGCGGCATTACCCTGATGGAAAGCGCGAATTTCGACGTTCAGCTTAGCTATATGCAGATCGTGATTATCGTTCTGACATTTGTGCTGATGGTTGTCTTCTCGCTGCTGATTGCCAAAACGTCCCTGGGCCGCGCACAGCGTGCCTGTGAGCAGGACCGTACGATGGCAGGCCTTCTGGGTGTTAACGTTGACCGCACCATCTCGACCACGTTTGTCATGGGGGCTGCCCTGGCATCGGTCGCGGGGATGATGGTGACGTTGTATTACGGCGTGATCGACTTCTATATCGGCTTCCTTGCCGGTGTTAAGGCGTTCACCGCAGCCGTTCTTGGCGGTATCGGATCTTTGCCGGGCGCAATGCTTGGCGGTCTTCTTATCGGCCTGATCGAGGCCTTCTGGTCGGGTTATCTCACGATTGAATACAAGGATGTCGCAACGTTTGGCATTCTGGTTCTTGTGCTGATCTTCCGTCCGTGGGGTCTGCTCGGCAAGCCGGAGGTGGAGAAAGTCTGATGTCTGCTGCATTTGCTTCTTCTCGTACCAATGGCTCGGAAGTGGTCAAGGAACTTGCGTTCTTTGCCGTGATCGCGCTGTTGATGTCGGTCATGCTCCTTGGTGTCGAGACGGTTGACCGTCCGACCGGTCTGGAACTGGCTGTGCGTTGGGATCTTGTCCTGATTGCAATCGGGGCGACTGTGATCGGGCGTCTTGGCCTGATTTTCCGCCGCGAGAACATTTCACGTCTCGGCCAGGCCGTTCTGATTACGCTTTCTGCCGTTGCCGTTTTTGAAATGTTCGTACGTTTCCGCGAACTTGACGACCGTTGGGTTTCGCCGGTGGTTCTTGATATGGCGTTTGGCAGTGTGGTCAGCACCATCGTCGGTATCGCGTTTGTGGCGATCATTTTTGCCACGGCCTATTTCACGATGAAAGACAAGACCGCGGCTGATGTCGATGAAAGCGCCAAACTGTCGTCCAAAATCCAGTTGGCGTATCGTTCGAACACCAAGAAAATCGGTATGATCGGGATTATCTTCTTTATCATTTTCCCGTTCATCTTTGGCGAAGACCGTTCCGCAATCGACCTTGCGACCCTTGTGATGATTTACATCATGCTGGGGTGGGGCCTGAACATTGTGGTTGGTCTGGCAGGTCTTCTGGATCTGGGCTATGTGGCGTTCTATGCGGTCGGGGCTTACTCCTATGCATTGCTGTCACAGAACTTCGATCTGAGCTTCTGGCTGTGCCTGCCGCTGGCCGGTATCTTTGCGGCAAGCTTCGGGATTATCCTTGGCTTCCCGGTTCTGCGTCTGCGCGGTGATTATCTTGCGATCGTGACCCTTGGTTTCGGTGAGATTATCCGCGTTGTTCTGATCAACTGGTATGACCTTACCGGTGGTCCGGACGGGATTTCGTCAATTGAACGTCCGAGCTTCTTTGGTATGGCCGATTTCTCGCGGCGTGTTCCGGACGGGGCGATTGGCTTTAACGAGCTGTTCGGCATGGAATACTCGTCCATGCATCGCCTGATCTTCCTGTACTACCTGATCCTTGTGCTGGCGCTGGTGACGAACTTCGTGACCCTGCGTCTGCGCAAACTGCCGATCGGTCGTGCCTGGGAAGCGTTGCGTGAAGACGAGATCGCCTGCCGTTCGCTTGGCATCAACCCGACCAACACCAAGCTGTCGGCATTTGCCATCGGCGCGATGTTTGGTGGCTTTGCCGGCGCGTTCTTTGCAACCCGTCAGGGCTTTATCAGCCCGGAAAGCTTCACCTTCCTTGAATCGGCTGTGATTCTTGCGATTGTGGTTTTGGGCGGCATGGGCAGCCAGATCGGCGTCGTGTTGGCGGCAATTGTGATGATCGGTTTCCCGGAAATGTTCCGTGAACTGGCCGAATATCGCATGCTGATCTTCGGGGCAGGTATTGTTGCCATCATGCTCTGGCGTCCGCGCGGTCTGTTGTCCTTCCGTGATCCGACCATTCTGCTCAATATGAGCCAGAAAGAAAAAGTTGCCGGAGAAGTCAAATGACCGACAACAAACTGCTTGAAGTCGAACATCTGACCATGCGTTTCGGTGGTCTGGTCGCGATTGATGATCTGTCTTTCAATGCCAACAAGCGTGAAATTACAGCCATCATCGGCCCGAACGGGGCAGGGAAAACCACTGTGTTTAACTGCCTGACCGGGTTCTATGTTCCGACCGAGGGTCGCCTGACCCTTCATGCCGACGATGGGCCGCGGTTGCTGGAACGGACCGAAGGGTTCCGCATTCCACGTAACAAAGGTGTTGCCCGCACGTTCCAGAACATCCGCCTGTTTACCGGGATGACGGTTCTGGAGAACCTGATCGTTGCCCAGCATAACCGACTGATGGAGGCCTCTGCGTTCTCTCTTGCCGGTTTGTTCAACCTTGGCAGATATGCCAAGGCGGAAAAGGAAGCGGTCGAGAAGGCGGAGTTCTGGTTGGAGAAGGTTGGTCTGTATGCGCAGGCTGACTGGAATGCCGGTAACCTGCCATATGGTTCCCAGCGTCGCCTGGAAATCGCACGTGCCATGTGCACCGACCCGTCACTGCTTTGTCTGGACGAACCGGCTGCGGGCCTAAACCCGCGTGAGTCGGCGGAACTGAACGTTCTGTTGCAAAGCATCCGTGATGATCAGGGCGTTGGCTGTCTTCTGATCGAGCATGATATGAGCGTTGTCATGCAGATTTCCGACCATGTGATCGTTCTTGATTACGGTAAAAAGATTGCCGATGGCAATCCAGAGGCCGTCAAGAATGATCCGGCTGTTATCCGCGCCTATCTTGGCGAAGAAGAGGATGACGAGCTTCCGCCGGAAGTTGCTGCCGACCTTCATCTTGATCCGAAAGCGCAGTGAGGGAGTCCATCGATATGTCCATGCTTAAAATCGAAGGTGTTCATACCTTCTATGGCAATATCGAAGCCCTCAAGGGCATTGATATGGAAGTCAATGAAGGTGAAATCGTCACCCTGATCGGTGCCAACGGTGCCGGCAAAACCACGTTGCTTATGACCTGCTGCGGTTCGCCGCAGGCCAGCAAGGGGCGCATTCTGTTTGAAGGCCAGGATATCAGTCGCATGCCAATGCATGAGATCTGCCAGCTTGGTATTCAGCAGTCCCCGGAAGGGCGTCGTATTTTCCCGCGCATGTCGGTTTATGAAAACCTTCAGATGGGCGCAATCACCCAGGATCCGAAATATTTCAATTCGGATATCGAAATGGTGTTTGATCTGTTCCCGCGTCTGAAGGAACGCATCAACCAGCGTGCCGGTACGATGTCTGGTGGTGAACAGCAGATGTTGGCGATTGGCCGTGCGCTTATGGGCCGTCCGCGTCTTCTTCTGCTTGATGAGCCGTCACTTGGTCTGGCGCCACTGATCGTGAAGCAGATTTTCGAAACGGTTGAGAAGATTAACCGCGAGAAAAAGATGACGGTCTTCCTCGTTGAGCAGAACGCATTCCATGCGCTCAAACTGGCTCATCGTGGATATGTGATGGTCAATGGCAATATCACGCTCTCGGGGACGGGTGCAGAACTTCTGGCAAACCCGGAAGTCCGCACAGCCTACCTCGAGGGTGGCCACTAGGGAGTTCTGAGATGGAAGCGATTACGGGTACCAGCATTGGTGTCACAATCGGAATGACCATCATCCTGATGGGGTTCTGCGGTTTCATGACCGGTCAGGCCATCGCAAACACGTGGCGTCCGGCCTGGCAACTTGTGCCTTATGCACTGTTGCTTGGCTGCGTTGACCGCTTCATGGTTTTTGCCCTGTTTGAAGGTGAGCTTCTTTCACTTTCCGGCTACATTTTTGATACGGTAATCCTGTTTGCAATCACCTTCGCGGCGTTCCGCCTGACGCAGGTGAACAAGATGCTGTCGCAATATCCGTGGCTGTATGAACGGGTTGGTCCGTTTGCGTATCGCGCCCGCGAAGGTGCTGATGTTCGCTGATATTTGCGGGGACGTAACGCGTCCCCGCATGGTTGCCCGATAACGGGCAATCATCTGGTTTGTACTCATGCGCCCCGAATACGGAGCGCTATGGTGCGAGGGAACTGAAACCGGTAATCGGCGATAAACACGGGCCGGTTTCAGATCCAAAAAGATGATTCTGTCATGGTGATGGAATCAACCTTTGGAACAGGGAGACTTCTCTTATGTCGAAAACCAAGCTCGGCCTTCTTGCCACTGCTTCCGCGCTTGTTCTTTCAATGGGTGTAGCAAAAGCTGACATCGTTGTCGCGACCGTTGGTCCGATGACCGGTCCGTATGCTGCATTTGGCGAACAGATGACCCAGGGTGCAGAGAAAGCAGTTGCTGACATCAACGCAGCTGGTGGTGTGAACGGCGAAATGCTCGTCCTCGAAATCGGCGATGACGCTTGCGATCCTAAACAGGCTGTTGCTGTTGCCAACCAGTTGGTTAGCAAAGACGTTGCACTTGTTGCTGGTCACTTCTGCTCTGGTTCCTCGATCCCGGCTTCGGAAGTTTACTTCGAAGAGGGCATCATCCAGATTTCCCCGGCTTCGACCAACCCGCAGCTGACCGAACGTGACATGGACAACGTGTTCCGTGTTTGCGGTCGTGACGATCAGCAGGGTGAAGTTGCTGGTAAATACCTGGCTGCAAACTATGGCGACAAGAAAATCGCCATCGTTCACGACAAACAGGCTTATTCCAAAGGTCTGGCTGACGAAACCAAGAAAAACCTCAATGCGAACGGCGTAACCGAAGCCCTTTACGAAGCAATCACCCCGGCTGAGAAAGACTACTCGGCTCTGGTGACCAAGCTGAAGTCCGAAGGCATCGAAGTTCTGTATTATGGTGGTTACCACACCGAACTCGGTCTGATCGTTCGTCAGATGCGCGCACAGGGCATGGACACCATGGTCATGTCTGGTGACGCGATCAACACCCTTGAATATTGGGCAATTACCGGTGATTCCGGCGAAGGCACCATCTTCACCGCATCGCCTGCAATTGAAACCGATCCGCGCAACGCCGACCTCGTCAAATACTTCGACGAAATCGGTTACAAGCCGGAAGGTTACACCCTGTTCACCTATGGTGCGATCCAGGCTTGGGCTCAGGCTGCCAACAAAGCTGGCTCGACCGACTTCGAGCCGGTTGTAGATGCCCTGCATTCCGAGAAATTCGACACCGTTCTTGGCGAAATCTCGTTTGACGCCAAAGGCGACGTCGATGCTCCGGGTTACTGGATCTACACCTGGAAAGACGGTCAGTACACCGACGGTGCTATCCAGAATCCGTGATCAACTGCGAACGGTCAGTCCAGCCTAGAGCTGGGCTGACCCGACTTTTGCAGTCGGATACGAAAAACGCCGCCCTGAATGAGGGCGGCGTTTTTTCTTTCGGTATTTGGTTGGGGAAGGCGTTATTTCGCCTTGCGACCCAAACCGATTTTCTTGGCAAACTGCGAACGCTGCTTGGCGTAATTCGGTGCGACCATCGGGTAATCTGCCGGCAGGCCCCATTTCGCACGGTATTCTTCCGGGGTGAGGTTGTAGGTCGTGCGCAGGTGACGTTTCAGCATTTTCAGCTTTTTGCCGTCTTCGAGGCAGACAATATAATCATCGCCAATAGATTTTTTGATCGGAACAGCCGGTTTCAACGGTTCCTGTTCCGGTTCTTTTTCAACACCGTGTATATCATCAAGAGAAGCAAAGACAGTCGAAATCAGTTCCGGAATCTGTGCCGCGGCAAGCGCATTGTTGCTGACATAGGCAGATACAATGTCGACGGTCATCTGTAAAAGTTCGTCGCGATCAAGCACGCTGTTCTCGGTTTCAGCCATAATTGAAGTAATCCTTCATTTGATAAATCACATTAAACTTAATGCACTATTCAATCGGTATAGTCAAACCACAGAAAAACACAAGGTTATTTGTTTAATAGAGCATGTTTTGGTTTATAGGGATGTTATATTAAAGTTTATGCTTTGGCAGAGAAGATTAAACCCTCTTAAATTTCAGACCGTACAGGAAATACAACCAAACAGATTGCGCAATAATACTGTTTATATGGCTGGATCGTACTTTACGGCCATGGCGGCATTCTGATACCTGCATGGACCTTGTTGACGGCGTTAAAGCTGACATATGTGTTCAATATACGGAGCGTTTGAACCATAACGGTTTTACTGCGTCAGTTCTGTTTGGAAAACTTGCTGTTTTGCATGAGCTGCGCGTTGGCAGCCCCGACGCTATATGCTACAAGGCGCTCAAATTTTAACTTTTGCTTTTGAATAAAGGCACGCCTATGACCGTCAAAACCCTTGCGATTGCCTCCGACCACGGTGGTGTGGAACTGAAATCAACCATTGCTGAAACCTTGAAAAAGCGCGGGATTGAAGTGCTTGATCTGGGCACAGATGGTTCGGCTTCGGTTGATTACCCCGATTATGCGCAGGCAGTGGCCAAGGCCCTTATCGATGGCAAGGCCGAGGCGGGTATTCTCGTCTGTGGATCTGGCATCGGTATGAGCATGGCAGCCAACCGTTATCCGCAAATCCGCGCAGCGCTGGTTCATGACCGTCTTTCCACGGAACTTTGCCGTCAACATAACAACGCAAATGTTCTTTGCCTTGGTGCCCGCCTTATTGGCGAAGCCACGGCACTTGATTGCGTTGATACCTTCCTGTCGACCGAATTCGAAGGCGGTCGTCATGAAGGTCGCGTCGCAAAAATGTCCTGCTCCGTCTGATTTTCTCGCCATCTGGCATCAACCGGAACGGGCAGGCGGTTCCTTAAGGGATCGTTACCCGTCACATCGCATCGAAAGAGGCCCCCGCATGTCGTTCAAAGGCTTTTTCACCACCAGCTTGGCCGAAGCTGATCCGGCACTGTACAAATCTGTCACCGACGAGCTTGATCGTCAGCAGAACCAGATCGAGATGATTGCTTCGGAAAACATCGTTTCCAAAGCGGTTATCGAGGCACAGGGCACTGTCCTGACCAACAAATACGCCGAAGGTTATCCTTCGCGCCGTTATTATGGTGGTTGTGAATATGTTGACGTTGCCGAACAGCTGGCAATTGATCGCGCCAAGGAAATCTTCGGCTGCGAGTTTGTCAACGTTCAGCCCCATTCCGGTGCGCAGGCAAACGGTGCGGTGATGCTGGCCCTTTGCAAGCCGGGCGATACCATTCTGGGTATGTCACTTGATGCTGGTGGTCACCTGACGCACGGCGCACGTCCGGCACTGTCGGGCAAGTGGTTCAATGCGGTTCAGTACGGCGTTCGTGAAGACGATCTGACCCTTGATTACGATCAGGTCGAAGCCCTTGCGGTCGAGCACAAGCCAGCCCTGATCATTGCCGGTGGTTCGGCCATTCCGCGTCAGATCGATTTCAAGCGTTTCCGCGAAATCGCTGACAAGGTTGGCGCTTTGCTGATGGTTGATATGGCGCACTTTGCTGGCCTGGTTGCCGGTGGCGTTCATCCGAGCCCGCTTCCTTATGCAGATGTCGTGACCACCACCACGCATAAAACCCTTCGTGGTCCGCGTGGCGGCATGATCCTGTCAAACAACCTCGAGATCGGCAAAAAGATCAATTCCGCCGTCTTCCCGGGTCTGCAGGGTGGTCCGCTGATGCATGTGATTGCGGCCAAGGCGGTTGCCTTTGGAGAAGCACTGCGTCCGGAATTCAAGGCATATGCCCAGCAGGTTGTTGATAACGCCAAGGCACTGGCCGAAGTCCTTGTCAAACGTGGCTTTGACATCGTGACCGGCGGTACCGATACGCACCTGATGCTGGTGGATTTGCGTCCGAAGGGCCTGAAAGGCAACACGGCGGAAGTCGCACTGGAACGTGCAGGCATTACGTGTAACAAAAACGGTATTCCGTTTGACACCGAAAAGCCGACCATTACGTCTGGCGTGCGTCTTGGTACGCCGGCTGGTACCACGCGTGGTTTCGGTGTTGCCGAATTCCAGCAGATCGGTGAACTGATCGGTGACGTTCTGGATGCCATGGTCGACAACCCGGAAGGCAATGCCGAAGTCGAGGCCGCCGTCCGTGCGAAGGTTGAAGACCTCTGCAAGCGTTTCCCGATCTATTCCTGATCGATTTGAGGCTTAGATAAAAATATGCGTTGCCCGTTTTGCGGACATACCGATACCCAGGTTAAGGACTCCCGTCCGACCGAAGAGCATCATGCCATTCGTCGCCGCCGGTTCTGTCCTGCCTGTGGATCGCGCTTCACGACATTTGAACGTGTCCAGTTGCGTGAATTGATGGTTGTGAAGACAGACGGGCAACGCGAATTGTTCGACCGCGACAAGCTGGCGCGGTCGATCTTTCTTGCCTGTCGCAAACGCCCGATTGAAGACGAACGTGTTGAGAAGGCCCTTAATGGCATTCAACGCCGTCTTGAAAGCAGTGGCGAAAGCGATATTTCCACCGATACCATTGGTGAAATGGTGATGGAGGCGCTGAATGCCCTCGATCAGGTGGCTTATGTACGCTACGCTTCGGTGTACAAGAATTTCCGTGAAGCGCGTGACTTCGAACAATTCGTCGAAAAAATGCATGATGGGGAAGAAGAGGCGGACGCAGAGTAATGACAGCCCCCGCGTTTAGCGAAGACGACCGGCATTTCATGCGGGTCGCATTGAGCCTGTCAAAACGCGGTTTGGGAAATGTCTGGCCTAACCCGTCGGTTGGCTGTGTCCTTGTTTCTTCTGATGGCACCATCGTTGGCCGTGGTCACACGCAGCCCGGTGGCCGCCCGCATGCCGAACGTGTTGCCCTTGATCTGGCCGGTCCGCTGGCCCGTGGTGCAACCGCCTATGTTACCCTTGAACCTTGTAGCCATGTTGGCAAAACGCCGCCCTGTGCAACCGGTCTTATCGAAGCCGGGGTGTCGCGCGTTGTCAGCGCGCTGACAGATCCGGATCCGCGCGTGTCGGGCAGAGGGCATGAAATGTTGCGTGATGCCGGCATTCAGGTTGATGTCGGGCTTTATGCCGACGAGGCCCGCCGTGTCAATGAAGGGTTCCTTTCCAAGGCCGAGCGTTCCCGTCCGTTTGTCACCCTTAAACTGGCATCGACCCTTGATGCGCGATCTGCGACGGCCAGTGGCGAAAGCCAGTGGATTACGGGTGCTAGCGCACGCGAAGCCGGTCACATGCTGCGCGCCAACCATGACGCCATTCTGGTTGGTGCCAAGACGGTTATCGCCGATGATCCGAGTTTGACTTGTCGCATTGCCGGGCGGGAGTATCAATCGCCGGTGCGTGTCATTCTGGACCGCGCAGGCGACGTACCGGTTACTGCCAGGCTTGTCGAGACGACCGACGATGTGCCGACATGGGTGGTGACAGCCGACAAGAATTTCGCCGAACTATCGGAAAAATTTGAAAAAACTGCGGTAAAAGTGATTTCTGCGGGATGCGCAGGCGATCATCTGGACCTACATGATGTCCTGCGTAAGCTGGCAGATGAAGGTCTGACGCGTGTCCTTGTTGAAAGTGGCGGAAATCTTGCCGCCGGTTTGATCAGGGCGGGAGTTGTCGATCGTATCATTCATTTTGTCGCGCCATCGCTGATTGGTGGTGACGGCAAGGCAATGATTGCGGACCTTGGTTTGAAACAGCTTGCAGACGCACCGCATTTCAAACGTACTTCAGTTCGTGAAGTTGGTGCAGATATTGCGGTAACCTACGATAAAATAGCGGAATAAATGAATGTTCACTGGCATCATCACCGATATCGCAACCGTTCGCGCAATCAAGAAAACCGGCGACACCCGGTTTGAGTTCACCACATCGTTTGATACCTCAAAGATCGTTTTGGGGGCGTCGATCGCGTGCAATGGTGCCTGCATGACCGTGATCGAAACCGGTGATGACTGGTTTGCCATCGAGGCATCGGCAGAAAGCCTGTCGCGGACAACGCTGGGTGATCTTGTTGTCGGATCCAAGGTCAACCTCGAACAGGCGACGCGTGTCGGCGATGAATTGGGTGGTCACATCGTATCCGGGCATGTCGATGGCGTTGCAACGCTGACCAAACGCGTACCCGAAGGCGACTCTTTGCGCCTGACATTCGAAGTGCCCGAGGCCTTTGCAAAATATATCGCCTCCAAGGGGTCGGTGACACTTGAAGGTGTGTCTTTGACTGTCAACGAGGTTGACGGAAACACATTTGGTATCAATCTGATACCTCATACCCAAAACGAAACCACATTGGGTTCAAAGCAACCGGGCGACCGGATCAACTTTGAAATCGATATGCTGGCACGCTACGTCGCGCGCATGCTGGGCAAGGATTGATCAACAATGCCGCATAATTATCTTTCGCCAATCGAAGACGTCATCGAAGAAGCCCGCAATGGCCGGATGTTCATTCTAGTCGATGACGAGGACCGCGAAAACGAGGGCGATCTTGTTATTCCGGCCCAGATGGCAACGCCCGATGCCATCAATTTCATGGCAACCCATGGCCGCGGCCTGATTTGCCTGACGCTTGAGTCTGAGCGCTGCGACGAGCTTGGCCTGACCATGATGAGTGCGCATAACGGCACGCGCCACGAAACAGCCTTTACCGTATCGATCGAAGCCAAAACCGGCGTCACCACCGGTATTTCGGCACCGGACCGTGCGCGGACTGTGGCCGTCGCAATTGATCCCAATGCTGGTCGCCACGACATCGTGACACCGGGCCATGTATTCCCGCTTCGTGCCCGTCCGGGTGGGGTTTTGGTACGTGCTGGCCATACAGAGGCTTCTGTTGATATCGCACGCCTTGCGGGCCTGAACCCGTCGGGTGTCATTTGTGAAATCATGAGTGATTCGGGTGAAATGGCGCGTTTGCCAGAACTGGTCGAGTTCGCCAAGAAACACAATCTCAAGATCGCGCAGATTGCCGATCTGATCCGCTATCGCCGCAAGCATGAAAAGGTCGTGCAGCGTAAGGCCACCACCAAGATCAAAAGTGTGAATGGCGGCGAGTTTGACATGCATCTTTATGTCAACAACGTCACCTATGCCGAACATATTGCGCTGGTTAAAGGCGATATTTCTGATGAAGCGCCGGTTCTGACCCGTGTGCATGCCCTAAATGTGATAGAAGATGTCTTGGGCGATACCCAAACGGGGCATCAGGGCCAACTTTCGGCCGCCATGCGCCAGATCGGCGAGGAGGGGCGTGGTGTGGTTGTCCTGATCCGTGAACCGCGCCCGAACACGCTGTCTGCTTCGATTGCCAAACTGATCGAGGTGAATGGCGGTGATGGCGATGCCCTGCGTCAGGAACTGGCGAATGAAAACGGTGATGGCGATTTGCGCGACTATGGTGTTGGTGCGCAAATCTTGCATGATCTTGGCATTCGCGACATGATTCTGCTTTCAAATACCAAACGCCACATTGTAGGACTTGACGGCTTCGGTCTAAATCTGGTTGATCAGCGTCCGCTTGTCGTCTCGGAGGAATAAAATCATGAGCAACGCCCCCCACATTCTGATTGTGGATGCGCCGTATTACACGCATATCGTCGAAGACCTTGTCAAAGGGGCTGCTTCGACGCTGCAAGCTGGTGGCGCGACATGGGACCGTATTTCGGTCGCGGGTGCGTTTGAAGTGCCAATTACCATCCGTTATGCTGTGCAGTCGATGGAAGAACTGGCTACCGGTCCGCGCTATGACGGTTATCTTGCGCTGGGTTGTGTTATCCGTGGCGAAACCACGCATTACGATCACATTTGCGAAGAAGCCAACCGTGCGCTGATGCAGCTTTGCCTTGACTACAACCTGGCAATCGGCAATGGCATCCTGACTGTCGAGAACGAGGCGCAGGCACTTGCACGGGCCAAGGCTGACGAAAAGAACAAGGGCGGCGAAGCTGCCAAAGCTGTTCTGCGTCAGATTGAAGTTCAAAACCACTTTGGAATACATCACAAGTAATGACCGAGAAATCAAAGGCATCAGCCGCACAACGGCGCAGCGCGGCGCGTTTTGCCGCTATTCAGGCGCTTTACCAGGCAGAGCTTTCGCAACTGCCTGCCGCTGATATCGTGCGCGAATATTCCGACTTCCGCCTTGATGGTACGGGTGGTCGCGATCTTGATGTGCCGAACGAAGACCTGATCGATCCGGATCGCGGCTTTTTCGCCGATCTGGTTCAGGGTGTTGCCGCGCGCATGGTCGATCTTGATGCGCTGATCAATGGTGCGCTTGAAAAGGGCTGGACCACGCAGCGTCTTGAGACGGTTCTGCGCAGCATCTTGCGTGCGGGCACGTATGAACTGATCGCACGTGAAGACGTGCCGATGCGGGTTGTCATCACGGAATATGTCGACGCAGCGCATTCGTTCTTTGACGAGAACGAACCGAAGCTGGTCAATGCCGTGCTGGATCGCATCGGGAAAACCTTGCGTCCCGGTGAAGCCGGACAGAATTGATATGGCAGCGCGATCCGGCGAATTTGAACTGATCGCGCGCCATTTTGCGCCCATTGCGCAAAGTGATCCGGCCGCATTGTCTTTGAAGGATGATGCGGCCGTATTTTCACCACCAGCCGGGCACGAGGTTGTTGTCACAACCGATGCGCTGGTGGCTGATGTCCATTTCCGAAGCATTGATGAACCGGAACTGATCGCGAAGAAAGTTCTGCGCGTGAACCTGTCGGACTTGGCGGCCATGGGCGCCCGACCGGGCGGCGTCGTCTTGAGTTCGGGTTATAATCGCGATCTTTCTGATGACTGGGTTGCGCGATTTGCCAAGGGCTTTGGCGAAGACTGTGCGGCTTATGATGTTTCACTTTGGGGCGGAGATACGGTTGCAACCCCGGGTCCGACATTCTTCAGTCTGACCGCATTTGGCTATGTTCCAACGGGCAGGGCCCTGCGACGTGATCTGGCAAAGCCGGGCGATGTTTTGGCCGTCACCGGAACGTTGGGTGATGCGGCCTTGGGGCTCGCACTACTGAACGGCGAATTTCCCGATCTTGACCCGGATTTGGCCGAGTTCCTGAAAGACCGTTATTGGTTGCCGCAGCCGCGGATGACGGAAAGTGCGGCCTGTATCGCATCGGAAAGACGCCTGGCTGCCATGGATATTTCCGACGGGCTTGCAGGGGATTGTCGCAAAATTTGCTCTGCTTCGGGTGTCGGTCTTGTGATCAACCGCGATGCTGTTCCGTTATCCAAGGCAGCGCGCGCTGTGCTGGATGGTGATGAAGACCAGTGGTCGCGCATTCTTGCGGGCGGTGATGATTACGAACTTCTGATTGCTGGCGCACCCGATGATGTTGCTGCCCTGGGCGATGCGTTCACCGTCATCGGCGGGGTGACGGATGAAGTTGGTGTTGTATCACTGATCGGGACGGATGGAAAAATGGCCGAACTCGCAGATGGCGGGTTCGACCATTTTAAATAACGACAGATCTCTTGATCGGCTCAGCCGGCTTATTTCTGCTCGCTGAAGCGGCCGAGGTTGCCGAACAGCTGTTGCAGGATCGTGATTTCACGACCGGCAGTCGGTGTAACGCGGTCCGTCGGGATAACCGGTTTGCCGTCTTCGAGGTCATATTCACTCAGGATTTCGACGCGATTGGCCGCATCGAAGCTGATCAGAATGACTTTCTGCTGGACGGTTTCAGGTTCGAAAAACGCAACGGTCTCGGTCACACTGGAAATATAAAGCCAGACATTTTCGTCAAAGGCGGCAACCGATGATGGCGATCCCAGAATATTGGTCACATCACCCTTGGTCGATTCTCCGACAGAGATCTGTTCAAGCTGTTCTGGGTCCGGCGCGTGGCCGCGGGTCGCAATTCTGGGGCTGCAGGCAGCGACAAAGGCAATAGCCAGCCCTGCCAGCATGATCAGGGGAATGCGGGTAGTTTTGTTATCCATGAAGCTCACCTGAGCGACCCTCTTCTTGAAGCGAAACCGGAATTGCCTTGAGTTTCTGCGCGAGGCGCATGATATTGCCGGGCAATGCATGGGGCAGACATGCCCCAATGAGATTTACGGCATTCTGCGTGCCACGACAGGAATGTCAACGAAGGAGTGTTACTGTTGTTTGGATGGCTTAAGAAAAAAGACCGCAAGCAAACTGCTGCGTTCGAGCTTTACACGGCAATGGTAACCCAGGCGCGCCAACCGGACTTCTACGCAAAGCTTGGCGTTCCCGATAAGATGGAAGGGCGCTTTGACCTTATTCTCGTTCATGCATTCATCCTGTTTCGCCGTTTGAAGGCCGATGATGGTGACCGTGATCTTGCACAGCGCATCTTTGATGTGATGTTTTCTGATCTTGATCAGAACATGCGTGAAATGGGGATCGGCGATGTCGGTATCCTGAAACGGATCCGCAAGATGTCTGAATCCTACCATGGGCGCATTGTTGCCTATGAAGAAGGTGTTCAGTCTGGCGCAGCCGAGCTTGCCGCCGCACTGGACCGTAATCTTTACGCTGACTGTAATGTCAGCAATGAACAACTTATGGCGATGGTCGGCTATATCCACGACGCGCTGACCAGCCTTGAAAATCAAACCATTTTGCAAATGCAGAACGGCGCGGTTCATTTTCCCGATGTCCCGGCTGTTGCTGTATCTGACTCGCACGAGAAAGAACGACCTGATGCCTGATAATTTTACCCCCGAGTTTTCCCGTATTGTCAAAACCGATGAAATGGTCAGTGGCAAAGAGAAACTTGTTATTGAAGCCAATGAAAAGGAACGTGCCGAACTGGCCAAACGGTTCGAGCTGGTTTCCATCGATAGCCTGCGCGCCGAGCTCGAAGTTAAAACCGCGTCAAACGGCGAAGTTACCGTGCGTGGCCCGATGAGTGCCGAAATCGTTCAGCGCTGTGTCGCAACACTGGAGCCCGTGCCGGAAACCGTTGAAGATACGGTCGAAGTTCTTTTCTCGCCGCATGTTTCCGAAGAAGACATGCCGTCAAACCCGGACGATCTTGAAAATCTGTCGGAAGCCGAATTGATGGCGCTGCTTGAACAGCCCGAACCGCTTGTTGATGGCATGATTGATCTGGGCGAGGTTGTTGCACAGTTCCTTGCCGTTGCGATGGACCCGTATCCGCGCAAGGATGATGCGGAGCTGCCGGACTCGATCCAGACCGAAGAAGAGGCCGACGCCGACAAACCCAACCCGTTTGCGCAGCTTGCAGGCCTTAAAGAACAGCTTGAAAAGAAAAAATAGTGGTCATCCAGGCGGGAACGTCTGATGATTAGGCTTGTTGAATATGCCGGTATTTACCGGCATTTCACATTTTGACTGCACTATGATCGAGTTCACGCTGTTATGGTGTGGGCAGCCGGAATGTGCTTTACCTTGTATCTGGTGGAGAATTCCGGTAATTACGGGCGTTCCGGCCCATTGATGACAAGCTTTGCCTATTGGCTTGCCTGCCGGATACCCGGTTCAGAGATTTTAGAACAACCATAAGAGAATACGTTGCCTGAACAGGTTTGCATATCACTTGACGCGATGGGAGGAGACCACGCGCCTGAGATGGTTTTGGCTGGTGCCGAAATTGCGCTCAAGCGTTTGCCCCATCTCAAGTTTCTGATGTTTGGTGATGAAGCGAAACTCAAACCGCTTTTGGCCAAATATCCAACACTGGAAGCTGTCAGCGACATCCGCCACGCTTCGCAGGAAGTCATGATGGAAGACAAACCTTCCGTCGCGCTTCGCCAGCGCCGTGATTCCAGCATGCGTCTTGCCATCAACGCCGTCAAAGAGGGCGACGCACAGGGTGTCGTGTCTGCCGGGAATACCGGTGCGCTGATGGCGATGGCCAAGTTCGTTTTGAAAACTGTCCGCGGCATCGATCGCCCGGCAATTGCCACCTATATGCCGACACAGCGCGGCGAGACGGTGATGCTTGACCTTGGCGCAAACATCGAATGTGACGAACACAACCTTGTGCAGTTTGCCCTGATGGGTGAAGTGTTCACACGGATCCTGTTTGGCCTTGAAAAACCGTCTGTCGGTTTGCTCAATGTTGGTATCGAAGAACTCAAGGGGAATGAGTCGGTCAAGAAAGCCGCGGCGATTTTGCGCGACATTGATCTGCCGATCCGTTTTGAGGGCTTTGTTGAAGGGGATGACCTGGCCAAGGGTACGGTCGATGTGATCGTGACTGACGGGTTTACCGGCAACGTTGCGCTGAAAACCGCAGAAGGTACTGCGCGTCTGCTGGTGCATTTCCTGCGCGAGACGTTCAAAAGTTCGTTCTTTGCCAAGATCGGTTATCTTCTTGCCCGTCGTTCGCTGCAGCGTTTCCGTGATCGCATGGATCCGCGCCGTTATAACGGGGCCATGTTGCTTGGCCTGAATGGTATTGCGGTCAAAAGCCATGGCGGCACTGACGCGCTTGGTTTTTCCAACGCCATCGGGGTTTGCCACGATCTGATCGTGAACAACCTCAATGACAGCATCAAGCACGAGCTTGCACTATTTGAAGAGGCCATGAGCGGCCTTGAAAATGCGGAGCAAGAAGACGTTGCCGTTCCTGTTGGTCAAGCCAACTGATTAACCCACCAGAAAAACAGAAAACCGGCGGTCCCCAAATCATGACAACTCGTTCTCGCATTATTGGTTGCGGTTCATATTTGCCTGCAAACGTTGTAACCAATGATGATCTGGCCAAGCGCGTTGACACGTCAGATGAATGGATTGTTGCCCGTACGGGCATTCGTCAGCGTCACATCGCAGCCGAAGGTGAAACCACCAGTGATCTTGCCTTTGCTGCTGCCAAAAGCGCGATGGAACATGCCGGTGTCACATCTGATGACATCGATCTGATCATTGTTGCGACTGCGACCCCGGACAACACATTTCCGGCGACAGCCACCAAGGTGCAAAATCGTCTTGGGGTCAAAGGGTTCGCCTTTGATGTGCAGGCGGTCTGTTCTGGCTTTATCTATGCGCTGACGACCGCGGATATGTATATCCGTAACGGTCAGGCCAAAACCGCGCTTGTTATCGGGGCGGAGACTTTTTCGCGTATCCTTGATTGGGAAGATCGCCGGACCTGCGTGCTGTTTGGCGATGGTGCGGGGGCCGTCGTTGTGCAGGCCGTTGAAGGCACGGGCACGATTGAAGACGTGGGTATTCTTGCCAACCGTCTGCATTCCGATGGCAGCAAGTATGAGCTTCTTTATGTTGATGGCGGACCGTCTGCGACCCAGACCGTCGGGCATTTGCGCATGGAAGGTCAGGAAGTCTTCCGCCACGCTGTGACAAACCTTGCCAGCGTTATCCGCGAAGTTCTGGCCGATACCGGCCTTGAGCCGGGCGATATTGACTGGCTTGTACCGCATCAGGCCAACCAACGCATTCTTGATAGTACGGCGCGCAAGTTTGGTATTTCCAAGGATAAGGTGGTTGTGACGGTTGATCGTCACGCCAACACGTCTGCGGCGTCAATCCCATTGGCACTGGCCGAGGCTGTCCATGATGGACGTGTCAAACGCGGTGATATTGTCGTGCTGGAAGCCATGGGCGGCGGTTTTACCTGGGGCGCATCGATAATGCGTTGGTAAAGCCGGACCATTTGTGCGGAATGACACAAATTCACGTGAAATTCTTAATTTTCACAACATTCCGTCAAAAAGCATTGTATCCTGTTGATATTGAGTGATTTCGCTACCAGATATAGCCTTGTAAATTAAGTCCCGTAATTAGGAGGCGGCCTGTCATGTCGGAAACAACGATTACCCGTGCGGATCTCGCGGAAGCCGTTTATCAGGAAGTTGGTCTGTCGCGGAATGAATCCGCCCAGCTGCTTGAAACTGTTCTCGATGAAATTTCATCGGCACTGATCAAGGACGAAGTTGTAAAAATTTCCTCTTTCGGAAGTTTCTCTGTTCGTCAGAAAGGTCAGCGTATCGGACGAAACCCGAAAACGGGTGAAGAAGTACCGATCCTTCCGCGTAAGGTGCTTGTCTTCCGGCCTTCACAGGTCCTGAAAGCCCGAATTAACGCTTAAGAAAAAGAAGTCATGAAAACGAACTTGGGGGCTGCGGCGGGAACTTCCCGCCGGACAGCAAAGTCTGACTCTGCTTTTCGCACAATTAGCGAGGCTGCAAAGGAGCTTGGTCTTCAGCAGCACGTCCTGCGGTTCTGGGAATCCAAGTTTCCCCAGATCCAGCCGATGAAACGGGCAGGGGGCAGACGTTATTATCGTCCAGAAGACATTGATTTCCTTGCCCATATTCGCACGCTGCTGCACGATCAGGGCTTTACGATCAAGGGGGTCCAAAAGCTCCTTGATCAGAACAAGGGCAAGTTGCCATCGGAAATCGCTGTAACCGGCCAGGACGCAGAGACGGGCGCATCGGATATGGCGCCAGGTACAGCTGTGTCTGGAATGACCAGTGTCTCCGGTCAGGACAAAACAGCGCTGAAAGCTGTTTTGGGCGAACTCGAAGAACTTCAGGCGATCCTGCGCACAGGCCTGCAGGACGTTAAAAAAAATCCATAAAAACCATTTGCGTCTTTGGCGTGGCGCCGCTATTTATCGAGCCGCGCCAAACGGCGCAACTCTACGGTCGGAGCGTGGCGCAGCCTGGTAGCGCACCTGCATGGGGTGCAGGGGGTCGGAGGTTCGAATCCTCTCGCTCCGACCAATTATCTCCCCTTTGATATTATTGCGAAATTTCGCGTCTTGGGATGTTACGGCATCAGGCGCGCAAGAACTTTTAGTTCCTTGCCATCATCAGACATCCTGAACAGAATGATTTCACCGGACCGCGGGAAAATGTCGGTCAGGGCGGTGATGTTCACCTGATGGGTCACCAGTAACAGCTTTTCATCACCAGAAAGGCTGGCAAGCTTTGCTTTGATTTCGGCGGTCTGTGCCGCTTCTGTGCTGCGATTGCGGAAAAAGGAATTTAGTGCGGGCTCCTCGGTCACCGGACCAAGATCAAGCAACCGTGCGGTATCAACGCATCGGCACCACTGGCTTGTCAGGATTAAGGTTAATTCAATCCCCATGGCGCGGATGCGATCGCCTGTTTCTCGCGCTTGTTGGCGGCCGGTGTCGTCCAGATTGCGTTGTGTCGTGCAATCACCAACGGTGAAGTTTGCCGGATCACCAGTGCCCGGCGCAATGGCATGGCGCATCAAGGCATGAACACCGTCAGACTGCCAGATCTGCCATGCTTCGTCGGAGGCGGCAGCCGCCTGCGGAAGGCTCAGTAATGCCCCCAGAACAGTAACCACCCGGAACATGTTTCGCAGCAATATCGGCATGATCTTTACCCATCTGTTGCCATCAGCAAGATGAGTCTGATACCCGAAATCATCGGGATCGGATCAGATCGGTCAGGATTTTACGGCATTGGAAGGCCAAGCGTAGGGAAGGGAACGTTAATTGCCTGCACTGGCGACCCGACGCCCTTCGTCCGTCAGCTTGCAGATCAGCCAATCGGGCTTGACAGGGTTGTCAAACCACGGTGCCGCCCAGCCATGATCAATACAGCTTCGAACCGTTTTTTCGCTGATCTGTTTGCCATTGCCGTCAAAAAGCGGCAATTTGCCACCGGGCTGGCTAAGACCACGGCGCAGCCATTCAAGCTGCACATCGGTCGGTTTCGAATGTTTTTTCCCCGTCATCGGTACTCCTCGCACCGTTATGATATGATTGGTGATACAAACATCGGATGTTAGGTCCTGACCCTGATCAGTGTGACGGATTATCAACCATGGAGCAATCGCAATGACGCCAGAAGAGTTCCAACCAAGTGAGATGTCATTTCTGTATGTCACGGTGCCGGACATGGATATGGCGCGTGTGATTGCGGGTGGTGCTATTCGCGAAAAACTTGCGGCCTGTGCCAACGTCTTGCCTCATATGACTGCGATCTATGAATGGGATGGCGATGTCGAGGAAGAAACCGAGGTGGTGGTTATCCTTAAAACGTCAAAAACCAAGGCGCTTGAATTGGCGCAATGGGTCGAAGATCACCACCCCTACGAGGTCCCCTGTATTCTTGAGCTCCCGTTGGGGCGGGGCAATCACGATTATGTTTCATGGCTGCAAACCCAATTGGGATCCGGATCACGGCTGATGTGATTGCATCTGGTGGGCATGCCCCCTAGGATGGCGCAAATTTATTCCATGGGATGATGCGAGTTAATGAACCAGCTTACCAAAATGGCCCTCGAAATGGGGCCGTTGGTCCTGTTTTTTGCGGTGAATGCAACGACCAACCTGATGACAGCAACGGCAGTGTTCGTCGCCGCCACCGTCGTAGCACTTGCGACGTCATATGCGCTGGCGCGAGCCATCCCGGTGATGCCGCTGATTGGTGGGGTGTTTGTCATCGTGTTTGGTGGTCTGACGCTGTATCTTGATGATGAATTGTTCATCAAGATCAAGCCGACCATTGTGAACTTGCTGTTTGCCAGCATCCTGTTTGGCGGACTGGCAGCAAGAAAACTGTTCCTGAAGCTGGTTCTGGAAAGCGCGTTTAAGGCAACCGATGAAGGTTGGCGTATTCTGACCTGGCGTTGGGCGTTCTTCTTTGTGTTTCTTGCCGTGGTCAACGAAATCGTCTGGCGCAATTTCTCCACCGATACCTGGGTGGCCTTCAAGGTTTGGGGCATTATGCCGATCACCATGGTGTTTGGCATGGCGCAGGTGCCGGTGCTGATGAAACACCAGTTGCCAGAGGAAGAAGGCGACAAGGCCGCGTCCTAAGCTGTTGATGCACGCATATCCTTGAAATGCAAAAGGGCAGGATTTTGATCCTGCCCTTTGTTTGTTGGTCTTCGCGGTTGATCAGTTGATCGGAAGGGCAACACTGACGGCTGCCTGTGCCGCAATGCCTTCTTCGCGCCCGGTAAAGCCAAGTCGTTCGGTGGTGGTGGCCTTGACGTTGACGCGGTCCACATCAATCCCAAGAATTTCCGCGACTTTTTGGCGCATTGCCGGGGTGTGTGGCCCAATTTTCGGACGTTCACAGATCAGCGTCACGTCGACATTCACAATCCGCCCGCCACGCTTGCGCACAAGGTCTGCCGCGTGTCTGAGGAAGATGTCAGACGCCGCACCTTTCCATTGCATGTCGCTTGGCGGGAAGTGTTGGCCAATGTCGCCAGCACCAATCGCGCCCAAAATGGCATCGGTCAGGGTATGCAGGCCGACATCGGCATCAGAATGGCCTTCAAGGCGCGCGCTGTGCGGGACTTTTACCCCGCAAAGGATGCAATGATCCCCCGGCGCGAAGCGGTGAACATCAAATCCGGTGCCAGCCCGATATTCTTCTTGCGACATATGCGCTGTTTCCTTGTCTGTCGTATTAGCCCAGCTTTGTGCCCGGCCAAAATCATCCCGATGGGTGATCTTGTCATTGTTGGTGGTCCCGGCAACGCAGATCACATCAAGCCCGATGGCCTCCAGCAGGGCTGCGTCGTCGGTGAATTCTTGGCCTTCGAATTTCTGATGCGCATCGAGAATCGTTTTGAAATCAAACCCCTGTGGGGTTTGCGCACGTTGCAGGGTTTCGCGTGCAATCGTTTTGGTGATGACGCCATCCCGATCTGTCTGCTTGATGGTATCCGCCACGGGCAGGGTGGGTATCGCCCCCGGATGGGTCTGAAGCGCTGTCATAACCCGATCAATCACGTCATCGGATATCCCCGGGCGTGCTGCGTCGTGGATCAGAACGATATCCGGTCCCTTGTCCTCAAGGGCGCGCAATCCGTTCAGAACCGATTGCTGTCGGGTGTCACCACCTGGCACCGGCGAGGGGAGTGATCCGGTTTCATTCAAGGTCGCTGTTGCGCTTTCATACCAGTCCTGATGGGCGGGATTATAGACCACCTGAATAAGGTCGGGATCGGTATGTCGTGCAAAGCATTCGATGCAATGTGCAAGAATGCTTTTGCCGCCAAGCATGTGATATTGTTTTGGTATCGGGTCGCCAAATCTGCTACCGCTGCCGGCAGCGACGATGACAACGCCTGTTTTTTGGGTCATAAACATAAAGCCATAGCTTGTCGTGAGTGCGCCGCAGGCTATCTTTCTGCGGAGGTTTTGCCAAGTCGGCAAATGCAATATCGGGGTCGCGATTGATCCCGGAGACTGAAACGGGTTTCAAGATGCTTGCAGCATATATCCATATCCTTGCCCTGTTGCCCCTGACCGGACAGATCATGCGCCCTGAACCACGGCGTGATATCTGGCTTTATGCATCGATTTGTCTGGCGGCTGTTGGCACGATGGTGTTGCTGGGGGTTACCGGCGAGGAAGTTCAGTCCCGTGGCTTTGCCGCGGCCCTGCATTGGTCGGAACTAACCGTAATCCTGATCTTTGGTGGTCTGGTGATTTGCAAAGGCCCGCATCAGGTCTGGCGATTGGCTGGGTATATCGGCGGCTATCTTCTTCTTTTCGCGGTTTTGGCGGCGGTCTTCCGGGTGTTTGGCAACAACGTTGCTGAAACCGTCGATGGGCCGGCACTTTATTCCGGTTGGCTTTGGGCGCATATCGGCAGTTCATTGATCACCTATGCGCTTGTGACTTTGGCAGCGATTGCGGCGATGGCGTATGTCGTTCAGGAATATGCCCTGAAAAAACGCAAGCCGACCCGCTGGAGCCGACGTCTGCCGCCGCTGCGCGACAGTGAATACATGTTGGTCGGGTTTTTAAAATGGTCGGCCTGGATCCTGATCATCGGGATCATTTCAGGCTTTGCGCTTCGGTATGTTGAAGGTCAGAGCCTGTGGGAAATCGACCACAAGATGCTTCTGACCTTGCTGGGTTTTGCGACCATTTGTGTGCTGATCTTTATCCATGAACGCTCCACCTTGCGCGGACGCATGGCCGTACGCTTTGTTCTTGGCGCCTGGTTGCTTCTGACCTTGGCGTTTCCGGGCGTTCGGTTGGTAACCGGCTATATCATCGGCTAGCCCCAAAGCAGGGCGACCAGATAGCCCTGCCAGATTGTGTCTTGCTCAATTTTTACGATCATCCTTTTGATGTATGCATAATTGCTAGTCATTATTCAGGCATGGACAAGCATTCCTGATCGGATGGTTAGTCCCGGCAATGTTGAACTTTCGTCGGATTTTCCTAGAATTTTCAGGTTTGAAACAACGATAATTGCAACAACAGGCTGAGAGTTGTTGCATGTGGTGGCCAGTTTTATTAATCTGCCCAAGTTTTAGGCAATTGGAATTCCTTCATGTCATTGCAGATCGGTTCTGTACATGTGCCAGAGAATGTTGTGCTGGCACCGATGTCAGGTGTGACTGACCTTCCGTTTCGGCAACAGGTCCGCCAGTTTGGCGGACATCTTGTTGTGTCCGAAATGATTGCGTCGGATGCCATGACCCGCATCCAGCGGCATGAAAAAGAAGTCCGTAAAATGCATGGTGATTGTGCTGCTGAAAGTCCGCTTTCGGTTCAGCTTGCCGGCACCGAACCCGAAGAAATGGCCGAAGCAGCCAAGATGAACGAAGCCCGCGGGGCCATGATCATCGATATCAATATGGGGTGCCCGGCCAAGAAGGTGACCAAGGGCTATGCCGGCTCGGCACTCATGCGTGATGAAAAGCTGGCCGCCGATATTATCAAGTCGACGGTGGATGCGGTATCAGTTCCGGTGACGTTGAAAATGCGTCTTGGCTGGGATGATGATAACCGCAATGCCCCGAAGCTTGCCCGCATTGCCGAGGATCTGGGGATTGCGATGCTGACCATTCATGGGCGCACGCGCTGCCAGTTCTATAAGGGCGATGCCGACTGGGATGCGATTGCACTTGTCAAAGACGCAGTTTCAATCCCGGTTCTTGGCAACGGCGATGTAAACAGCGAAGAAGATGCCAAGGAACTGCTTGAACGATCCGGTGCCGACGGGGTCATGATCGGTCGTGGGGCACAGGGGCGCCCGTGGTTCCTTGCTCAGGTTTCGCACTATCTTGCGACGGGGAAAAAGCTTCCGGCGCCAACACTTGAAGTTCAGCTTCAGACCATCCTGCGTCACTATGATGCGATGATTGATCATCATGGCCGTCAGGGTGTTCGCATCGCACGCAAACATCTGGCGTGGTATTGCAATAGCCTGCGCAACGCGACGGAATTTCGTCGTGTTGTCAATGTGTTGGATGACCCAGCCGAAGTCAAAAATCAAATCCGGTCGTTCTATGAACGGTTGATCGAAAACGAAATCAAACTGGATCAGGCAGCCGCCTGATTACCTCATAACAATAATATGGCGACGGTCAAAAACTGTTGTCGGGGAAGATATGCATGAGACTGGGATTTGGAAAAGGCAATGGGGTCGACCCGACCGGCGTTCTGAACGCGATTGCGAGTGCTGTTGTCGTGGCCAACCGGGATGGCAAAATCAAGTTTGTCAATCAGGCCACCGAGCAACTGTTTAACACCAGTGCCGCCGTGTTGTGCCGCAGTGACCTGACGGATTTCATCCCACAGGACAGCCCTGTTTTTTCCCTGATCAGACAGGCCGTTGATGAGGCAACTTTGGTTGCCGATCATAATCTTTTGATCGAAAGCCCCAAAATCGGCAAACACACGGTCAATCTGACGGTTGGCTCCATGCCTGATGACAGCGATTGTGCGGTTCTGACTTTTGAGCCGCGTTCGATCGCGCAAAAGATCGACAACCAGTTGCTGAGCCGAAATTCAGCACGCTCTGTCAGTGCCATGGCGGCCATTCTGGCGCATGAGATCAAGAACCCGCTTTCGGGTATTCGTGGTGCCGCGCAGTTGCTTGAGCAAACCAGCAACGAAGATGATCGCGTGCTGACGCGCCTTATTTGTGATGAAGCCGACCGCATTGTCGAACTTGTTGACCGGATGGAGATTTTCTCTGACAAGCCGCTGGAACGCGGGGCTGTTAATATCCATACGGTTCTCGAGCATGTGCGTCGTCTGGCCGAAAATGGCTTTGCCAAGAACCTGACATTCGAAGAAATCTACGATCCGTCCTTGCCGCCGGTATTTGGCAATCGGGATCAGCTTGTTCAGGTGTTCTTGAACCTGATCAAGAATGCCGGTGAGGCAGTCGATCCGAAGGACGGTGTTATTACCATTTCGACCCGCTATCAGCATGGTATCCGCCTTGCCGTGGCTGGCGGTGACGCGCGCGTTCACCTGCCGCTGGTGGTGTCGGTGCGTGACAACGGGCCGGGTATTCCACAAGACATGCGCGAAAGCCTGTTTGACCCGTTTGTGACGACAAAACCAACCGGATCGGGACTTGGTCTTGCGCTGGTTGCGAAAATTATCAATGACCATGGCGGTGTGATTGAAGTGAAAGATGTACCCGGGGGAGGTGCAGAGTTTCAAATCATGCTGCCAATTTACAATCGGGCATTGGCCGAGGGGGCCGCTGATCCGATCATAATCAATAACAGGGAAGAAACCGCATGAGTACGAGCCCTGCGAGAATTCTGGTTGCCGACGATGATCGGGCCATTCGCACTGTCCTGACGCAGGCATTGTCGCGTCAGGGACACGAAGTCCGCAGTACTGGCCATGGCCGCACACTTTGGGACTGGATCGCCGATGGGGATGGCGATCTGGTGATTACCGATGTGATGATGCCTGACGAGAACGGGTTGGATATGGTGCCGCGCATTCGCAAGCTGCGCCCGGACCTTCGCGTTATTGTCATGAGTGCTCAGAATACGCTGATGACAGCGGTGAAGGCCGCCCAGCGCGGCGCGTTTGAGTATCTTCCAAAACCATTTGATCTTAATGAGTTGATGGGGATTGTTGATCGCGCACTTGAGACACCGCAGGCAAATGAAACTGGTAAGTCCGAGGATGAGGAGGGCGATGATCGCCTGCCACTGATCGGCCGTTCGCCGGCGATGCAGGAAATTTATCGTGCGCTGGCGCGTCTGATGAATACCGACCTGACCGTGATGGTGACCGGGGAAAGCGGTACGGGCAAGGAACTGGTTGCGCGCGCATTGCATGAATATGGCGGACGCCGTCATGGTCCGTTTGTTGCCATCAACATGGCCGCCATCCCGCGCGAATTGATCGAAAGCGAGCTGTTCGGTCACGAAAAAGGTGCCTTCACCGGTGCAAACGAACGCAAGGTCGGCCGGTTTGAGCAGGCCGAGGGCGGGACGCTGTTTCTTGATGAAATCGGCGACATGCCGCTTGAAGCGCAGACCCGCTTGCTGCGCGTATTGCAGGAAGGTGAGTACACCCGTGTTGGCGGGCGTACGCCCATTCGGGTCAATGTGCGCATTGTTGCGGCCACGCACCGTGATTTGCGCAAGCTGATCCGCGAAGGCACGTTCCGTGAAGATTTGTTCTATCGCCTGAATGTCGTGCCGATCCGTCTGCCGTCGCTGCGTGAACGGCTGGAAGATATTCCGGAACTGGTCAATCACTTCCTGATGCAGGCCAGTGAAGAAGGCCTTCCGCGCAAGACGTTGTCGTCCGAAGCGATGGCGCGCCTAAAAGCGCATCGCTGGCCGGGCAACATCCGAGAACTTGAAAACATGGTACGGCGCCTGACGGCACTTTATTCGCATGATGTCATCGGTGTCGATGTCATCGAGACCGAGTTTTCCGAGAATAATATCAGCGAAGCCGCACCGACTGCGGAACCACAGTCGCTTTCAGAATCCATAGAACGCCATGTTCGCGAATATTTTGATGCCCATGATGACGATCTGCCTGCGAACGGTCTTTATGATCGCATTTTGCGGGAAATGGAGCGTCCGCTTTTGAACGTCACACTTGAAGCAACGCGGGGCAATCAGGTCAAGGCGGCAGAGGTTCTTGGCCTTAACCGCAATACGCTGCGCAAGAAGATCCGTGATCTTGGACTGGAAGTCGTCAGGGGCACGAAATGAATAATACCGACCGTTCGATCTCCAACCGGTTCTTGCGGTCGGGCTTTGTACGGTTTCTGGGGCGGCTGGGACAGTCACGGCGTTTTGCGTTTGGATTGGTTACTTCTGCCCTTGTTTCGGTAACGGCGACCTACCTGGCGATGACCGGGACGGCGCCATTCCGGCCTGATCCGCGCCTGATTTTGTTGCTGCTAAACATCGACCTTGTGTTGGTGTTGCTTTTGGCGACGCTTGTGGCGCGCAAGCTTGTCCAGATCTGGGTGGAACGCCGGCGCGGGGTTGCCGGGGCCAAGCTTCATACCCGTATGGTTTTGATGTTTTCGCTGGTCGCAGTGACACCGGCGATTGTGGTTGCGATATTCTCGGCACTTTTCCTGCATTTCGGTATTCAGGGCTGGTTTAGCGACCGCATCAGAACCGCCGTTGAAGAAAGTATGGTGATTGCCGATGCCTATTTGCGCGAACATCAGGAACTGATCCGCGCGGATGCCTTGGCAACCACCAGTGACTTGCAGCGTTTCGGCGTCAATTTTTCGACCAGTCCGGACCGCATTTCGAACTTTCTGACCGATCAGGCACTGGCGCGCGGGTTGCCGGAAGTGATGATGGTCGACGGATCCGGTCAGATTATCGCCCAATCCGAATACAGTTTTTCCTACGATACCAATCAGGTTTCGGTGCCACCGGAAGTCTTTGACGAAGCACGTCAGAAAGACGTTGTTCTGATGATCGGTTCAAGCGATAACCGCATCCGCGCAATCGCCAAAATCCCAAGCTTTATTGATGCTTTCTTGCTGGTTGGTCGTTTTGTCGACCCCAACGTTCTGGATCGCATCGACAAGGCCCGGCGTGCGGTTGATGCCTATGAAAGTCTTGAAGGTGAACGTTCGGGGATTGTGATTACCTTTGTCATGATCTTCGTTCTGATCTCTGTTGTGCTGCTTTTGGCGGCTGTGACGCTGGGCCTTATGGTGGCAACCCGTTTGGTCCAGCCTGTGTCGCAGTTGATTACCGGCGCGGAACGTGTGCGCGACGGGGATTTGTCTTTCCGTGTGCCGCTTGACGGGCAGGGCGATGAGCTTGAAGCGCTTAGTCGTGCGTTTAACCGCATGACAGCCCAGCTTGAAACCCAGCGCAATGAACTGATTGCAGCCAACCGGCTGAACGATGAACGGCGTCGCTTTACCGAGGCCATCCTTGGCGGGGTTACCGCCGGCGTGATTGGCCTTGATCCGGCACGCAAGATTGATCTTCCAAACCGCAGTGCATCGGATCTTCTTGGCGTTGATCTTGAGGATTACCTGGCACAGGAACTGACCGACGTTATTCCGGAGTTTCAGCCACTGTTTGACGATTTTGCCCGCGACGGAGATCGCAGCAAGCCACGCCAGATCGAAATTCGCCGTGATGGTGTCAACCTGACACTGATGGCGCGTGTGACAGCGGAATGGGCCGATGATGGCACGGTGTTTGGCTATGTCGTGACCTTTGACGATGTCACGGAACTTCAGACCGCACAGCGTATGGCAGCCTGGGCTGATGTCGCGCGCCGTATCGCCCATGAAATCAAAAACCCGCTGACACCGATCCAGCTTTCAGCAGAACGTTTGAAGCGCCGGTATCTGAAGCAAATCACTGATGATCAGGAAGTCTTTACGACCTGTACCGATACGATCATCCGACAGGTTTCCGATATCGGGCGGATGGTCGACGAGTTTTCCAGCTTTGCCCGCATGCCATCACCAACCATGCGATTGGAAAACATCGGTGAGCTGGTGAAAAGTGCGGTCTTCCTGCAAAAACAGGCGCACAGCAATATCACTTATGATTTTGACCGCAGTGGCATCGAAGATCTGCAAATTTCGTGTGATGCGCATCAGGTCAATCAATGCCTGACCAATACGCTCAAGAATGCGGCAGAGGCGATTGAAGGCCGTGAAAAGCCCACAGAGGGTGAAGTGCCACCTGGCAAGATCGAGATTTCAGTCGCGGTGTCGCCCGACAATCAACGCGTTTTTGTGGCTGTGTCGGATAACGGCAAGGGCCTTCCGGCAGAACATCGCGAACGCCTGACCGAGCCCTATGTCACCACCCGATCAAAGGGAACCGGGCTTGGATTGGCGATCGTAAAGAAAATCATGGAAGACCATGGTGGAGAGCTTATACTCTCCGACGGCGTTGAAAGCGGAGCTACGATTACGCTATCTTTCCCAAAGGTTGTAGAAGCCGAAATTGATAGTATGGCTTCGGACGCACATTCCTCAGGCAATTGATTTAGTTGTCAAAATCGAAACAAGAAAAAGATTGATTTGGTCACGACATGGCGCACGACATTCTTATTGTCGACGATGAAGAAGATATCCGGGCTCTGATATCAGGCATCCTCGAGGACGAGGGTTATACAACCCGTCAGGCAGGATCAAGCCAGGGCGCGCTGTCAGAGGTTGCCGCCCGTCGGCCGAGCCTTGTGGTGCTTGATATCTGGATGGATGAAAGCGATCACGATGGCATCGAGACGCTTAAGCTGATCAAGCGCGAGCACAGCGAAGTCCCGGTCGTGATGATTTCCGGTCACGGTAATATTGAAACGGCACTCGAAGCGTCGCGCATCGGTGCCTATGACTTCATCGAAAAACCGTTCAATACTGACCGCCTTTTGATGGTGGTCGAACGCGCCATTGATGATGCGCGCCTGCGCCGTGAAAACCGTGAACTGACCTTGCGGGCCGGCGGCGATACCGAACTCGTTGGCAAATCATCGGTTTTGAACAACCTGCGCCAGTCGGCCGAACGGGTTGCGCGTACCGGCAGCCGCATTCTGATCCATGGGCCGGCCGGATCGGGCAAGGAAGTTGTCGCGCGCCTGATCCATCAGAAATCCGCCCGTGCCGAGGCGCCGTTTGTCGTGCTGAACTGTGCCAATATTTCGCCCGACACCATGGAAGAATCGCTGTTTGGTGCGGTTGCGACTTCGGATCGTGAGGCGCGCACAGGCGTGCTTGAATTGGCCCATGGCGGGACCTTGTTGCTTGATGAAGTGGCCGATATGCCGCTTGAAACCCAGGGCAAGATTGTCCGGGTTTTGCAGGATCAAACGTTTGAACGCGTTGGCGGATCGGTTCCGGTCAATGTTGATGTGCGCGTTATCGCAACAACTGCACGCGACCTTGAACAACGCATTGCCGAGCAGAAATTCCGCCAGGACCTTTATTACCGCCTCAATGTTGTGCCGCTTGAAGTACCATCCTTGCAGCAGCGTCGCGAAGATATTCCGATGTTGGCGGAAATGTTCCTTGATCGTTATGCCGATGCGACGGGGCTTCCCAAACGGAAACTTTCGCCCGAGGCAATGGCAACCCTGCATGCTTATGATTGGCCGGGCAATGTGCGCCAGTTGCGCAATGTCATCGAAAGATTGATGATCATGGCGCCCGATGATGACGACAAGGTGGATCTGATCAGTGGTAAAATGCTGCCATCAGAGCTGTTTTCTGACGTGCCGACGTCGCTAAGTTTTGACAAGACCAGTGAAATCATGGCATTGCCGCTCCGCGAAGCGCGGGAGATGTTTGAAAAAGAATATCTCCAGACACAGATCGACCGTTTTGGCGGGAATATCTCCAAAACGGCAAGCTTTGTCGGCATGGAACGCTCAGCCTTGCATCGCAAGCTGAAAAGCCTTGGTGTGAACGGTCAATAAGCCCAAACTCACCATGGACTGTTGTGAACGGGAGAATTCGAAATGAAGGTCATCATTTGCGGCGCCGGGCAGGTGGGGTTCCACATTGCCAAATATCTGGCTGCGGAAAACAATGATGTAACCGTGATCGACCAGTCCGAAGAACTGGTACGCAAGATTTCCGACACGCTTGAGGTCAAGGGCATCATTGGCTTTGGGTCGCACCCGGATGTGTTGCAGCAGGCCGGCGCCGAAGAGGCCGACATGCTGATCGCGGTGACCTTTGCCGATGAAGTCAATATGACAGCCTGTCAGGTGGCGCATTCGCTGTTTAACGTGCCAACCAAAATTGCCCGTATCCGCAGCCAGACTTATTTGCAGCCGGAATGGGCCAGCCTGTTTGGCCGTGAAAAGCTTCCGATTGATGTGGTGATTTCGCCCGAGATGGAAGTCGCGCGCGCGGTTGCACGCCGCCTTCAGGCACCCGGTGCGTTCGACATGATCCCGTTTGCCGATGACAAGGTCAAAATCCTTGGCATCCGGTGTAGCGATGATTGCCCGGTGATCAATACGCCGTTGCGTCAGCTTCATCAGCTTTTCCCGGATCTTAACATCTCGATCCTTGGCATGATCCGCGGTGACAAGGCCGTCTATCCCAAGGGCGATGACCAGATGCTGGCGGGTGACCTTGTGTATCTTGCCGTATCGAGCGACCAGGTGGATCGCGCAATGTCGGCCTTTGGTCATGAAGACCCCGAAGCACGCCGTATCGTGATTTTTGGCGGCGGGAACATCGCATTGTTCCTGGCCGAGGAAATCAACAAGAACTTCCCGGGGGTGACCACCCGACTGGTCGAAGCCGATCCGGAACGCGCGCGCTATGTCGCGCAGAAACTGCCAAAGAAAAGCGTTGTTCTGCGCGGGGACGTTCTTGATCCGGAACTGCTTGAAGAAGCCAATGTCGGCAATGCCGAGGCGGTTGTTGCGCTGACCAATGACGATGAAACCAACATTCTGGCATCACTTCTGGCCAAGCGGTATGGCTGCCCGCGTGCGCTGACCCTGATTAACAAAAGCACCTATAACTCGCTGGTTTCCGAACTTGGCGTGGATGTGGTGATCAGCCCGCGTATGACGACGGTGTCGACCATCCTGCATCATGTACGCCGCGGCCGTATTCGTGCCGTGCACAGCCTGTCAGAGGGCTTTGGCGAGGTTCTTGAGGCAGAGGCACTTGAAACTGCACCAATTGTTGGCAAGGCGATCAAGGATATCGCGATGCCGGCAAGCGTGGTCTTTGGGGCCATTTTGCGCGATGGCGAAGTTGTGATGCCGCGCGCCGCCACCGTGATCGAGGCCAACGACCGGATTGTCGTATTTGCCGGTTCGGAACAGATCAAGAAGGTCGAAAAGATGTTCGCTGTTCGTCTGGAATACTTCTGATAAATCAGAGCGCTGCCGTAATCCTCATACAATATATTCCCGATCCTGCCAACGGAAGTTCAAATGTCTGATCAATTGCCCCATCCGCCAAAGGCCGTCATATTTGACTGGGATAACACCCTTGTCGATAGCTGGGGAACGATCCAGGCAGCGCTTAACATGACATTTGACGACTTCGGGCTTGAGACATGGACGCTTGACCAAACCAAGCAGCGTGTCGCGCGCTCGATGCGAGACAGTTTCCCGATCTTGTTTGGTGAAGATCGCTGGGAGCAGGCCAAAGACAGCTTTTATGGTCACTTCCAGTCTATTCATCTTGAAACCCTGATGCCGTTGGCCGGGGCGCATGATCTGTTATGTGCACTGCGTGATAACGGCACTTATATCGGGGTGGTCAGTAACAAGAACGGGGATTTCTTGCGCAAGGAAGCCGATCACCTTGGGTGGACACCATTTTTTGGCAGGATTGTCGGTGCAACCGATGCCGCCAAGGACAAACCGGCACCCGATCCGGTGCATCTGGCGATGGGCGACTCTTCGGCGCCGCAATATGAGAATCTGTGGTTTGTTGGCGACAGCGTGGTCGATATTCAGTGCGCGCGCAACGTCGGGGCGACTGCAATTCTGATTGGCGATGAAATTACCGGTCACGGCGATACGCAGAATTCCGCGACTCTTAGCCCTGATTGGCATTTCGCTGATTGCGGGGCGCTTGTAGGGGTTGTAAAAGGCTTCTCGAAAGTCTTATAGTTCATAGAGGTCATTAAAAATGGGGCCGGAATCGTGACAGACCTTTAAGTCGACGGTTCCACATTTTCCTTGACCGCCCGAAACCAAAAAAACGCTCATAAAAGAAGGCTAGGTCTAACCGATGGCGGAAAAATCACAGAATGTTCAGGACGTCTTCCTGAATTATTGCCGTAAAAACAAAACGCCGGTTACCGTGTTTCTGGTCAACGGAGTCAAATTGCAGGGCATCATTACCTGGTTTGACAATTTCTCTGTTTTGCTGCGGCGCGATGCTCATACCCAGCTCGTATACAAACATGCGATTTCGACGGTAATGCCGACGACGCCGATCAAACTGTTTGATCCGAGCCAGCCTGCGACGGAAGAAGAAAATAGCTGAAGAATCTCTGACTTCGGGGGGCGGCGATACGCCAGAAGCTCCCCGGGTCCTAGTTTTCCACCCGGAACTAAAACGCGCAGACCAGACCGGTGCTTGGCGCGACGCATCGTCGCGTCTCGAAGAAGCGGTCAGTCTTACGGGTGCACTTGATTTTGAAGTGGTGGGCGCGGAAATTGTGCCCATCGCGAAATTGCGGCCTTCAACCCTGTTTGGCAAAGGCGTTACCGAACGTCTTGGTCTGCAGATCAAGGCCATTGAGGCCGACATTGTCATGATCAACGGCCAGCTTTCCCCGATCCAGCAACGTAATCTGGAACGCGAGTGGAAATGCAAGGTTATTGACCGGACCGGCCTGATTCTTGAAATCTTTGCTGATCGCGCGCGGACGCGTGAAGGCCGTTTGCAGGTTCAACTGGCACTGCTGAGCTATCAGCGGTCGCGCCTTGTCCGGACGTGGACGCACCTTGAACGTCAACGTGGTGGGCGTGGCTTCCTTGCCGGTCCTGGTGAACGTCAGATCGAGATCGACCGTCGTTTGATCGGTGACAAGCTTGCCAAGCTCCGTCGTGAGCTTGAAGAAGTCAAACGGACGCGCGAACTTCACCGTGAAGCACGCCGTCGGGTGCCGTATCCGATTGTGGCTCTTGTCGGTTACACCAACGCCGGTAAATCGACGCTGTTTAACCAGCTGACCGTGTCCGAGGTCTTTGCCGAGGACATGCTGTTTGCGACGCTTGATCCGACCATGCGTGGTTTGATCCTGCCAAGTGGTCGCAAGGTTATTCTGTCTGATACCGTGGGATTTGTGTCAGATCTTCCGCACGATCTTGTCGCGGCGTTCCGTGCAACGCTTGAAGAAGTTCTTGAAGCCGACCTGATTGTTCATGTCCGCGATGCGGCTTCGCCGGAAACCGAAGAGCAAAAGCTTGATGTGCTTGAAGTTCTTAAGGAGCTTGGGCTTAAGAAGGCGATTGACGGCGAGGAACTTGTCGAGGCGCTGAACAAGATTGATCAGCTCAAAGGCGAAGAACTGCAAGCCGTTTCGGAATATTCTGCGCGCCATGACAATACGATCGCGATTTCAGCCATCAAAGGTACCAATTGCGATGCATTGCTTGGCCTGATTGAAGACCGGCTGACCGAAGATATGCCGGTGTTTGAGCTTTGTGTGCCGTATTCGGATGGCAAATCACTGGCGCGGCTTTATGAGCAGGGCGAGGTTTTGAAACGCAACGAAGGTGCCGACGGCATTTCGGTTCAGGTGCGCGTCGATACGACCCGCGTTGGCCGTTTCGAAGACTGGTGTGCCAAGGCCGGGCTCGATGTTCATCTGGTTTGATAGGGAGAGAGCGCGTGGCGATTAAAGTCGATATGGACAAAGTGACCGAAATCATTCGGGAAGTGTCGGCTGCTGAAATTGCCCCGCGTTTTGGCCAGTTGGATGATGCAGATATCGATACCAAGACCCATGCGATGGATCTGGTGACGATTGCGGATACTGAAGCTGAGCGCGTTCTGACTCGCCGTTTGACCGATCTTTTGCCGGGCAGCCGCGCCCTTGGCGAAGAAGCCGCCCATGAAGACCCGACTTTGCAGGAGCGGATCTTTGCTGGCGATGATCCGTTCTGGATCATTGATCCGGTGGATGGCACCAAGAACTTCGCCCATCACAAACAACCGTTCCGTTGCATGGTCGGCCTTTATTCTGGTGGCGAAACCGTTGCTGCCTGGATTGTCGATCCGATTGAAGGGGCGGCAACCGTTGCAGAACTGGGGTCGGGGACGCGTTACCGGGATCAGCCGGTTTCCGTGCGTTCCAACATCACCAAGGCGTCTGATGCCAAAGGTTTTCTGATTTCCTACGCACGGGACCGCATCCGCAAGCATTACGGCCATCTCGATTTCTTTGCCGATGTTGCGCATTATTCCTGCTGTGGTGCCGAGTATGAGGAAACAGCGCGTGGGGCGTTTGATTTCTGTGCCTATCGGACACTTAAACCCTGGGATCATGCGCCGGGCACATTGCTGGTGCGTGAGGCTGGTGGCTATGCGCGCTATATCACTGCCGACAAGAACAATGAATATAACGCCAATGCCACGGCGGCCGGACTTTTGTGCGCCAGCTCCGAGGAGCTGTGGGCAGAAATCAATGAAATTCTGATACCGCTCTTTACCTGAGTTTGATCAGACCTGACCGCGTTCGGTCTTTTTCGCCACATCCCAGAGACTATCCATTTCAGCCAGATCGGAGTCCGCAGCCGTGCGGCCGTCGCGTGCCAGTTCGTCTTCGATGAAGTGGAAGCGTTTGGTGAACTTATGGTTCGCGCCGCGAAGGGCCACTTCGGGATCAACACCGATCTTGCGCGCAAGATTGGCCATCACAAACAACATATCACCAAGTTCATCCTGCAAACGGGCCGGATCCGGGTTTTCCGTCATTTCGGCTTTGAGTTCGTCGATTTCTTCGTGAAGCTTGTCAAAGACTTCATCGGTGCTGGGCCAGTCGAACCCGACACGCGCGGCGCGTTTGGTCAGTTTTTCCGCACGCATTAACGCGGGCAGGGCGCTTGCGACCCCATCAAGGGCGCTGTGGCGTTCGTGTCCTTTGTCTTCGGCCTTCCGGGCGCGTTCGGCGGCCTTGATCTTTTCCCAAGTCTGATTGACGCCATCGGTCGTCGTAGCATCCCCGTCGCCAAAAACATGCGGATGACGGCTGATCATTTTTGAAACGATGCTGTTGGCGACGTCTTCGAACTCGAAATGACCGGCTTCCTTCGCCATCTGGGCATGGAACACCACCTGCAACAGCAGATCGCCCAACTCGTTGCAAAGCTCTGGCATGTCATTGTCGGCAATCGCATCAGCCACTTCGTAGGCTTCTTCGATGGTGTAGGGGGCAATGGTGGAGAAATCCTGTTCGAGATCCCACGGGCAGCCACCATCGGGATTGCGCAGCTTTGCCATGACGTCGAGGAGTTCGTTGATGGCTTTGCTGTTATGCGTGGTCATGGTCGATGTCCCGTCTGTTTTGCTGGTGTGCCCCGATTATCCTTTAAGTCCTATCGCGCTGCATCAAAACTGACAAGCATATGATCAAGGCAAAACAAAACCCGCAAGGCCAATGCGGCACTTGCGGGTTTTGCTGTGATGTTCGGATGCCCTTTTGGCTTATGCAGCCTTGAGCTTTTCCTGTTTTTCGGTGCTGTCATCCTTGGTTTGCTTGGATGATGCTCTTTCTTCTTTTTTGCCTTCGACGAGGCCGCGATGCAGGGCGACAATTGCCTTGTTGAAGTCGCCTTCGGCAACAACAAACTGCAGATCAACGCGGCGGCTCGGATAGTGGGAGGCCACCAGTTCAACACCGGCATCATCAAGGATCGATACCGCGCGGGCGAACAGACCCGGCTGTTCGATGTTGGCACCAATCACCGAGACAATAGCGACCTTACGGGTCTGAACGGTTGCCTCTGGCTGATTTGCCTCGATCTCGTCAACGCAGCGGCGGATCTGCTTGAGCGGTGCCGACACGTAATGCGTAATCGTATTGGCGTTCAGGTTCTTGGTAACGGTCGGGACCTTGTAACGTTTCAGAACGTTCAGGATCGCTTCCTCGCCACCTGGAACACCAACCATATCCTGATTGAAGACTTCAATCTCGAACGCGGTCGGAACGCCAGTCACGATTTCAACACGGCTGTTTTCCGGCTCCCAATGATCGTCAATAACCGTGCCCGGATGTTCCGGTTCAAAGGTATTGGCAATCCTCAGCGGAATATCGTTCTGACGAAGGCCTTTGGCCGCACGCGGGTGGATGGCTTCCATGCCCATGTTCGACAACTGGTCGGCCACGTCGTAGCTGGTGCGGCCAATCGGGCGCACAGCATCTTCGCCGACGATGCGCGGATCAGCACTCGACAAGTGGAATTCCTTGTGAATGATCGCTTCGCGCGCCTGGGTCAGGCAGGCAATGCGCGAGAAGGTCACTTCACTGTAGCCACGGCCATAGATGCTCATCAGGCCTTCGCTGCACTGGGCATAGCCCGTCGCAATGGCAAGCTGCTTGGAAAGGTCGATGTCATCAAACACCTTCCCAATACGACCATCAAGGGTAGAGGCCTCTGGCTCACGCCAGCCCGAAAGATCGGCAAAGACCGCATTCACACCCTTGGCGCGCAGGAGAAGCATGGTGTTGTGCGCACTGTGCGCTTCACCAATGGCTGACAGCATTTCACGTACGGTCAGAAGATGCTTTTCAAGCTTGAAGTGACCGAAGCTGCACAGACGATGAAGATCCATCAGGCAGCTGCGCGTGCCTTCAATGCGTTCCTGTACAAAGGCATTGGCAAGTTTCAGTTCCGGCGCGTCGCCAAAAATTTCTTCGTTAATGGCGCACATCTTTTCGGAGACCTTGGTCAAGGCATCGCCCCAGGCCCAATCGGTTTCCGAGCCGGCGTAAAGCTGATAGACGCCCGGTTCACCGGTCTTTTTGTTTTCCAGCAAAAGGTCGGTAAAACCGCCATATGCCGAAACAACAAAGACACGGTTGTAAAGCTCGTCTTCCTTACGGTTGCCGACAAGAATGTTGTCCATGACCGCATCAACCTGGGTCATCGACGTACCGCCGATCTTGTGAACGCTATGCCCTGCGTCCTTGTTTTTCTGGGCTGAAAGCATGTTGCCTCCTTTAGGGGCGTTTCCTTTAAAGAATATGCTTTAAATGGTCGGGCAGTCGTTAGGTGCCGCCCGACCAGAAATTGTTAGCTTGCGAGTGCTTCGCCATCGAGCGGATAAACACCGTTCTCGTCATGCACTTCACGGCCATTCAGCGGCGGGTTGAAGGCACAGGCAACTACCATGTCCTCGGTGCCGCCACGCAGATAGTGGCGGTCATGCTTGTCAAGGATGTAAACCGTGCCCGGCTCGATCTTGTATTTCTTGCCGTCAGCAATGGTTTCGACTTCGCCGTTGCCCGAGATGCAGTAAACCGTCTCGAAATGGTTGGCGTAGCATATCTCGGTTTCGGTGCCGGCATAAATGGTGGTGATGTGGAACGAGAAACCCATGCCATCTTCGGCGAGCGACAGGCGGGTGCTTTCCCAGTTGTCCGAAACCACGCGGCGACCGGATGCTTCACATTCTTTCAGAGTACGAACAATCATTTTTAACTCTTTGATATAATTAAGTTGTGGGGCCGGGCGACGCAGTTAAGCGTCGCCCAAACTATGTTACTCAGCGGCTGCTTTGGACGGGGAAACGTCCTTGCCCATGGCTTTGGCGGTTGCCAGTTCAAGGATTTCCAGTCCATGTGCCAGATCCTGCTTGGAGATGATCAGCGGCACAAGGCATTTGACCACTTCATCTTCCGGACCACTGGTTTCGATCACAAGGTTATGCTTGAAGCATTCCTTGGTGACCTTCGATGCCAGTTCGCCACTTTCAAAGCAGATACCCTGCATCAGGCCACGGCCCTTGCGATAGAGTTTGCCATCGCCATAGCGATCAATGATTTCATCGAGGCGCGTTTCGAGGAACGCAGCCTTGTCGCGTACATCAGCAGCAAACTTGTCATCCGACCAGAAATGGTCAAGCGCAGCAGCGGCAGTCACAAACGCGTGGTTGTTACCACGGAAGGTGCCGTTATGTTCGCCCGGATGCCAGACATCGAGTTCCGGCTTCATCAGAACTACGGCAAGCGGAAGACCATACGCCGAAAGGGATTTCGACAGCGTGATAACGTCCGGCTTGATGCCAGCAGGTTCGAAGCTAAAGAACGTACCGGTACGGCCACAGCCCGCCTGAATGTCATCGACAATCAGAAGGATGTCATGCTTGCGGCAAACCTTTTCCAGGTTCTTGAGCCAGCCAAAGTCAGCGGCATTCAGGCCACCTTCACCCTGAAGGGTTTCGACGATCACGGCTGCGGGCAGGGCGATGCCGCTGGAGTTGTCCGAAAGGACACGGTCCAGATACTCGGTGGTATCAGCACCGTCACCCATGTAACCGTCAAACGGTACTGCAACAGCATTATCAAGCGAGACGCCAGCAGCACCACGATGATGTTCGTTGCCCGTGATGGCAAGCGAACCAAGCGTGCAACCATGGAAGCCGTTGGTAAACGAAATCACGGTTTCGCGGCCCTTGACGCGACGGGCCAGTTTAAGAGCAGCTTCGACGGCGTTGGTGCCGGTCGGGCCAGTAAACTGGACCTTGTATTCCATGTCGCGCGGCTTGAAGATTTTCTCTTCGAGCGCTTCAAGAAAGGCTGCCTTGGCCTTGGTGTGCATGTCGAGACCATGGGTTACGCCGTTTGATTTGATATAATCAATCAGCTTTTCCTGCAGGACAGGATGGTTATGGCCATAGTTCAGCGTGCCGGCACCGGCAAGGAAATCAAGATAGCGGTTGCCATCGACATCGGTCAGCCAAGCGCCCTCAGCACTTTCAAAGGTTACGGGGAAGGAGCGTGCATAGCTCTGAACTTCCGATTCAAGGCGATCAAATACAGTCATAGTTCCCTCTTTCAGATTGGGAAAATCAAGTCCACCTGTCATACCGAACGTTCCGGCGTGCCGGATGTTCCAGAAATGGTCGATGCCATTTCGCGTATGACAAGTGGGGAAATTAGGTCAGCCGGATTAGGCGGCGACGCGTTCGACGTCTTCGCGCTCGAACGGACCGATCTGCCAAAGAATTTCGCTGGCAGCGGCGCCTTCGAAGTGTGTTTCGCGTTCAAACTGGACCTTGCGCTTAACATCAGCACCCAGTTCGCGCGCAACGGAACGGAAGACACCCTGCGACGGTGCGTTCGTCGAGGTGATCGTTGTGTTCAGCTGCGAGACGTTGTGGCAGGACGGACGATCCAGAATGTCAAGGATCAGACGCTTCGCCAGACGCAGGCCTCGGGCCTTGGGCGAAACTGCCACCTGCCAGATGAAAAGCTGATCAGGCTGGTCGGGGACGATATAGCCCGAAACGAAACCGACGGCTTCGCCGTTCAGTTCGGCAATCGCGCACGTGCCTGAGAAGTGCGAGCACTGCAGCAGATTGCAATACATCGAGTTTTCATCCAGCGGCTTGCAGTCGGCAATGAGGTTATTCACCGCAGCGCCGTCTGTGGCCTTGGGTTTACGGATAATCAGGTTGGCTTTCTGGCCGGTATTGCCGTTTGTGTTGGCAATTTTCATCGGTCTGCCTGCTCTGTTATTTCGATACACGATCATTTATGTCGCGAGAGATGTATAGAACAACGATACAAATTGATCAACCCCTTCTCTGTGACTTTCCTGTGAAACTCTATAAGTTATTGATATTAAGCTAAACATTGATGTATCGCCCTTCGATAAGGATAATATTCTTTCGATGAAATATTGTTTCCTGAATAGAGCGATAATCGATGGAATAAATGATCGAAATTCGATATAAAAGTGTCTTAAAGCGTTGCGCAGCCGCGGGTCCGGGGCTAAAACAACGCTTGCTATAGAAACGAAAAACGTCCGGAAAATAACAATGGATAAATTGCATGAAGCGTTGATCTCCATCCGCCGCATTTTGCGGGCGAGTGATATCCACGCCAAAAAGCTTGGTAAAGTGACCGGGCTTAAAACATCCCAGCTTCTTGTTTTGCAATCGCTTGAGGAATTCGGTGAGATGACGGTTGGCCAGATCGCGGCCAAGGTTAATCTGGCCCAGGCATCGACCACGGCGCTTGTCGACAAGTTGCAGGCGATGCGGCTTGTGACACGCGAGCGCGGCGACACCGACAAGCGCAAGGTGTTCGTCAGGCTTACCGATCAAGGCAGGGCCATTCTGGATCGCGCGCCGATGGCGCTTCATGACCGTTTTTCGGACAAGTTCAACAATCTTGAAGAATGGGAACAGACGTTTCTCATCGCAGCCCTGCAACGTGTTTCAGGGATGATGGATGCCAGTGATATCGACGTCGCCCCCGTTCTGGACCACGACGAGATTGTTGAAAGGGCGGTAGATCGACACTGAATGCAGTGAGATCAATGTTTCCTTTAGTTCGTTGTAAATAAAGAAAAAAGTACACGACGCGACCTAGGTGTCGTACCTGGGCTTTGGTGTGGCATCCGGGGCTGTTGGCGTGTGGAAAGCTCCACTTGGTATGTTTTTAGGTTGACCAAATCAACCATGAGTGCATTCATTCAAAAAAACATATATGTGGAGGATGCAATGTCTGGAAGCAATTCCTGGTCTCGTCGTAATGTTCTGAAATCTTCGTTGGCACTGGCGGGTATGGGGGCAACCGGGTTGTTTCCCGGGGCTGCGTCAGCGCTTGGTTCCCTGAAACTTGGTGCGTCAGACATCACGGTCATATCGGATGGTAATCTGATGTTGCCGTTATCTTTTGCCTTTCCTGATGTGTCACAGGATGAACTGGTTGCTTTGCTTAAGGCCGAGGGGCAACCAACGGATGCGTTGCTGCCCGATTGCAACATCACCGTTTTGCGCCGTGGTGATCGGGTGGTGATGTTTGATGTTGGCGCTGGCCCGAATTTCATGCCGTCAGCCGGCAAGCTTATGGACAACATTGATGCGGCCGGTGTCAGCCCGGATGAAGTGACCGATATTGTTTTTACGCACGCGCATCCCGACCATCTGTGGGGGCTGATTGATGATTTCGACGAATTGATCTTTGCCGACGCGCGCTATCACATGAACCGGATCGAGTGGGAATACTGGCAGGCCGAGGATACGCTTGAAAAAACGCCCGACGCGCGCAAAAGCTTTGTGGTCGGGGCGCGCAACCGCATGGCCTTCCTTGAGGATCGTATCGAGTTGTTCGATTATGACGCAGAGGTGGTACCCGGTGTCGAGGCAGTCGATACTGCCGGTCACACACCCGGGCATACATCTTTCATGATCCATGACGGATCAAACAGCGCACTTGTGGTGGGCGATGCCATTACCAATGTTGCCGTCTCCTTGATCCATCCAGAATGGCCAAGCGGATCTGATCAGGATGCCGAAAAGGGCATTGCCACGCGCAAGATGCTGCTCGATCGGCTTGCCGTCGATGGATCGCGGATTATCGGCTTTCACATGCCGCATCCAGGCCTTGGCGTGATCGAGCGGGCACGTCCGGCATATCGGTTTGTTGTGGCGGGATAATTGCTGCGTGGGTTTTGGTTTAACCGTGCTTGCGCAGCGATATTGCGCGCAGGAACCCAAACGGTGATCCTTCAAGAAGGACGCCAAGGCCGACCCGCGCGCCGATGGCAATCGAGATCATTACAATCGGCGAAGAAATTGCCAGCGTGGAGAACGCGCTGACACCTTGGCCGATGGTGCAGCCAAGGGCAAAAACGCCGCCAGTTCCCATCAAAAATGCGCCAAGCAGGTGGCGACCAAGTTCGCGGGCGTCATCGCAGGCTTCCCAGCGCATGTCGTTGCTTTTCCAAGCTGCCAGTGCCGCGCCCAGAAACACCCCAATCACCAATCCAACCCCGTAATCGGGCAGGGCCCCGGTAACGGTGATGATCTGCATGATTGTATCGCCAACCGGGGTGACAAAGGAGCCTGCCTCGATCTGGGTTTCAACAAAGCGATATTTTGCAAAGCTCGTCGTCCAGATCCAACCAAGCGATATGCAGGCACCAATTGTGATGGCGCCAAGCGCCTTTGCGCGTTCGGCACGGAAATCAGAACTGCGAAAGACCCACCAAAGGCCGATGGCACTGATCAGCAGGGCAATCGGATAGTGCAGATCAAATCCGCTGGCGTTTGATGCGATCGCGCCAATCGATTGCGATCCGGCCGAGGTGAACTCAATCGACAGCGGATCAAGAAACCAGACACGAAAATGGCCCGTTACGCCGCGAAGGGCAGCAATGGCGGCTAGTCCGATACCGGTCAGGACAACCAGTGCACGCAGATTGCCACCGCCCAGACGAATGATCGCGCCAAATCCGCATGTGCCGACAAAGGCCATGCCAAAGCCAAACATCAGCCCGCCCAGAATGCTGCCTGCAATCGGCAGGGTCGGGGTAATGTAGAAACTGTTGGAAAGATCAATAACGCCAAGGGCGATAAACGTTTGGGTGCAGAACAGTGCAGTGATGGCCGCCAGCACCCAGGCGCGCAGACCGATGCTATTGGCGGCAAACCAATAGCGTTCAAGGGCTGCCATCGTGCAGAAATGTTGTCGACGTGCGACAAATCCCACCACGATGCCGGTCAAAACACCGACAAGCGGCAGGGCCCAAGGATTATCCAAACCCAGCATGACGTTTTCCTCCCGCCTTGTTGATTGTAATTTTTTGCCAAGGCGTCGGCGGAATCGTGACGTTTTTTCTGTTCTAATTCAAGGAAGCTTTTTCGATCAGCAGTTGTCGCCTATTCGGCAGCGGCCTTTTCTTCGTCGCGGACCGGGGCGCAGAACAAGTCATAAAGCGTACCAATGATGGTCGCCATTTCTGTATCGACAATGCGGTAATAGATCATGCGGCCTTCGCGGCGGGCCGAGACCAGACCATCAATGCGAAGCCGTGCCAGTTGCTGTGATACAACGGCCTGGGGCATGGACAGAATTTCTTCGAGATCGGATACCGACTTTTCGCCTTCCTGGAGGATGCAAAGGATCAGCAAGCGTGTCTCATGCGACAGCGCCTTGAGCATCTCGCTGGCCTTGCGCGCCTGCTTGAGGAGAGCTTCGGCTTCGGTCGAGTCCATGTTTTGCTTGAAACGTGGTAGGGCCATCGTTTGCTGTGCTCGTCGGTTAAAGGGCCAAAGCCGTTAGATGTCCGATTATACCAGACATCGAGGTCAATACACGATTGGATACTGTGCTTCAAACCGAATATACAGTTTTCCTAATCGTTCGGCAATTGCGAGAGCATCTCGTCAAGCATCGGCCAGAAAAAATGATCGCCGGGATAACCCCGCAGGCGGGCGACTTCCCGGTTGTTGCTGATTAACACGAATGTCGGTGTAACACGTTCACGCGCGATGTGATCAAGGTCTTCGGGCCATTCCTGAATATCAACACGGCGAAGAGGGGCCAGTTTGCCCTGATCGGTGTTGGGGTAGGCTTCGCCGATTTCCTGATGCCAGCGGACACACCATGCGCATCCCTTTTGTTCAAGCATCAGCAATTCGGTCGCCAATGCAGAGCCGATCCACATCTGTGATGCGAAAATCATGGCCAGAGTGAGCCGGAACACCCGGGAAATGTGCGGTTTTTTCATATGTCTGGATTCTACATAAAGTTATGATTGAATTATATATATGAAAAATACTATTCTTTGAATAGGCGCTGATAAACAAATTCCAAAATCAGATACCCACAGTGCCGGGAGGAACATGAATTGCTCGATATTGGTTTCGGCGCAGCCTTCCTTGCGGGGGTGTTGTCGTTCTTTACGCCATGTGTTTTGCCGATTGTGCCGCCATACCTTGCCTATCTGGCAGGGGTCAGTGTGGCGGATCTTGATGATCGCGCGGTCGCAAGTGCGAAGTCACGCCAGGTGTTCTTTACGGCATTGGCCTTTGTCGCGGGTTTCAGCACGATTTTCATCGCCCTTGGCGCGACGGCGAGCGTCATTGGTCAGTCACTGGCCAGCTATTTTGACATTTTATCGATCATTGCCGGGATCATGATTGCGGTCATGGGCCTCCATTTCATGGGGGTGTTCCGGATATCGCTTTTGTATCGCGATGCGCGGGTCAACGTTGCGAAAAAGCCGGCGGGTCTTGTCGGGGCCTATGTGATGGGGCTTGCCTTTGCCTTTGGCTGGACACCGTGTGTGGGGCCAGCATTGGCCGCAATCCTGTTTGTTGCCGGGGCGGAAAGCACGGCATTGCGCGGGGCTGGGTTGCTTGCGGTTTATTCGCTGGGAATCGGTTTGCCCTTTGCGCTGGCGGGGCTTTTCGCCGGGCAATTCGTTGGCTGGTCCCGAAAATTCAAACGACACATGCACACTGTTGAACGTGCGATGGGGATCTTGTTGGTGTTGACCGGTGTCTTGTTCATGACCGGGCAGATGTCGGCCATCGCCCAATGGTTGCTTGAAACTTTCCCTTCGCTTTCGACCCTCGGATAGGAGTTGCGTCATGAATATGCGTCATCTGCTGCGTGGAGTGCCTTTGGCGAAATATCTGCTCGCCGGTTTGCTGGTAATGAGTTGGTCACACGGATCGCACGCGGAAACCGTGGGCGAAGATGGTCTGCACAAGCAGGACTGGTTTTCGATCACATTTCGCGACATTGCCGACGATATCGCGGCCGCCCGGGATGAAAACAAGCGCCTCGTGATGATCTTTGAACAGCGTGGCTGCATCTATTGCGCCAAGATGCATACCGAACTGCTGAGCGATCCAGAGGTATCCGACTATATCAAGGAGAACTTCAAGGTCGTCCAATACAACATGTTTGGCGACGAAGAAGTGACTGATCTCGATGGCGACGTGCTGAGCGAGAAAACCGCCGCCCGCAAGTGGGGCTATGTCTTTACCCCGACCATCGTTTTTCTGCCTGAAGAAGCACCGGAAGACGGCAAAAATGCCGCCGAGGCCGCGGTTGCGACCATGCCCGGTGCGTTTGGCAAATGGACGTTCCTGAATATGTTTCGCTGGGTAAACGAGAAGGGCTACGAAACCGACGAGCACTTCCAGAAATATCATGCCCGCATCATTCAGAAGCTTCAGGAGGAGGGGCGATTAGGGCAGTAACAACCCCTTGCAATGTATGCATAATTAATAGTTCAGAACATGAAACATTAAAAATATCATATTTATGTGTTGAATTAAAAGTTGAGTTTGAATAACTTGAACTAAAGGCGCCGTCAGAGCCGCCAGATGTCAGACCGGGGATGTTCATATGCCACACAGAGGGCAGGGGCATCGTCACAGGAGGAACCACAACGCCATGTCTTGGAAACCAAGAACCTTTCTTGCGTGCCTGATCGTTGGCCTTCCGGCCCTTGCCGCAGCTGATGCACTCGCACCTGCCGATGTCAAATTCGATGACATGTCTGTATCCCAGTCATTGACCAGCCAGCCGGGAGACCCGGAAAACGGGCGTAAGGTCTTTGCCAATCGTAGCCTTGGCAACTGTCTGGCATGTCACGCTGTCAAAGATCAAAGCGACCAGCTGTTCCACGGCGAAGTCGGGCCGCCGCTTGATGGTGCTGCCGACCGCTGGAGCGAGGGCGAACTTCGCGCCATCGTGGCTGATGCCAAAGAAGTTTTCTCCGAAGAGACGGTTATGCCGGGTTTCTATTCGCTGAATGTCGGCATCAATGTCCGCGAAGATCTGGTCGGCAAAACAATCCTGACCGCGCAGGAAGTTGAAGATGTCGTGGCCTATTTGGCGACGCTCAAAGAATAACAACCACCGAGGAACCAAGATGAATCTCACACGACGCCAAATGCTTTGTGCATCGGTCGGTGCAGCTGCAGCCGGAGTGTTCGGCTTCTCGCTGTCCGCCTCTGCCACGCCGGAAGCCACAGCCGAAAGCATCAAAAACTTTGCCGGTGGTAAAGAGCCCGCGATGGGTGGTGACCTGACCCTGACGACGCCGGAAATTGCCGAAAACGGCAACACCGTGCCGATCGAGGTGTCTGTGGCAAGCCCGATGACGGATGACGATTACGTTGAGTCGGTTGTCATCTATGCCGAAGGCAACCCCAACCCGGATGTCGCTGTATTCCACTTCACGCCGATGAGCGGTGCAGCCGAGGCGAAAACCCGCATGCGTCTTGCGAAAACCCAGAATGTGGTTGCGGTCGCAAAGACCAGTAAGGGGCAGGTTTTCATGGATAAAAAAGAAGTCAAAGTGACCATCGGTGGTTGCGGCGGCTGATCGGATCGGGAGAAAGTCAAATGGACAATATCAAGCCGCGTGTAAAGGTGCCGAAATCCGCATCGGCTGGTGAGATCATCACCATCAAGACCCTGATCAACCATCCGATGGAATCAGGTTTGCGCAAGGGCAAGGATGGCAATCTCATCCCGCGCCAGATCATCAACAAGTTCACCTGTGAATTCAACGGCAAGCCCGTGTTTTCCTGTGAACTCGAGCCGGCAATTTCCGCCAACCCCTATATCGAGTTTTCCGCCAAGGTTAACGAGGCTGGAACATTCAAGTTCAGCTGGTTGGATGATGACGGTTCTGTCTACGAGACTGAAAACAAGATCGCCATAAAATGATTCGGGACGGGTCCTTGATCCAGGTGATCACGGGCCCGCCACTGCATCGGGAGGGAATGTCTTGAGAAACCAAATCATAGCCAAAGCTGCTGCGGTTGCCATGACCGCACTTGTCCCGGGGATTGCGTTTGCCGGTGGGCCGGTTGACGATGAACTCGTCATCGACGGCGAAATCCAGATGATCACCCGTGCAGCACCGCCAGAAGGTCACCCGCTTGACGAGGTGCTGTCAGGCTGGCTGTATCGAACCGAAGAAACGCGTCTTCTGGAAACCGATACCTTTGAAAATCCCGGAATGCTTGAAGTGCAGGACGGTGCGGATCTTTGGAATACGGTTGACGGAAGTGCCGGTAAATCCTGCGCATCCTGTCACGGGGATGCCGAGGAAAGCATGGCTGGTGTCGGGGCAAGCTTCCCGAAATGGGATGAAGCATCCAACCGCCCGATCAATGTGGAACTTCAGATCAACAAGTGCCGCACCGAAGAGATGGAGGCAGAGGCCTATAAGTTTGATGCGCCTGAGCAAAAGGCGTTGACCGCCTATGTCAAACATCAGTCTTTGGGCACGCCGGTCGCCATCGATCTTGCCGAAGGGCACATGCAGAGCTGGTGGGAGAAGGGCAACGAGCTTTATTACACCCGGACCGGGCAGCTCAATCTTTCCTGTGCATCTTGTCATGAACAGAACAATGGCAACTACATTCGCGCCGACCATCTCAGTCAGGGCAATGTCAACGGGTTCCCGACCTATCGCCTGAAGCAGGCCAGTCTGGTGTCACTGCATAACCGTTTTCGCGGTTGCATCCGTGATACCCGTGCGGAATTCCCGGCTGCATTTTCTGACGAACTGATGGCGCTTGAGGTCTATGTGACCTGGCGTGGCACCGGCTTGTCCGTCGAGACACCTGCAGTTCGCCAATAAGATTCAAAAGTTACTACAGGGGTGATTGGCTTATCCTCCCGGTTGCCCCGCCTTTCTTCCTTTAAATGCCTCGGCCGCGTTGCCGAACAGGTGAATATTGCCCGGAGGCCACCAATAAATGTTTTCGCGCCGTGAATTTTTGCAATGGGCAGCTGTGACCACCGCAGCGACCGGCTATATGGGTAGTTTGACCCGTGTGGCTGCCCAACAGCGTCTGACTCAGGACGATCTTTTGAAGTTTGACAGCAAAGGCAGCATTACGCTTTTGCACTTCACCGATGTTCATGCCCAGCTAAAGCCGGTCTATTTCCGCCCGCCATCAGAAAACTACGGTGTCGGGGCGTTTGAAGGCATTCCGCCGCATCTTGTTGGCGAGGAATTCCTGTCCCACTTCGGGATAAAGCGCGGCAGTCCGCTCGCCTATGCGCACACCATGGTCGATTATGTCGATATGGCGCGGACTTACGGACGGCTTGGCGGCCTTGATCGCACCGCGACGCTGGTCAAGGCGATCCGTGCGGAACGCGGGGATAGCAACGTTCTGTTCCTTGATGGTGGTGACACCTGGCAGGGGTCTTACACGTCGCTCAAGACCAATGGGCAGGACATGGTTGATTGCATGAAGCTGCTCAAGCCGGACGCGATGGTCGGGCACTGGGAATTCACCTTTGGCGAAGATCGGGTCAAGGAGATCGTTGATGATCTTGGTTATCCGTTCCTGGCCAGCAACGTTTTTGACACGGAATGGGATGAACCGGTTTTCGAACATACCGCGTTTTATGAAACCGGCGGGCACAAGGTCGCGGTGATCGGGCAGGCCATGCCCTATACCCCGATTGCCAATCCGCGCTGGATGATCCCGAACTGGTCGTTTGGTATTCGCCCGGAAGTCATTCAGGCCAATGTCGACGCCGCGCGCGAGGCCGGGGCCGCTGTGGTCGTCCTGTTGTCGCATAACGGATTTGACGTGGACCAGAAACTGGCGACCGTTGTGAACGGCATTGATGTCATCCTGACAGGCCATACCCACGACGCGGTGCCCGAGGCGATCAAGATCGGCAATACATTGCTTTTGTCATCGGGTTCACACGGCAAATATCTGGGGCGCGTTGATCTGGAAGTTAAAGATGGGCGCGTAACCGATTATAATTCAGCACTTATTCCGGTGTTCTCGGATGTAATCGATCCGGATCCGGAAATGGCCGCCAAGATTGACGAGGTCCGCGCACCTTATGAGGCGGAGTGCAATCGCGTCATCGGCAAGACATCAGGTCTGCTGTATCGCCGCGGTAATTTCAACGGGACATGGGATGACCTGATTTGTCAGGGCATCATGGAAGAACGAGATGCGGAACTGGCATTTAGCCCGGGATTCCGTTGGGGTACGACATTGCTTCCGGGTGACGATATCACCATCGATGATCTTTATAACCAGACCAGCATGAATTACCCGTCGGTTTATCGTCTGGAATTCACTGGCACGCAGATCAAGGAAATCCTCGAGGACGTTTGTGACAACCTGTTTAACAAGGATCCGTTCTTCCAACAGGGGGGTGACATGGTTCGTGTCGGTGGCATGGCCTATAGCTGTGCACCCAAGGAAAGCATCGGCAACCGTATCTCGAACATGACAATGATCAAGACTGGCGAGCCGATTGAAGCGGATCGCAGCTATGTTGTCGCCGGTTGGGCATCCGTCAACGAAGGCGTTGAAGGACCAGCGGTCTACGATCTGATGGAAAACTACATCACCCGTCACAAGGTCATTGATATTCCACGCAATGACACCGTGAAAGTGATTGGAATGAACTAGGCGAAATCACCTGGCCGGTTCCAATCACCGGGCAGGGCATTTTTCGCCTCAATATATATAAAATATCGAATGTGTAGGGAGGGCACCAAGAGCCATGTCCAAACAACCTCAGAAAGATAAGAATTTTGTGCCAAGTCGGCGCAGCTTTCTTCAGGGTGGTCTAACAGCCGCCGGTGGGGCGGCGGTTGCCGCAATTGGTGGCGGTGCTGCGTTGGCGGCCGGAACCCCGGATCCGGCGATCACGGAACTCAAGGACTGGAACCAGTATTCCGGTCCGGGCGTGGATGCCGCACCTTATGGTGTGCCGTCACCGTTTGAAGCACATGTCGTACGTCGCGATGTGCCATGGCTGACCGCCGATCCGATATCGTCGATCAACTTCACACCGTTGCATGAACTTGACGGCATCATCACGCCCAATGGTCTTTGCTTTGAGCGTCATCACAGCGGGGTCGCCGAAGTGGACCCGGCCGAGCATCGCCTGATGATCAATGGTCTGGTCGACAAGCCGCTTGTCTTTACCATGCAGGATCTGATGCGTTTTCCGCGTGAAAACCGGGTCTACTTCCTTGAATGTGCGGCGAACTCTGGCATGGAGTGGCGTGGCGCGCAGCTTAATGGCTGCCAGTTTACCCACGGTATGCTGCATAACGTGATGTATACCGGCGTTCGCCTGCGCACACTTCTGGAAGAAGCCGGTGTTAAACCAGCCGGAAAATGGATCCTGGCCGAAGGTGCCGATGCATCAGGTATGGGGCGTTCGATCCCGATTGAAAAGGCGCTTGATGACTGCCTTGTTGCTTTCAAAATGAATGGCGAGGCCCTGCGCACCGAACAAGGATATCCGGTGCGCCTGTGCGTTCCGGGATGGGAAGGCAATATGTGGGTGAAATGGCTGCGCCGGATCGAGGTCGGCGATAAGCCATGGCAGCTCCGCGAAGAGACGTCGAAATATACCGATCTTATGCCTGATGGGCGTGCACGGCGGTTTACCTGGGCGATGGATGTCAAATCGGTTATCACCAACCCAAGCCCGCAGGCGCCGATCACCCATGGCCGCGGCCATACGATCATTACCGGCGTTGCATGGTCTGGCCATGGCAAGATCAAGCGCGTTGATGTGTCGATTGACGGTGGCCGCAACTGGCAGCATGCCCGGATTGACGGGCCGAGCCTTAGCCGGTCGCTGCATCGCTTCTACTACGAATTCAACTGGGACGGATCGCCGCTTTATCTGCAATCGCGTGCGATTGATGAGCAGGGTTACGTTCAGCCGACCAAGGACGCCCTGCGCGCGGCACGCGGCGATAACTCCATCTATCACAATAATGGCATCCAGACCTGGTATCTGAAGTCGAACGGAGAGGCGGAAAATGTCGAAGTTTCTTAAGTTTACCGCAAGCATCGTTCTGCTTGGCGCAGCATGGGCAACCAATGCCAACGCGCAAGATGCAGATGCCGGCGAAAAGGTTTTCCGCAAATGTGCCGCCTGTCACGCCGTGGGTGAAGGGGCCAAAAACAAGGTTGGACCGGAACTCAATGAAATCTTCGGGCGCGTTGCCGGGTCGCTTGAGGATTTCAAATATTCCAAGGCGATGACCAAGGCCGGTGAAGAAGGTTTGGTTTGGGTTCACGACAGTCTGACCGAATATCTGGCGAAACCGCGCGACTATGTCAAAGGTACGAAGATGGCTTTTGCCGGCCTGAAAAAGGACGACGAGATTGCCAATGTGATCGCCTATCTGGCAACCTTCTCGGAAAGTGCAGAGCAAGCCGCAGCGGAACCTGAGTCCGCACCGGCATCAGAACCTGTTGAAACCGCATCAGCAACGGAACCTTCTGTGAATGCAGCGGATGCAGTGATCCCTGAGCATGGTGTTTATCATCTTGGCCGCGAAGCACTGCCAGAAGAAATTGCAGCATGGGATATTGATGTTCGTCCGGACGGTGTCGGGTTGCCTGTCGGCAGTGGTACGGTGGCCGATGGTGGCGTGCTCTATGATGAAAACTGCGCGGTGTGTCATGGCGTGTTTGGTGAAGGCGAGGGACGCTGGCCGGTATTATCGGGTGGCTTTGATACCCTGACGGCGGACCGTCCGGTCAAGACCATCGGGTCCTATTGGCCGTTCGCCTCGACGATTTTTGACTATGTCCATCGGGCAATGCCGTTTGGTAATGCCCGGTCGCTGAGTGCGGATCAGACCTACGCAATTACAGCTTACCTGTTGTATTTGAACGACATTGTCACAGAAGAAGACTTTGAGTTATCCAATGAAACCTTTAGCGAGATTTCGTTGCCCAACGAAGAGAACTTCTATCCCGATGATCGTCTGGAAGAGCCAAATTTCGCGACCAATGTTGAACCCTGCATGGAAAACTGTGGCGATGGACCGGCCGAGATCGTGATGCGCGCGCGTATTCTTGATGTCACACCGGACGGTGATGAAGAAAACGGTGCCGGGGGGATCGATTAATGCGTGACTGTCACCGGAAACATCATGAAACGGATGGTGGCAGGGCTTTGACGGCGCGCGTGTTTCGGGTGCTGGGCATTGATAAGATTTGGCTGTGTGTTGCGTTCGGGATCTTCTTGATCCCGAACTTTTCGTTTGCGGAGTCCGGTGCGGAGAAAACGACACCGGACACGCCATTGGGTGAGGCCATCGGACAGGTGTTGGCAATGCCAGGTGATGCAGATTATGGCGCTTATCTCGCAACAGAATGTGTGACGTGTCATCAGCGACACGCTGCCAATCATGCGATCCCGGTGATCGACGGCTTGCCGCGCGAGTATTTTGTCGAGGCGATGCTGGAATACAAATACCGCCTGCGCGACAATTCAGTGATGCAGGCAATCATGGCAAGCCTTGGTATGGAAGAATTGGCAGCGCTTGCGACCTATTTTTCGACGAAGGACTAAAGGTTGGAGTTTGTGAAACGTCGTTAATCAACGGATCAGGAACAAGAAAATGAGCAATGTCACAAGGCGAACGTTCAACAAGTTTCTCGGTGCCGGTGCAGGTGTCATGGCAATGCCGGGCATTTTGCGTGCCCAAGGCCGCAAGAATGTCGTGATTGTTGGCGGCGGTGCCGGTGGGGCAACGGTGGCCCGTCATTTGGCGGAAAAGGCCGGTGAGGCAATCAACATCACCCTGATTGAGGATTCCGAGAAATACACGACCTGCTTTTTCTCCAACCTGTACCTTGGTGGCTATCGCGATTTTGCGTCGATCACGCATGGCTATGATCGACTGGTCAATGATTTCGGCATTCGCAAAGTGACAGCCCGGGCAGAAGAAATTGATCGCACGGCGCATCAGGTGCGCACATCAACCGGGGAAACCATCCCCTATGACCGGCTGGTCCTGTCACCGGGTATTGATCTGATATTTGATAGTGTTCCGGGATATTCGGCGGAGCTGGCGGAAATTGCCCCGCACGCCTGGCAGGCGGGACCACAGACACAATTACTTAAATCAAAAATCGATGGCCTTAAAAACGGTGATCAGGTGGTGATGGTAGCGCCACCCAATCCGTATCGCTGTCCGCCGGGCCCGTATGAACGTGTTTCCATGATTGCCCATACGCTTAAGGCCCGCGGGCTCACTGACTGCACGATTGTTGTTCTGGATCCGAAAGAGAAATTCTCCAAACAGGGACTGTTTGCGGAAGGGTGGGAGAAATACTATCCGGGCATGGTGGAATGGTATGGGCCCAATATCCACGGGGGTATCAAGGGTGTCGATGTCGAAGCTGGAACGGTGGAGACTGATTTTGATACCTTTGGCGGTGCGTTGCTCAATATCATTCCGGCCCAACAGGCCGGACGCATTGCCATCAGTGCGGGGCTTTCGGATGAGACTGGATTTTGCCCGGTGGATGCCGAAAGCATGCGGTCCAAACGCGATCAGAACATCTTTGTCATCGGTGATGCGTCCATCGCAGGCGCTATGCCAAAGTCAGGATCAGCGGCCAATAGTCAGGCGAAAGTGGTAGTGATGCATCTGATGGCAGATCTGATGGATACGCGGGTCTTTCCAGCGCGTTATCTCAATACGTGCTGGAGCCTTGTCGAAACCAATGACGGGATCAAGGTCGGGGCGCAATATGGCAATGTTGACGGCGCGATCGCCAGCACTTCATCCTTTATCAGCCAACCCGATGAAAGTGCCGATGTCCGTCGGCATACCTTTGAGGAATCTGTTGCCTGGTATGACGGGATCACCAAGGACATGTTTGGCTAATCACAAGTACGCAATGGCAGAAACAGATTAATCTTGCCGTGCGGCTTTCTTTTGCATGTGGCGTTGAAACCACTTGGCAAGGAGTGGTGCTAGCAACACGATTTCGAAAATGCGCACGATATGGTGAAAGGCGACAAAACTCGGTTCGACATTGAGTGCCAGCGCAATCAATGACATCTCCGCAACGCCACCCGGCGCAAAGGCCAGTAATACGGCAATGAAATCAAGATGCAGCCATTGCGATACGAACCATGCAACCCCGCCTGTAAAGGCCAGGACAACAAAGGTTGCCAGCACCGAATAGCCCGCAAGGCGGACAAGGACCGCGATCTTGACGCCCGAGAACCGACTGCCAATGGCAGAGCCAAGGATCAACAGGCTTCCGGCCAGAAGCCAGTCGGGCAGGTTACCCTCGACGATGCCCGATACATGCAACACCATGCTAGCCGCCATCGCTCCGGTCATATAGGCCGCAGGGATGCGCAGCTTGCGAAAGACCAGAACTGTGATAATCGCGCAAACGGCGGTCAAAAGACCTTCGTTCAGTGTCATTTGAACCGATTGGCTATCGCCATGGCCGTTTGCCACAACGCCCGTGATCATCAAAACAATCAGTGGTGCGGACATCACCAGCAGCAAAACACGCAAACCCTGCGTCAGGGCAATTTCCTGTTCATTGCCGCCGGCAGCCGCCCCAAGAACGACCATCGGTGTCAGGCCACCCGGTGTTGCGGAAAACAGCGCTGTGGCAGGATCCAGGCGGGCAATGCGGGAATAGAACCACGTGATCACGAATGTGATGATCGGAACATACAGAAGAACCGCGATCATGCTGATCGGCCACTTTGCGGCCTGATCAAGTGTATCGGGGGCAAAGGATGCGCCAAGGAAAATACCGATAACCCCAAGGATGCCAGAGCGAAACTGCATCGGCACACCCATCGGCACGCGCAGCAGGCTTGCGACAAACGTGGCCAGCATCGGGCCCAACATCCAGGCCAGAGGCATATTGATGAAATGGGCGATCAAGCCGCCAATAAGGCCAATCCCCAAAGCAATCGACAGTTTTTTGAAAAACTGGGGTGTCAAAACACCGGAAACTCGGTTGATCCAATGGGCGCCTGAGCGACCATCCGGTGTTCTCGTCATTATGCTTCGGCCTTGTTCTTCTCGATTTGTTCAAGGAAGCCATCAATTGCGTTACGCAGTTTGGTCGCTTCGTCATTCAATGTGCTGGTGGCGCGCGTTACGTTTGCAGAACCATTATGTACGCGGGCTGTTTCGTTATCCAGCGCACCAACCGCCTCGGCCACGGTCCGCATGCCACCATTGGCGTCCTGAATGCTGTCGGAAATACCGGCTGTGGAGGCCTGTTGTTCTTCAACGGCAGCGGCGATGGCAGCGGCGGACTGATCCACCTCGCCAATCACATCGGCAACACCGTGCAAGGCATTGACCACGTTATCGGTAAGGCCGCGGATTTCTTCGACCTGACTTGCGATATCTTCGGTCGCGCGTGCGGTCTGGGAGGCGAGGTTTTTGACTTCCCCCGCAACAACAGCAAATCCCTTGCCAGCGTCACCGGCGCGTGCGGCCTCAATGGTGGCATTCAGGGCCAGAAGGTTGGTCTGGTTGGCGATGTCTTCGATCAGGCTGACGATATCACCAATCCGTTGGGTGGCGTTGGTCAGCTGTTCAAACAGGGCGCGTGACTGTTCGCTTTCGGAACGTGCACGTCCGGCAACCTCGGCCGAGTTTTGGGCCTGTTGGCCGATTTCAGCAATGGCTTCGGACAAGCTTGCGGTCGTCTGGGAAACAGCTTCGATGTGATGAAGAACCTGCTCGGAATGCTGGTTTGCGTCGGCTGACCGTGCACTGGCAAGGGTTGCGATCTGTTCCATGTCGCTGGCAGATCCGTTGAGCGAGCTGAATTCCTGATCAAAACCGGAAAGGGCTTCCTGGACTACGCGCTGGAAATGATTGGTGGCGTCGATCAGGTTTTGTTGGCGCTGTCTTTCAAGGCCACGCACACGTTCGCGTTCCTGACGCAGGACTTCTGCCTCCTTGGACTGATCCCGCAGCACCATGACAGAGCGCGCGACTTTGCCAATCTCGTCAGCGCGTTGTCCGCCGCGAACACTCACATCAAGATCGCCATTTGAAATTTGTTCGATCAATTCGGCAAGGTCGGTCATTGGCCGTGAAATGCGCCGGGAGACAAAGACCGACACAACAACCGCAACAACCACAACAATCAGTGCAACGATGACAAAGACACGCTGCAGGGCTTCGGCCTGCGCATATGCATTTGCAAACGATGTGGTGGCAATTTCATGTGATTGGGCAAGGATATCGTTAAGCGGTGCCTGAAGGGCCTGGAAGGTTTCATCAGCCTGGGCAATGACTTCCAGCGCGCCATAGATGTTCATTTCGCTTTCAACAAGGAACTGGTTCACCTGTTCCATGTATTTCGAATAATTCTCGGTGAAGGCATCACCACCCACAGCGGCAAGACGCTGGGCAAGGGGGGCGAGTTCTTCTTCGAGTTTGGCGACCTGTTCGCGAAGATCCGGGACAACAGCAGCATTAATGCCGTTTGAGTCCCAGGTCAGGATACGAAACAGCGATCCGTGCGCCTCGTTCAGGGCGTTGCTGAGTGTCAACGCATCGGATCGCCGTTCATAGGCTTCAACGCGAAGGCTGGTAAGGGTGTCTTTTTCGCTTTCGAGGGTTGCCACCGTGGCAATCCCCATCGCGACAATGACGATCATCAGGAAGACCGGAACCAAAAGGGTTTTGGGACCAATCGACAGATTATCAAGAAACCGCATTACCAATATCCTTCACGTCGCTCAGAGGCAGATCTTAGAGTTCACCATCATTGGGAAGCGCTGATTTGCGGTTTGCCAACCAGCTGCGCAGATTGCCGATCAACGGGGCTGCAAGGAACAGAATGCTGATCAACAGGATCACCAGCGTGATCGGGCGTTCCCAAAGGAACGAAATGGAACCGTCACTAATGGCCAGTGCACGACGGAGGTTTTCCTCCATCATCTTGCCCAGAATGAAGCCAAGCAGCATCGGTGCCATCGGATAGTTCAAAAGACGCAGGCCGATCGCGATTGCAGCTGCAATCACCATCATGTGGATGTCCATGGTGTTAAAGGTCACCAGATAGACACCAACCAGCGAGAAGAACAGAACGAACGGAACAAGAAGCTGCTGGGGCAGGGCCAAAAGACGAGAGATATACGGGATCAGCGGCAGGTTCAGAACCAGCAGGACGATATTGCCGATATACATCGAAATGATCACCGACCAGAACACGTCAGGCTGTTCAACAAACAGACGCGGACCCGGCTGAACACCGTAGGAAATCAGCGCGCCCATCATCACAGCCGTGGTGCCCGAACCCGGAATACCAAGGGTCAGAAGTGGTACGAAGGAACCAGAACACGCAGCGTTGTTTGCGGTTTCCGGCGCCGCCAGACCACGAATGGAGCCCTTGCCAAAGCCGAGCTTTTCCTTGGCCGAGGCAATATTGCGTTCCATGCCGTATGCAAGGAAGGATGCAATCGTTGCACCGGCACCCGGCAGAACGCCGGTAAAGAAGCCAAGAACCGAGGAACGGCCAATGACCGGGATCATGATCTTGACTTCTTCCTTCGAAAGCTTCATCGAGCCCAGGCTTTTAAGCGCCTTTTCTTCCTCGGAACGGGTGTCCTTGGTCGGACGCAGGATCGAGAGCAGGGCCTCGGAAAGGGCAAAGGTCGACATGGCCAGCAAAAGGAAGCTGATGCCATCGACAAGATCCATGCTGCCAAAGGTAAAGCGGGCAACGCCAGCCGCCGGATCCGTGCCGATGGTCGAAAGCATGATCCCGAACAGGGTCATGGTAATCGCCTTAAGGACCTGTCCCTTGCCGGCAAATGCAGACACAGCCGTGAGGCCAAGCACCATCAGTGCGAAATAGTCACCCGACTGGAACGACAACGAAACTGATGCCAATGCCGGTGCGGCCACCAGCAGGAAGATCGCAGCAATCGTACCGCCAGAGAAAGACGAGTAGGCGGCAATGGCCAGTGCCTTGCCAGCCTGACCCTTTTGGGCCATCGGGTAACCGTCAAAGGCGGTCGCAACCGTTCCGGCAACACCCGGCGCGTTGATCAGAATAGAAGATGTCGAACCACCAAAGATTGCCCCGTAATACACGCCCGCCATTAGAATAAGGCCGGTGGACGGATCAAACCCATAGGTGATCGGGATCATCAGGGCAATGGCAGTGATTGGGCCAAGACCTGGAAGCATCCCGATAAAGGTGCCTGCGAAACAGCCGACCGCAACCATCAGAAGGTTGATCGGCATGACAGCGGTCGAAAGACCGGAGAAAATTCCCTCAAGCATCGTTTGACATCCAACCGAGATAATAGAAGAAATCGCCCGGGGTCAGGTAGATGCCCATGGCATAGAGCAAGCCCCAGAAAGCAAGCGTGACACCGACAGCCGTCAGGATCAGAACCAGCGGACGGCGTTCGCCAAGCGTATAGAAACCGCCCATCAGGAAGAGCGATGTTGAAATCGGGAAGCCCAGCTGGCGGATGGTCAGGCCATAAAACACCATCAGTGCCGCCAGGATAACAACGCGTTTCCACTTAAGACCGCGGAAAGCGTGTTCGAGGCTGCCGGCCTCTTTGTTGGTCGGCAGCACCAGTTGGATGAAGGAAACCACACCAAGCAACCATGCAAGGGCGTTAGGGAGGGTTCTGGCATTGAACGGGGCATCCTCGTCGCCAAACAGCAGCGGGATGTCATCGACATAGAAGCCATATATCAGCGCAAGGCAAAGAAATAGCAGCGCGCCGAATTTGTCGCGATTGATGGACATGGCGTGGTTTCCTTCGGAGGTCTTTTTACTTGTGTATTAACGGCTTATTTCAGGAAGCCAAGGTCGCGCATCAGGTCGCCAACGACCTTTTCCTGATTTTCCATGAAGGCAGAAAACTCAGCACGCGGCTTGTAGATTTTTTCCCAGCCATTGCGGGTGCGAACGGTTTCCCATTCCGGGGTTGCCTGAACGTCCTTGAGGATCGCAGCATAGGCATCCGCTTTTTCAGCCGACAGAGACGGCGAACCGAAGTAACCGCGCCAGTTGACGAATTCAGCATCAATGCCGAGTTCACCGAGCGACGGAACGTCCGGAGCAGCTTCAACGCGTTCTTTCGAGGTTACAGCCAGAATGCGAACCTGACCTGCCTTGGCAAGTTCAAGCAGTTCACCCAGACCGGTCGACAGAACTTCGGTTTCACCCGACAGAAGGCCAGCAATTGCTTTACCGCCTGCGTCATACGGAATGTATTTGACCTGTTTGGCATCGCCGCCGCCCTGCTGAACGGCATAGGCTGCAACGATGTGATCCATGCCGCCACGGACCGAACCGCCACCGAACTTGACCGAAGACGGATCAGCTTTGACCGCGTCAACAACGTCGGTGAAGGACTGATACGGGCTGTCAGCCGGAACAGCAAATGCTGCATATTCGGCAACAACGGCTGCGATCGGGGTCAGGTCGCGGAACGACTGCGGGAAGACACCGGTCAGCGAACGCACGATGATCGGGGTGGAGTTGACCATAAGGGTGTTGTCAAGACGATCAGCAGCTTCGATCATGTAGGCAATGGCTTTACCGCCGCCGCCGCCAGACATGTTTTCGTAGGACGCGGTGCCAACAAGACCCGATTTGGTCAGGGCTTCACCGGTACCACGTGCGGTGCCATCCCAGCCGCCGCCTGCGCCGCCCGGAATGACGAAGTGAATTTCGTCGATTTCTGCAGCTTTGGCATCCATTGCACCAAATGCAGCAGTCGAAACAGCAACAGCCGTGGCTGCTGCGATAAATCCGCGACGCGAGAACATCGACAGTTTGTTCATCAGGGTCTCCTCCAGACACTAAAGCAATTTCCCAGCCACCCGAATAGTGGCAAGCCGATCAATGGAACAAAGCACCAGCAAGGGGAGTCCGAACACCGCTTTCAGAGGCATGAATGCCTACCTGACCCCGGAAATTGACCTGACCTCCCTTGCCGAATTTTCTTCTTGTTTGTTCCGGGGCCAATTTATGACTCACGGATCGGCAGTGGCGGGACGGTAACAGCCAAACCTGTCACCAACCTGTCATTGGCAAAAAATGGGTGAAAAAAGTTCACATGATTTATGCGTTAACGGCAAAGATGGGCGGCGTTTTGTGATCAAGAAGACATGCGTTTACCGCAATCCGCAGCACGTGATTGCAGCGAAGCCAGGCATTTAAGTCTCTTTTCCGGGGTGAACCGACTGATCGGACCAGAAAGGGCAAGAGCACCAAGCAGGTGGTTCTGCCGATCCAGTACCGGTACGGCAATCGCCGAGACATCCGGATCACGTTCACCTTCGCTCAGGGCAAACCTGTCTTCGAGGACCTGTAACGAACGGTCATCGACGCCATCGCCCCATGCACGGATGACGTGGCCAGCCGCCCCGAATTCACAAGGAAGAATGGCACCTTCTTCAAGATGATGTCGCAGGCTGCTTGGGGAGTTTTCGCGAAACAGGCACAGGCGATTGGCGCCTTCGGGCACGTAAAAGGACGCGGTTTCCCCGCTTTCCGTGACAAGGATCGATAGGTGTGGGCGGACGATATCGTCCATGCCGTATGATCGTCGGTAAATGGAGCCAAGACGCCAAAGTGCCGGGCCAAGGCGATAGCGGCCACGACCCGAAATCATCAAAAAACCACAAGACTCCAACGTTCCCGCCAGTCTCGAGATGGTGCTTTTATACATTCCGGTACGCTCAGACAGGTCCTTGAGCGACAGGTCATGGTCCTGATCGGTGAAGGCATCGAGAATTCCCAAGGCGCGCTCAACCGCTGTAACGTTTTGTTCTGACATGGATTTACCTGCTCCCGTTCTCTGGGGTGTGGCCTTGGCGGGGCGAACATCATTTTCCCTAAGTTCAAAATTCTATATAATAGAACATAATTCTACCAGACAGAATTTAGGAAATATCCATGAGTGGACCAAAATCTCTTTCCGGAATAACGGTTCTTGACCTGACCAATGTGTTGGCCGGGCCGTTTTGCTGTCACCAGCTGGCCCATATGGGGGCAGATGTCATCAAGGTCGAAGCGCCGGGGCGTGGCGATCTTGCCCGCCAGCTTGGTGCCGACATGGAGCTCAATGAAAAGCTGATGGGCGTTTCATTCATGGCACAAAACGCGGGTAAACGTTCGATCACGCTGAACCTTAAGGATCCGCGCGGGAAGGAAATCCTCAAAAAGCTCGTGGCCAAGGCCGATGTTCTGGTCGAGAACTTTCGTCCGGGTGTCATGGATCGTCTTGAGCTTGGCTATGATGTGCTTTCAAAGGTTAATCCGGGGCTGGTTTATTGCGCGATTTCCGGCTTTGGCCAGAGTGGCCCGATGAAGAAGCTTCCTGCCTATGACCAGATTGTCCAGGGCTTGTCGGGGATTATGACGATCACTGGCGAGGAAGGCAAAGGGACCTATCGCGTCGGGTATCCGATGGCCGATACCATTGGCGGCATGACAGCGGCCTTTGCGATCAGTTCAGCGTTGGCGGGGCGGGCCATGGGAAACAAGGATGCCAAGGGCAGTTTCATTGATATTTCGATGCTGGAATCGGTGATTGCCACGATGGGTTGGGTGGTCTCGAACTATCTGATTGCCGGCAAGGAGCCGACAGCCAATGGTAATGACAACTTCACGTCTTCACCATCTGGTGCCTTTGCCACGGCAGATGGCCAGATCAACATTGCCGCAAACAAGCAGGAACAGTTCGAAGCTCTGTGTGGTGTTCTCGGTCTTGAAACGCTTATCAAGGATCCGCGGTTTGTGTCGCGCAAGGAACGGCTCGAAAACAGATCGGCTTTGACCGAACTGCTTGAAGAAGTGCTGGTTAGACAAGAAACCGATTACTGGGTTGAAAAGCTTAACGCCGTTGGTGTTCCGGCCGGTGCGGTTCTGACCGTGCCACAGGCGCTTTCGCTGCCACAGATTGCTGATCGCGGGATGCTGGCGTCGTTTGAGAATGTGCCAGGCGCTGATCGGGATATCCGCATCCTTCGAACCGGAATCAAAATGGATGGTGATGCACCGTCGGTGAGTGCACCGCCGCCGGAACTTGGACAAGACAATCAGGACATTCTGTCGTCGCTTGGCTTTTCCAATGATGAAATCGATAACTTTGCCAAGGAGGGCGTGCTGTGAGTTCGAAAACCGTTGAAGACGTTGAAAACGAAGTGCGCGACTGGTGGCAGACCGGCATCATCGATATGGAGCCAGGCAAAATCCATTATGGCGGTTACGCGATTGAGGATCTGATTGGCAATATCAGTTTTCCGACCATGATCTGGTTGATGACACGCGGCGAATTGCCATCGACCCCGCAGGCCAAGCTGCTTGAAGCAGCGCTTGTTTCGGCCGTCGATCACGGGCCGCAAGCCCCCAGCATCGCCATTGCCCGTATGGCGGCAACTTGTGGCGTTGGTCTGAACAATGCCATGGCCAGTGCGGTTAATGTGTTGGGTGATGTGCATGGCGGGGCGGGCGAGCAGGCAGTTGCCCTTTATCATGATATCGCAGCACGCATGGATGCCGGACAGGATATGGCCGCGGCGGTTTCAGACGGCCTTGATCATCAAATCGCTGAGCATGGCAAACATGTGCCGGGCTTTGGCCATCGGTTCCACCCGGTTGACCCGCGTGCACCACGGCTTTTGGCACTCGTAAGCGCTGCAGCACAGGACGGTCATGTGTCGGGGCGGTATGGCGAAATTGCCAGCGCGATCGAAGCAGAGCTTTTGGCGCGTAAAGGCAAGCGGATCCCGATGAATATCGATGGTGCAACGGCAGTTATTTATGCCGAACTTGGATTTGCGCCGGAATTGGCGCGTGGGCTGTTTTGTCTTTCGCGGTCGGTCGGCATTCTTGCCCATGCATGGGAACAAACCCAACAGGGTGGCCGCAACAAGGGACCAATCCCGCGCCGGATGATCTGGAACTATACCGGTCCTGATCGTCGTCCAGTGCCCGATAGTGCCAAGTCATAACAAGACACGTGGTTGGGCAGGGTGCGTTATCTGCGGTTCAGTAACGCATCCTGCCAGCGGCGCAGGAAGCGCTGACGCTTGGCCTGATCAAGGTAGACCAGCAATCCCGGCCCAACCGGGAAGGAACGCACGCGTTCGCCATATCGGTCAAAGATCAGCGACGAGAATGTGCTGGGCGGAACGTCGGCGCGCACCGGGTTGAAGTTGCCTTCATTTTGCAGAACGCTTTGGCCCTTGATCGACAACATGAAATCAAGGAACCGTCCGCCAAGGTCGGGGTTGCGTGCACCACGGGGGATGATGGCGATCCTTGAATAAACGACAATAAAGTCGTCAGGCAGGATCACGCCAAGGTTCGGGTTTCGTTGGGTAAAGGTTTCCGCATACGATCCCAGCAGGTTGTAGCCAAGCACCACCTGACCGGATGCGATTTTTTCAAGCATCGGAGATGTGTTGGAATAAAGTTTTACCTTCGCCTGACCCAGAATGCGTACAAAATCCCAGATACCGGGGAAAAATCGTTCATCACGCGCCAGAAACAGGAAGCCGACACCGCTGCGTTCAATGTCATAGGTCGTGACTTTTTCACTCAGCAACTCGTCGTGGTTGACCAGTAACCGGATAAAGTCTTCTCGGGTTCTGGGCGGTTCAAGTTCGTTTTCGCGGAAAAACTCGCGATTATAGGCGATGACGGCGGGTTCCTGCGTTACAGCGAAGGCTTCGTTGCGCCAGCGCGCCCAATGGGGCAAAGCGTCTGTTTCACTGCTTTGATAGGAGGTCGCATATCCGTCATTGGCCAGTTTCATCTGCAGGTCCATCGAGGAGCTGATGATCAGGTCCGCCGTTGGTTCACCGTTTGCGCGCTGGCTTTGGGTAATGTCATACATCTCAAGCGTTTGCAGCTGATGGTATTCAACGCCAATGAACGGGTTATCTTGCTGAAAGGCCTCGATCACCGGGACAAAGGCACCGATATCGGCGGAGCCATAGATAACCGCCATCGGTTGTGTGCTGGTCAGCAGTGACTGTTCTGGATCGGATGCCTGGGACGAACGCAATGCCGGATAGGTGAAAACTTCGGCCATCGCAGAAGAAACTTGCATCGCGAGGGCGATGAAACATAAACCAATACAGATACGGCCCGAAATCATGCTGCAATACTCTGTGTCGCGGATGGTCATTGGCATATGGTGCCGGGGCGAGGATATCGCTTGTTCTTGAATGCCTTTGCCGGGAAAATGGCAGAACAGAAATTACCTCTGTCGAGGTTTATCAGGGAAAAGTCACGCAAACAATGAGAGTCCTTGTTGTCGAAGATCATGCCGCACTGGCAGATGGAATTGCAGGGTCCCTGCGACAGTCTGGCTATGCGGTCGATGTGATCGCCGATGGCGAGGAAGCTGACGACGTTTTGCGTACCCAGGAATATGGCCTGGTGGTACTTGATCTGAACCTTCCGAAGCTTGACGGGCTCGAGATACTCAAACGTTTGCGTCATCGCGGAGCCGAAAGTGCCGTTCTGATCCTGACCGCGCGCGGTGATATCGAAGACAGGGTCAAGGGACTTGATCTTGGTGCGGATGACTATCTGGCCAAACCGTTCGAGCTGGTCGAGCTCGAAGCCCGGGTGAGGGCGCTTATGCGGCGCAATGCAGGGACCCATAATACCCAGCTTAAATGCGGGAAGCTCAGTTTCGATACAGTGGCGCGACGGGTAACGGTTGATGGCACGGATGTCGATATTCCAAAGCGCGAGCTTAATATCCTTGAAATCCTGTTGATGCGGGTCGGCCATGTTCTGAGCAAAGAGCAAATCGTTGATCAGTTGGCCGGGTTTGAAGACGATATCAGTGCCAACGCGGTCGAGCTTTATATCAGTCGATTGCGCAAACGGGTCGAGGCGGCCGATGTCAAAATCCAGACCGTTCGCGGTCTTGGCTATCTGTTGAAAAAAACATGAAATGGCGTAATCGATCGCTTCGGCGCAGGCTTGTCATATCGCTGCTGATCCCGCTTTTGGCGGTCAGTTCCCTGATGCTGCTTGAAGTTCGCAGTAACGCGGTTAATTCCACAAACCAAGCATTTGACCGTGCTCTTTTAAGTTCTGCATTAGCCATTGCGGACCGTGTTGTCCTGATCGGTGGCAAGATCGAGGTGGACGTTCCCTATGTCGCGCTCGAGATGTTGACAAGTGCCGCAGAAGACAGGGTTTTCTATCAGGTCAGTACCGCGCAGGGCGAATTCATTACCGGCTACGAAGACCTGCCGCCGGTACCCGAAAAGTTCCTTCCACTGCGCGAAGAACCGGTCTTCTATGATGCGGTATATAACGGCGAGACGGTTCGGATTGGCGCGCTTTCACGTTATGTGGCGAGTGTTCGCAAAGCGACCCGTTTTCATGTGCTGGTTGCCGAAACCATGGGAACCCGCACAAGGCTTAGCGAGGATATTCTTGCCAGTGCCGCCGCGCGCCAGATCTTGCTGATTGTCATTGCCGCCATGATCGTTTGGTTCGGGATCGGTCAGGGCCTCAAACCGCTGGCCCGCCTGGAGGAGGCGCTTAATCGCCGTTCTCCGAGTGATCTCAGGCCGATTTTGCACGATGTGCCGATCGAGGTGCGCCATCTGGTGGGCGCCATCAACCAGCTTTTCGGCCGGCTGGAAAACAGCCTGAAGACCATGCAACGCTTTACAGCAGATGCAGCGCATCAGCTTAGAACGCCATTGGCAGCACTTCGAACGCAGGCAGAACTTGGTCAGCGTGAAAAGGATCCCGAGAAAATTCACCAGATCATGGATACCATCGCGGCTTCGACCCGGCAGACATCGCATCTGGCCAATCAGTTATTGGCATCCGCACGTGCAGCGCCCGAAGGCCTTGCCGGCCGGCCGTTTGACAAGATTGATCTGTGTGAGATTACACGTGCGGTAACCGGATCAAAAGTGCCGGTCGCGATTGAGCGCGGCATTGACCTTGGATATGAGGGGATCACCGATCCTGCGTGGATTATGGGTGATGCGACCTTGATTGAAGAGCTGCTTAAAAACCTTGTCCATAACGCACTGACATACTGCCCAAGTGGTAGTGCCGTGACCGTTCGGCTTGAACAGAACACTGCCAAAAATAAGGTGATATTGACCGTCGAAGACAACGGCCCGGGTATTCCGGTCGAACATCGCAAGGATGTCTTTAAGCGGTTCTACCGGATCAATGATGCCGGATATGACGAAGGATGCGGACTGGGACTTTCCATCGTCAAGGAAATCGCTGCACGCCACGAAACCAAGGTTAAACTGACGCAACCCAAAGAGCATAGCGGGTGCATCTTCAGTATCAGTTTCGATATGGCACCTTTGGACGAGCGCAAAGAAATCTGATTGCCCAGTTCTGCTGATTGTTGGTGGCCAACAAGAATCTAGTCCAGCGGTACTGGTTGACCTGCAAGCCAGGCGGACAGTTCCTTGTTGGCGCTTATCAAACCCTCGCGATTAATGACCTTTCGGGCGATGGCACTGGAAACAGCGCGTGTGCGTTTGTTAAGCACAATGCCCATTTCGTTCTGGTCTTGTGACTCAACTTCCAGCTTGTCATAAAGCGACAGCAATCGGTTCTGGACAGTGCGGAGCGATAGTTTCCGGCGCATGGCAATTGCCTTGTCAGGAAGACCCAGCGCCAGATCAAGCAAGATCAGATATTCGAATTCTGTCAGTGCACTGCGCGAGCGCATCTGCTGTGCCTGGATCTGGTGGACTTCGCGATCAACAACAATCTGTGCTTCGATAAGGACGGCACGCAACGCCAGTCGCATCTTGTCCGGTGTTGCGGTTTTCAGCACATACCCATAGGCCGCTTGATCGGGAACAATGCGAGTGATTCCCCGCAGATACGCCTCATCCGAATAGTTCGACCAGAAAAGTATCCTTGTGTGGGGGCGTTCTGCCCAGATGGTTCGCGCGGCTTCAATGCCGTTATGTTCCTTCATGCGAAGGTCCATTACGACTGCGGAAATCTGATGTAGATGAGCAAGTTTTTCGGCCTCCTTGCCGTTATGGGCAACAAGGATTTCGTCAAATTCCGGCAACGCATTTTCAACGATTTCCATCAGGAAATCCGCGTGCATGTTGTCATCTTCAACCAGCAATATTTTCATTGATCGTTTCTCCTTGTTGTCTGGTCGCTTGATGCAACTGAATTGTTATTTGTGTGCCGTCCGACGTTGAAAGGTCATATTTTGCCCCGATCAGGCGGGCGCGTGTTTTCATATGTTCCAAGCCACTGGACGGTTTTCTTGGATGCGGCTGGAAGTTTCCGTTATCCGAAACGCGGATCGTCAGGCAGTCATCCGGGCTTTTGGTAATCAAGACCGAAACAAGTGACGCATTCGAATGCAGCACGGCATTGTTGATGGCTTCCTGACAGATACGGAAGACTGCGATTCGTGTGGTTTCGGGCAGCAGGTCAATCGCCCCGTCTGTCTGATCATCGACCTTGAAGCGCATTGCGCTGTCATAGCTTACAGCCCGTTCCAGATGCGTCTGCACAGCATGATGGAAGCCAAACAGGTCAAGAATCGATGGGATCGAGGTATCAATGATGTCGCGCAGACCCTGGATCATGTTTTGGACTTGCTGCTGCAGTCTTAAATACTGTGCTTCGCTCAGCCCCGGGCGAAGATCCCGTGCAATGCGTGTCAGATCAGCCAAAGTTTGATCATGCAGGTCCATGCCAATGCGCTGGCGTTCGGCCTCCAGCGCGTCGGTAAGGCTGAGTGCGCCAAGACGCAGACCTTCTTCGCGTGCAAGGATTTCAGCCCGAATGATCGCCTCCTTGTTGGCCTTTTCGTTGGCGCGCAAGGCATAGAAATACGGGGCCAGCATGTCGGCCAAAATGCGCATCTGTTCAAGGTGGCTCTGGTCGTAGAAACCTTCCTTTTTCGAAGAACAATTCAACGATCCAACGACTTCCCCCAGAACCTTCATGCCGACACTGACACGGCTACGAAGTTCGTGGTCGATAATCGGGGCACTTACCGCGCCGGGGAAAAGGAAACGGGGATCCTCAAGGGCATTTCCAGTCAATAGATGGTCTGTTTTACCCAGCAAAATATCTCGGATAGGCGCCTTGCGCACATGGGAGCGCATCTTGCTCCAGGCTGTTTCCACACCAACCTCATAGGCCGTCGCCCACCTTTTGTCCGTGTCAATCAGGCACACATCAAGGTGATCAAACTCGATAATCTTCTCGATCTCGGTTTTGACCGAGCTGAGCGCCGAGTGAATATCAAGGTTCCCCGCAAGCAAGTTGGAGATGCGAAGGTAATGAGCAAGATCCGACATGAGTGGTTTCCTCCAGCTCTTCGATAATATTCACAGGCATTTCTCTTGTCTTGCGGGAACCCGCAACTTGGATGCGTAACACCGTATGCGTTCTGCGGAAACTGCTCTTTACGATTTAATCGGAACTGATGAAGATTGCGCCATGGTTTGGTGGCTGACTTTCAGGCATTGACCACTCCTTGCCGCATGACGGCAAAGAGCCAAACAAAAACAATAAGTCACATGCTGACATCAGGGGGGAAATCTCGGTTCACGCCAAAACGGCGTGAGAACGAAATTTCTCTGAAAATACCAGAAGAACCGCGCCTTGTGATCTTTGATCAGAAGGCTCGTCGTCGGCATGCGACAAACGAGACGTCAAGAACTTGCACAATGCGGGCAGGGGCGCTGACCTGCTGAGGAAGCGATAAAGAACAGCGCATCCAACGGGAGGACTACCATGAAAAAATTACTGACGATGACGACAGCCACTGTCGCATTGATGATGACTGCACAAGTTGCGTTTGCCGGGCCGAACACTGTTGCTGGTCCGGGTGCCGATCCGGCGTGTTTCACACCAGTTTCCGATGATACTGCCTATTTCCAGTGGCCTGCGCGCGAAGGGCCTTACAAGATTGCGCTTGTAAACGGCTTCATCGCCAATGACTGGCGCGTTCAGATGATTGCGGTCGCAAAGGCCTATGCCGCACAACCGGAAGTCGCGGCCGAGATCGAAGAATTCAAGGTTGTTTCGGTCGGTGAGGACATCGCCGCACAGATTGCAGCGGCCAACAACTTTATTGATCAGGGCTTTGACGCCATTATCATTAACGCCAACAACACACGCGCATTCGGATCGGTGGTGCGTAAAGCCAATGAAGCCAATGTCGTCGTTCTGTCGTTTGACAACGTGATTGATGATCCCAACCAGATCGCGATCAACGTTGATCAAAAAGGACTTGGAATGTCGGCCGGTAAGTTCCTTTTGGAACAAAGCGGTGATGGTCCGGCCAAGTTCCTGCATGTCCGTGGTCCGGCTGGCCAACCCGTCGACATCGCACGTAATGAAGGTTTCCATGAGGTAATCAAGGAATCCGGGCGTGATATCGAAGTCGTCGATGTTGTCGGAAACTGGGCGCCAGGTGACGGCCAAAAAGTGACGGCAGATGCCATTGCGGCCGGCGGTGTGTTTGACGGTATTTACGTTCAGGGCGGCTCACAAGGTGTTGCCACCGCAATGCTCGATGCAGGCGTGTTCAAGGCCCCGATTTCCGGCGAAACCGAGAATGCATTTCGTCAACTTTGCAACAGCGCAGAGCTGAGCTGCCAGTCGGGTGGAACGGGACCGGCACAATCATCTGTGACCATCAAAACCGCGATCGCGGCCTTGAAGGGTGAAGTCGTTCCGTCAGAAATCGCGCTTCCGACCTCGATTTCCTATTCCCCGTTCAAGGAAGGTGTCGAGATGTTCCCGAAACTGCCGGGCAGCTTCTTTGCGGGTAACAATTTTGAAGCCTGCAACATTGGCTTTACGGCTGAAGAAATCGCGTCTCAGACAGGCGAAAACAACTAACAACAATAAACGTCCGGGTACCGTCGATGCCGAGGTTGGCGTCGACGGTATTCAAAGAAGTTAGGAAAACTGCCGTGTCAGAGAGCAAATCTCCTTATCTGTTATCGATGTCGGGCATCACCAAACGTTACGGTGGTGTCCGCGCACTGGAAAATGTCAGCTTCGATACGCACCGCGGATCAATCCATGCGCTGCTTGGTGAAAACGGTGCGGGGAAGTCGACGCTGATCAAGATCCTATCGGGCGTTGTGCAGCCCGATAGCGGAACGATCGAACTTGATAGCAACACCGTAAGCTTTGCCAATCCACAACAGGCCAATGATCTGGGCGTGTCGTGCATTTTTCAGGAATTGTCGCTGCTGCCGGACCTGACAGTAGCCGACAACATTGGCATTACTCGTCCGCCACTTAAATTCGGAATGATCGACTATCGGGCCCAGCGCCGCATCGCCGAAGAGGCCCTTGCGCGTGTCGGCGGCGAAAACATTGATCCGATGGAGACCGTCAGCAATCTTTCGTTGTCACGGCGCCAGATGGTGGAAATTGCCAAGGCACTGGCACGTAACCCCAAAATTCTGATCTTGGATGAAGCGACGTCTGCCCTGACCGCGGCCGATGTCGACAAGGTCTTTAAGATGCTTCATCGGCTTCGTGATGAAGGGATGGCGATCATTTATATTTCTCACCGCATGCCCGAAATTGCTGAACTGGCCGATACCTGTACGGTTTATCGCAATGGCACGAAAGTCGAGACATTCAAAAACGGCACAAAATCGGACAGTGCCGTTGTCGAGATGATGATCGGTCGCGAATACAGCAGTGTCTATCCGGCAAAAAGCACCCGACCCACCGCAACCAAACCGATCCTTAAGGTGTCTGATTTCTCGTGGAACGATGAACTTAATGGCATCGATCTGGAAATGCGGCCAGGGGAAATTGTTGGGCTCGGCGGTTTGGATGGGCAGGGGCAACGGCAACTGCAATTGGGGCTGTTTGGGACCCTGATCGGGTCGAGCGGATCAGTGGAAATCAATGGCGCGCCGGTCAAATTAAACAGTCCGAAGATGGCGAAGTCAGATGACATCGGCATTGCTTTGGTGCCCGAAGACCGCAAATACGAAGGCCTGATGTTGTCGATGACGGTGCGTGAAAACCTGTCCTTCGCCGCGGTCGAAAAAATGAGCCGGATGGGTGTTGTTGATAAGCGCGCAGAAGAGGCCGCGATTGACGAGATGATCGCACTCCTCAAGATCAAGGCAGACGGCATTGATGGCCCTGTCGGGGCGCTATCCGGCGGGAACCAACAGAAAGTCGTTATCGGCAAGTGGTTGATGACCAAGCCACGCATCATTCTGTTGAACGATCCGACGCGTGGAATTGATGTCGGCACCAAGCAGGAAATCTATCAACTGTTGCAAAAATTGGCGGCAGAGGGATGTGCAATCCTTTTGTATTCCACCGATTACGACGAGTTGATTGGCTGCTGTGATCGAGTGCTGGTGATGTATGACGGCAGGATCGTTCGAACGCTTGCCGGCGATGAGCTTAATGAAACAAATCTGGTGTCAGCTGCGCTTAACCTGCCGGAACAGGCAGTGAACCGACCTGAACCAAAAAAGCTACAGGGAGCGTCGCTATGACTGTGAGCTCAGAACCAGCAGATCTGGTTTCACGCCAAAAATACTTCGGCTGGGTGGGCCGCCTGTCGGCGGCACAGCGCGGTATTCTGATCGCAATGCTTATCTTTGCCACCATGTTCATCGTTTATGGCTGGAAGCAGGCAGCGGGCTTGACGCCCAACATGATAAATACCGCGGCCAACAAGGGCGCATTGCTCGCACTTGTCGCCATGGCGCAAACACTGCCGGTTATTACCCGCGGGCTTGACCTGTCGGTGGGGGCGACCTTTGTTCTGGCGAACTGCCTTGCTTCGACGATTGTCGTTGATGGGCCGATTGCAACCACGTTTGGCATTTTTGGTGTGCTGTTGCTTGGGCTGGCTTGCGGGGCCGTAAATGGCTTGATTATCGTCTATGGACGGTTGCAGCCGCTGATCGCGACACTGGCCACCAGTGCGGTTTATTTCGGTATTGCGCTTGCCGTTCGACCCCAGCCGGGCGGATCGGTCAATTTTGAACTTGCCGACTTCATGACGCGATCATCTTTTGCCGTACCGCACAGCGTTTTGCTGTTGCTGGCCGTCGTTGTGTTCATCTGGATCCCGTATCGCCGATCAGTTCTGGGAAGAGCCGCCTTTGCCATCGGTTCGTCCGAACAGGCAGCATATATGTCCGGAATTCCGATCAATCGGGCAAAGATGCTGGCCTATACCCTAAGCGGGTTGCTTGCATCGATTGGCGGGATCCTTTTGACAGCATTGACCTATTCCGGCGCAGCGAAGATGTCGATTGCCAATGAGTACACACTCAACTCCATCGGCGCAGTTGTCATTGGCGGCACGTCTTTGTTTGGCGGTGTGGGCAGCGCGGTTGGCTCGATTTTCGGGGCCTTCGTCATGCGGACCGTTGGTGATCTCTTGATCGTGTTTGACATCAACCCAGTCTTGCAGCCGCTATTCGTGGGCGTCGTACTGCTTGTTGCGGTCAGCCTCGGGTCGCTACGCGTGCTCCGGATCAAGAACAGACTAGATATTTATCGGTAAGGCGGAAAAATGAGTGTTTCAGGCGTAATCGCAAGGCAATTTGATCGGGCAACCCTTATTGCATTTGCATGTGTGATTGTTCTGCTTCTGATCGGGGCAATGGTTGAACCTGCCTTTCTGTCACCGAAATATTTGATCCAGCAGCTCCATACCGCGTCCTTCCTGGGTGTGGTGGCAAGTGGTGTGATGTTGGTCATTCTGCTGGGGCATATTGATCTGTCCATTCCCTGGACAATCGGCGTTGGTGGCATGATGGCAACGGGAGCCACCGGATTCCTGGGGCCGGAGTGGGGCGTTACACTTGCTGTTCCATTTGGTGTTTTGTGTGGTGCATTGATCGGGACGGTAAATGGACTTGGCGTGGCATATTTGCGTGCGCCAGCCATGATCTTCACGCTCGGTATGAATGCCGTGGCGCAAGGCCTTATGGTTTATCACACCGGCGGTTTTGCCCCGCAGGATCGGGCGACCGAATTCATGCGCGAATTGGCGGTCGGGCATTTCATTCCGGGCATTCCCAATCCGCTTCTGATCTGGATCATTTTGGGGGCGGCGATTGTCTTCATGCTGAACCGGTCCGTTCTTGGTCGTCGGATCTATGCTGTCGGAAATCAGGAACGTTCAGTCTTTCTGAGTGGCGTTGATACCCGCAAGGTCATTCTGGCTTGTTTTATCTTTTCCGGCGCGTGTGCTGCCTTGACGGGCGTTCTATTGGCGGGGTGGGCCAACCGGTCCTATCAGGCGATGGGCGATCCGTATCTGTTGCCGACCATTGCGGCGATTATTCTTGGCGGGACGAATGTTCTGGGTGGTCGCGGTAAGTATGTTGGGACGGTTGCCGGCGTCATTTTGATTACCATCTTGCAATCGATGCTCTCGGTGGTTCAGCCGCAGCGGTATTTTGCCCAACTCGGTGTTGATATTCCTGCCGATACCTTCCGACAGGTGGTGTTCGGGGTCGTGATCATCGGGATGTTGTTGATCTACGGGCGGCAACAGTTGGTGCGTTAACGGCCTTTGCGCGGAGGGGCGTAAACTTTCGGACATCAGATACATTTAGCAAAGGACGTTCAATTGGCTAACTGTGCCGCAGACAAGCATCAAGATGCATTCGGTATGGTGGAACCCTATCAGGTTCTGGACCGTCGGTTCCGCGACCTTGTGTTGCCAAATGTCAGGCTGAGAAAAATCTCTGGCGGGCATTTGTGGACAGAGGGACCTGTTTGGTTTCCAGCGCACCAGTGTCTGTTGTTTTCTGACATTCCAAATCAGAAGATTTTCCGCTGGATGTGTGACGGTTCGGTCAACGTGTTCCGGAATAATTCAGACTTTGCCAACGGCAATACGATCGATTTCAACGGTCGTCTGATTACCTGTCAGCACGGAACGCGATCAGTGACACGAACTGAACATAACGGCGCAATCACGACGCTTGCTGATGGATTTGAGGGTAGGCGGTTTAATTCTCCAAACGACGTTGTCGTCAAATCCGATGGGTCTATCTGGTTTACCGACCCGACCTACGGAATATTGTCGAACTATGAGGGCTACAAGGCCACACCGGAACAGAAATACAACAATGTATTTCGTCTTGATCCTGAAACGGGCACTTTAACTAGTGTCACACCGGAGTTTCATAAACCAAACGGGTTGGCATTCTCGAATGATGAGAAGCTGCTTTATATCGCGGAATCAGGCAGCAGCCACGACGAGGCTATACCGGCGGTCATTCGGGTTTACGACATTGTTGACGGAAACAGACTTGAGAACGGTCGTGACTTTGCCAAGATCGATCAAGGTCTGCCGGACGGGATCAGAGTTGATTGCTATGGCAATGTGTGGAGTTCTGCGGCCGACGGCGTGCATTGCTTTGATCCGACAGGTGTGTTGCTTGGCAAGATACTGGTGCCAGAAACCGTATCGAACTTAACGTTCGGCGGTGCACGGGGGAACGAGCTTTTGATTACGGCAACGACAAGCGTCTATGCCATACATGTCAACAGCGAAGCATTGGTTTGATAGGCTAAGTTGTTGGCGGATTTTAGACCCGACGCAGTGCCTTAGTAGCCGTCGAACCTGAAAATAAGCGAGGTGTTGATGCCACCGAATGCAAAGTTGTTGCTCATCAAATGTTCGGCTTGGATATTTCTGGAATTGCCTGAAATGTAGTCCAGCTCGGCGCAGGCGGGGTCGACCTCTGACAGGTTTGCAGTCGCCACGAAATTGCTTTCACGCATCATTTCCAGCCCCAGCCAAGCTTCAATCGCGCCGCATGCACCGAGGCTGTGGCCAAAGTGACCCTTAAGGGTGTGGATCGGGACCGCACGATCGAAAACAGCACGAGTAGCTTCACTTTCGGCGATGTCTCCGTGGTCAGTTGCTGTGCCATGTCCACTAACAATGTCGATGTCACTGCCAGATAGCCCAGCATCATCAAGAGCCCCCTGAAGGGTGCGGGCCATTGTTTTGCTTGCCGGGTGCGTTATGTGTGAGCCATCCGAGTTGGTCGCAAACCCGACAATCTCGCCCAGAATTTTTGCTCCGCGTGCCTTTGCGTGCTCGTATTCTTCAAGGATCAGGGTGCCAGCACCTTCGCCAATTACCAATCCATCGCGTTTGACGTCATAAGGGCGGGGTGTTGCTTCTGGCGCATCATTGCTGACACTGGTTGCAAACAGCGTATCAAACACGGCCACCATGGTCGGGCATAGTTCTTCAGCACCACCCGCAATCATGACATCTTGCTTGCCATATTTGATTGCCTCATACGCATATCCGATCCCCATGCTGCCAGATGTGCAGGCGGTTGAGGTGGGAATGATGCGACCGGTAATCCCGTAAAGAACACCGATATTGACCGCTGCTGTATGGCTCATCATCTGAATGTAGCTGGTGGCGGTGATCGCGTTGCTATCGCCGTGTTCCATCAGACGGGTAAAGCCGAGGACCGGCGGGGTGCTTCCAAATGACGATCCATATGCGATGCCGAGCCGCCCACCTTCGAACAATGCGGTATCATTCCGCAAACCTGCCATTTCAAGCGCGTCATCGGTTGCCGCGACAGCCATCTGTGCGACGCGCCCCATGCTGCGTAACTGTTTCCGGTTAAACCGAGTTTTCAGCGAAAAGTCCGGCACAGGTGCGGCAAGACGGGTACGCAGATCGTATTTGTCATCCCACTCCGACATTCGAGCAATGCCGGTCTCGCCAGCTTGCATGCGGGCTTTGATGGTTGGCCAGTCGTTCCCAAGTGCTGTAATGCCGGACATTCCGGTGACGACAACGCGGCGGGTCATAACATGCCCCCATTCACGCTGATGACCTGACGGGTGACATATGATGCATCGTCGCTGCACAGGAATGAAATGGTCGCGGCGACTTCATCGGCTGTTCCGTAACGGCGCATCGGGATCATGGCCTTGACCTCATCTTCGGGCAGGTCTTTGGTCATCTGCGTTTCGATGATCCCCGGTGCCACAGCATTGACGGTGATTTTACGTTTCGCGAGTTCCAGGGCGAGGGACTTGACCGCCCCGATGATCCCGGCCTTGGACGCCGAATAGTTCACCTGGCCGCGGTTGCCTGCAATTCCAGCAATTGATGTCAGGGCCACGATGCGCCCACCTTTGCGCTGCTGAATAATTGGCATCAATAGCGGCTTGATAACGTTATAAAACCCGTCAAGGTTGGTGTGAATGACGCTGTCCCAGTCGTCGTCTTCAAGGGCGGGAAATGGACCATCCCGTGTGACACCAGCGTTCAGAATAATGCCATATGGTGCGCCATGTTCGGCGATATCGTTTTCCAAGGCTTTGCGTGTCGCGTCCCGATCGGATATATCAAACTGCACCAGCCGGGCCTGAACCCCTGATGCCAGGACATCTTTTGCGACAGATTCAGCGCCATCACGATCAGAGTTATAATGAAGAACGATGTCAAAGCCATCCCGGGCAAGACGTCGTGCTGTTGCGGCCCCTATGCCCTTGCTGGCGCCTGTTACCAATATGGTCCTGGTCATTGGTCTGTTGTTTCTTGGTTGTTGTCCGAAGGTGATGTCAAAGAAGTTTCATTGTCTTTGGGCTGATATACATTGATACGTGCGGCGACAAGTATTTCCTCGCCCAAACGGATTTCCCCGTCAAACACACCCATTTCACCATCTTCAAAGATGTTGCTTATGTGAACCGACAGGGTGCGGCCGATAGGGAACCAGTTGCGTGACAGCGTGACCTTACGCGATCCCAAAAGGTATCCGACACGTGGTGTCGCGTCAGGATCAGTGTTTTTTGCCCGCCAGCCGCTATAGGTGGCAACAGTCTGTGCAATATACTCAATGCCCACATAGCTCGGCACACCTTTGTTGGGAATGCAGAACATGCTGTTGGCCGTGATGTCGACTTCGGCGGTCAGTGAGGTTTCGTCAGCGGACATCGCCCGATCAATCAACAGCATCGGCTTGGCGTGCATTACCAGGTCACTGATCGGGGGCAGGGCATGATTCTGGCGCGGTGACATGTTGGTCATGAAGTTGTCCATCCTTTTCCAAGGATGACAGAGACATTGCTGCCGCCAAAGGCAAATGAGTTGCTCATCATTGCCAGGCGATCCGCCGGCGCCACGGATTGCTGTGCAGCCACAAGGTTCAATTCCGGAATGTCATCATCCCGTTCGCCATCCCAGCGATGCTGTGGGAGTGGTGCGCCAGTCTTGTTTTCGCTGAGAGAAAGCCAAAGAATTGCAGCTTCGATTGCGCCAGCAGCCCCCAAGCTATGCCCGGTCAGGGGTTTGGTCGAACTGGCCGGTACGTTTGATCCCAGAACTTCTGTAACAGCCTTGGCCTCCATAACATCATTAAGTTGCGTTGCCGTGCCATGAAGGTTGATATAGGCGATGTCATCCGCTGTCAGGCCTGCATGCGCCAAGGCGATGCGCATGGCACGTGCCGCGCCAACGCCATCCGGGTGCGGGGCGTTGGGGTGATAGGCGTCCGAGCTTTCACCCACACCAAGCAATTCGATATCGCCTGCATCCTTGCGCAGAATGAAGAGGGCGGCACCTTCACCAATATTGATGCCGTCGCGGTTCCGGCTCATCGGGTTGCAAATCGACATGGACAGCGATTGCAACGTATCAAACCCGCCAACAGTCAGCCGACACAGACTGTCAACGCCCCCAACAAGAACGGCATCGCAGATATCCGCGTTTAACAACCGCATACCCGATGCAAAGGCCTTTGCACTCGACGAGCAGGCCGTAGAAACAGAGTAGGCGGGGCCCCCAAGCTGAAAGGCATCCCTTAAAAATGCCGATGGGGATCCTATTTCCTGATGTTCATAGCGGAATGTATCAGGAAACTCGCCGGTTTCGATGCGGTGCTGATAGTAATTGGTGCCTTCTTCAATCCCGGAGGTGCTGGTCCCGATCAGAACGCCAATCCGTTGCCTGCCATAGGTGGCAATCAGCGCATCAATCTCATCATTGATCTGGCTTGCAGCGGCCCAAAGAAGGCGGTTGTTGCGGGTATCATGTGCTGATAATTGCGGCGGCAGCGCAGGCAGGTCTGCCGTAACGGAGCCAAGAATGGTGTCACGGTCCGGTAAAAAACCGCTTCGTTTTATCATGTCTGCCGGTCTGCGTCCGGCAAGTGTCGCCGCGGTCTCTGCCTTGCCACTTCCCAACGCGGAAATGATGCCAAGCGATGACAGATAAAATGCATGCCGGGCCATACTTAATTCCCGGTCCGTATTGAATTGATCTTGATGCGATAGTTGAATTGCTGGTTTTTCAGAATGGCCTGACCTTGCCAGACGTCTTTGATCGGGTGTTCGATGGTGGCATATTTACGGCCCGTATCGTCAAGCCGAATGGTTCGTTCACCAAATCCCTCATGAACCGACATATTATCGGGCAGGGCATCTTCAACAGCATCAAGTGGCCAATAGGTCATCACAATGTCTGCGAGAAGTCTTTTGGTATCAAATTCTTGCGGCAACCAATTCGCATTCTGGATTATGATTTCTTCAGCGGTCCAGTCGATTTCAACGGCACGACGGCCAAGATCATCAATCAGGACAATTCGCGCGCGATCGGGCTGAATATTGATACGCCCCTGAAAGGTTGCGGTTCCGGATTGGGCTTGATTGTTCCAGGTTGCTTCAACCTGTTGGGTAACATCAATTGTCTCGTCTTCATCCCAAGGGGCAGCGGGCAGCGTGAATTCAAGCCCGTCAGCCAAGGCAACCTTATGCCCAGCATTGCCTGAAAACACATCCGGCAGGGTCACCTGAGGCAGGTTCATTGTCTCACACGCCGACAGGCCGATCATGCAGGCCAAGATCATTGCGGCTTTTAGGATGCGGGAGCGCATAGGTCGTGCAACATCTCAAGATAACGGTCGGTTTTGGCAACCAGCGGATTTTCCATGTTCCATGCATAACCTGCCAGGATGGAAACGACCATACGTTTCAGTTGGGAATCATCATCTGGTTGTTCAAAAATAATTTTCTGCAAGCGGCCGTCATACCATGCATCGACATAAGATCTGAAGGTTTCCACGCCTTGGATCAATGGTTTGGCAAAGCCCGTTTCCCAGTCGATGTCCGTGCGTCCCTGATGTCGCGCGATCAACATATCCGCAGCCAATTCCGCAGAATGAAGGGCAATTGTAACACCTGACGAGAATACCGGATCAAGAAAACCGGCAGCATTGCCAAGCAACACGTACCCATCGCCGCACAGCTTTTCAGATTCCGCATTGTATCCAGCGATTGATTGCAATTGTCGGGTTTGTTTCGCATTTGCCAGCAAATGACCAAGACGGGTTTCGGATATCAACCGGTCAAAGATATCCTGTTCACGCATACCGGCAAATTCAGGGTCGCCATCAGGATAAATAACCCCAACGGATGCGGTGCCATCTGAAAACGGGATCAGCCAGTACCAGATATCGTGACGATCAGGATGAACGGTGATCAGGATTTTGTCACGGTCGTAGCCAGTATCGTCAATGCGGTCCATGACATGGGTAAACAATGCTCGGCGGGAAATTGATTGCGGTGCACGGGCAAGTCCCAGAAGCTTTGGTAAAACACGGCCATAGCCGCTGGCGTCGACAATAAAACCAGCCCGCAATTCGGATGTTGCGCCAGCTTTATCCTGATAGGTGATGAGACAATCACCATCTGAGGTCTCTACCGCTGTGACCGTATGACCAAATCGAAGGTCAACACCGGCGCGTGCGGCCTCGTTGGCAAGGATATGATCAAATTCCGCACGCTTTACCTGATAGGTTGTCCCCCAACCAGTGGTCTCGAAATTCTGGCGGAAATCAATAGTGCGATGTTTTTTGCCGCACTCAAAGACAGCGCCGTTTTTGTGCTGGAAACCCGCTTTTTCAAGGGCGGGCAGAAAACCGGCACGTTCAAGCACATTCATGCAATTGGGCAGCAGACTTTCGCCGATGACGAAGCGTGGAAACTCCTGCGCCTCAAGCACTGTGACGTGAAGTCCTGCATCGTGAAGCAGTTTGGCCACTGTACTGCCAGCGGGACCGGCGCCAATGACGGCGATATCGCAATCTTGTCTCAATTTGCCTGTCCTGTTGTTGTCGTGAGCTTGTTTGGTGCTGTCATCCAGAAGGCAAGGAACCAGGCGCCAACCAATCCGATTGCTATCACAGTGCCGATATCGCTAACCAACGGGACTGAACTGGTCGCCAAAAGTCCGAATGCAAGAACGCTGCTAATCAGCGACAGAAAAACAGCAAGCTGGGTATGGGTTGCTTGTTCCCCCTCATTTCCTTCACTGAGGAAAAGGACATAATCCGCGCCAATCGCAAAGACGAGGAACATCGCCATTGTTGTAAAGAAACTGATCGAAACACCCAACACAGTCCCGCCAAGGAGCGCAAACAAGATCGCGCCGGCAGGGGCGGAAAAGATACGGATACCTTTTTGAACGCCATAGCGCAGCGAGGCAAGAAACAGCGCAATCAGCAGAACCGAGCCAAGTGCGACATAGGCCCAATAGCGGTATTCAGCGAATTGAGCGCTGATCGTTTCCGTCGGGCTGATCAGGCGGGCTTCCTCAAAAGGCTCAAGAACCTTGGCGACTGCAGCGCCATCTGAAACACCACGCAGCCGGATGATATCAGATGCACCGGTTTGAAGAGTAGTCACCTCTGGCAAGGTATTGCCTACCTTATCAGGACTAAGGTACGGCGCGTCCAAATCCGGGGTGTTGAGGGAAATTTGCAGAACTTCAGCCAATGCAGGGGCGAATGGCTGGTAAAGGTTGTTTCGAACCAGTTCTCTGTTGGCTTTCTGGCGCGCAATGGATGGGACAAAATCTGATAATGCGATAGCACCCTGAATTTTCCCATCGGCGATCAGCGGCGAGATGGCTTGGCGAACCGCCTCGGATGTCTCAAGGCGCTGCTGTGCGTTTTTGCCGTTAATCCTGATAAATGCCGGGCTTCCGCCCAAGCCAAGGGTTTCAGATATGGTCCGGGCGTCTGAAACCAGGGTCGGATTGCTTTGGCCAAGTGCGCGTATGTCATCATGGCCGGGAACAAGATAGGCAGTAACGGGAAGGGCAGCGATCAGGATGCCTGCCACAATCAATCGCAGCCGTGCTGAAACAACAACGTAGGACAAGGCGACCATAAGGTTGTTGTGTATGGCCGCGATCGGCGAGTTAGTCCGAACTTCACGGGCCGGAAAAAGCGGAAGCAGGAATTTTACTGAACAATAGGCCGAAAGCAGCCCGGCAATCGAATAGATGGCGATTTGAAGCAACAAACTGGTGGGGCTCAGTCCCAGCGCGATAAAGCCGATCACCGAGGTTAAAAGCCCCAAACCAAGACCGCTTCGGATTGCGTTAAAACGATCATCGGGCCCCGTCTTACCCGTCGGAACCACAAGACAATGCAGGGCATAGTCAATTGAGATCCCGATCATTGTTGCGCCGAACACCAAGGCAATCGCATGAATGGTGCCGAAAAAGGCCGTCAAGGCTGTGGCACCCGCAATCAGTCCACTTCCGACAACCACAATCGCGCCGATAAGTGGTAACACCGAAAAGAAGGTCAGGCCGATCATGATTGCGATCCCAAGTGTCGCAATCAAAGCAATGGTTTGAACGTCACTTTTGGCCGTGGCGGCTTCGTTCACAGCAAAGAATATCTGACCGGTTTTAATGATCGTAAGTTCGGGGACATTTCGGTGCGCGTCTGTGATAATCCGGTTGATCTGATCAACCCAGTTTTTTGCGTGGCTGCCAGATTGGTCATTTTGTAGCGAGACAATCAACGGAAGATAAATGCGATCAATTTTGGTGACGATGTCATTCCCGGGGCCGAGTTTTGTCGCCAACCCAGTCAGAAATTCCGGCATCAGCAGGAACGGGTCCAGCTTTAGTGTCGTGCTGGTAAAGGATGATGCAGGCGAATAGAGCTGTTGAAGTGTGCGTTGATACAGCTGCTCTGCTTGTCCGTTGGCAAGTGCAGTCCTGTCACTGTCAGACAACAACCCGCTGGCATAGGGGCCATAGAGGCTGCGCACGTCTTCAAGGCGTCCGGCGTTTTGTCCGGGCAGCGTGACGCTTTCAGTGCCTGCAATCTGCGAGATTTCTGTTTTGAGCTGTTCGGCAAGGGCCTCTAGCTGATCCCGGTCAGTAGTATGCGACAGCATCAAAATCGCCTGTCGACCATTTTCCCGTAGCAGGGCGCGTACCGCATCAATATCGCTGAGGCCATCCTGATTGCGCTCCTGTTCCTGGCCAATCAATGACAGAAAGTCAGCATCCAATTGGGTCCGGTCTGTCGCAAACTGCCAAACAGAGAAGCTGGCCATCACGAGAAGACAAATGATCCAAATGAATGCGCTGCGCATTATTCGGGTATCCCGTCTGTGAAGAGTTTGGCGAATTCAGGGGGAAGAGGAAGCATTCCGATCACCTGATCATCAAACGTAATGACATCCTGATCTGACGATGGTTTTTTGATCGTCACCGTTTTCACAAAGATATCGCCAGACGCCGCGATCCGGTTCACCTGGGTCGCGACAGCACCGTTAGCTTTCGGCGTTAGGATGGCTTCCCATGTGTTTGATTTTTTGGTGTTTTCGGTAATATTAAACTGGCTTTGCAAGGTTTCCCAGTTACCTGACAAAACCGAAGAGATCATGCGGACGAACTGTCGTGTCTCTGATCCGCTTGCCATGGAATTTCGGTCACCATTTGGGGTAATCGTAAAAATTCCATCATCCTCAAGGACGGTTATTCCGGGAAACGGGAAAGTTGTTTTCCAGATCAAACCATTTTGAGGCGATATAACGAATTCACCACGCGACAGCAGCGGCTTTTCAAATCCGTCCAGATGACGGGCAAGCTCAAACCTGCCGCGAAGGTACTCGTTCTCATCAAGCGGTGCGGGTTTTGCTGTCTCTGCGTGCAATGCCCGCTGCCCTGTCGACAGACCGACAATGACGATTGCACACAGTGTGATCAGAACAAGAAAACGGTGGGTCACAGGAGAACCTCCATCTTTTCGATGAAGAAATCCGGGCTGCGATACAGCATTTCGCCGCTGTCTTTTTCAACAGCGACCTGAATGGTAAATCCCTTGGTCAGTTTCTGGCCCGTTTTCGCATCCGTAACCAGATAGTCGATCTTCAGGCGGTTTTCATATTCCCGCAGGGTTGCGGTGATCGTGATTTCCTGACCAAAGCGACACGGGGCGACATATTTGACGCGCATGTCGACGATTGGCCAGACAAAGCCGGACTCATCCATCTGCGGGTAATTGTAGTCAATCTTGTCGAGCAGGGCACACCGGGCATTCTCGAAGAACTGAACATAGTTGCCGTGCCAGACCACATTCATCGGGTCGAGATGATAAAACTGTACGATTTCAGTGACAGATGCGCTGATCATCAAACGCCCTCATTGCCACATATGGCGTGTTCCTGGTGGTTATTCATTTTTATCCTTCTTGTCTGCCCAGAAATCGTAAAAATTGAACCATTGCAGCGGTTGTTTCACAACAAGCTTTTCCAGCCAGCTTGCATATGTTTTTGCATATGTCGTGATTGTGGCTGTGCGTGTCTTGCGCGGCAAGTCTATGCGCTCAGCCAGTTTTTCCCAAGAAATGTTGAAACGTTTGCCATCTCGCCAGGCCGCGACCATGTAGACCGGGCACCGCAGAAGGTGAGCAAGGATAAATGGCCCCTGCGGGAATGGGGCATTCTGGCCGATAAAGGGCACAGAAACCGTTTTATCCCGGGCGCCGATGGCCACACGGTCAGCAGCAATCACGATCCATTCACCACGTTCCACCTTTTCACGAAGAAGCATCGCGGTATCCGGGCCGATATCGCTAACCTCGATCAAGTCGACCTGGCTTGCCGGGGCAAGCTTTTGAAGCACGCGGCCAAATCGGGCGGCGTTTTTCTGATGAAGCAGCACATTGACCCGAAAGTTACGATCACGGCTGGCGATGGCGCGAACGAGCTCGATATTGCCAAAGTGCGAGACAAAGAGGATTACCGCCTGATCCCGGGGGATGTAAGAAAAAAGACTGTCCGCATCTTCGGGCAGGTCAAGATCATCAATGTTCATTTCGCCGCACCAGGCAGCGATTTTATCAAGGGCGGATTCCCCGAACTTCATGAAATGGCCAAAGCAGTCACGCCAGGTCGGCTTGGGATCGCCATTATGCTTTGCTACGCGTTCAAGGAAGTCTCGCGATGCCGCCCGTGCTGTGCGCCCTGTCACGAAGAAATAGGCAATGATCGGCGACATCACTGCCAGACAGAGCTTTCGTCCACCAAAACGATAAACCTGTCCCAGTAAACGCATGCCCCAATAAATGCCGCGTTCATCGATTTCAGACCAATGATTTTCGGTGTTTGCGTTTGTGGGTGACTCAAACTTTCCGCCCTTGGCAATGAAGCGTGGAAGCCTTGCAAGCATGCCACACACCAGTCGGGTATGCATCCAGCTGATCAGAACGTTATCGCGCCACATGCGGAAGTTCGACGTGTTTCCAACCGGGTAGGTGACCTTGATGGGCATATGGATTACGGGCACGCCCTGCCAGAAAAGGCGAACCATGATTTCGGTGTCGAAGTCCATCCTGTGGCCGATGCCATGGCGTTTCCAGATATCAAGGCTTGGGCCAATGGGATAGATGCGAAACCCGCACATGCTGTCGCGGATATGAAGCGACAGTGTTTCAATCCACACCCAGACATGGGTCACCCAGCGGCCGATCTTGCGCCCGGTGGGGATGCTGTCATCATATATCGGAAGTCCGGTAATAAGGGCTCCGGGCGATTGTTGCGCAAGTTTGACCATGTCATCAATGCGATCAAGTTCATGCTGACCATCGGCATCAATCTGAAAGGCATGGGTGAACCCATGACGCTTGGCCGCGGCCATGCCCGTCATCACGGCCACGCCTTTGCCAGCATTTTCATCAAGCCGTTGGCAGAAAATACCGCTAACAGGTGCATGTAACCTGCTTACGGTGTTTCGGGTTTCGGTGTCCGAACCATCATCGACGATAAAAACCGGGATGTCGTGCGCACGAATGCGCGTTACGACACTTTCCAGCGCGGAACTGTGGTTATGGGTGGGGACGACGGCACAAAGCTTCATGCGGCGTCACCATCATATTTCAATATGCCCGAGCTCAGATCGCCGTCACTGTCCGAGAAGTAACGGAATTTTACTTTCTGGCGACTTGCATCAAGGCGCATTTCCAAGTTCACAACATGCCCCGGGAGGATCGGTTTTCGGAACTTAAGCTGGGAAACCTCAGAGGTCGTTTCCGGCGTTCCGAACATGGAAGACGCATAGGACGTCGCCCAATGCAGTTGGGTGACGCCTGGTAAAATCGGCATGTCCGGGAAATGACCGGCAAAGTAAATCAGGTCTTCGCGCAGCCTCAGTTTGAGCGCGACCTGATCGTCGGTTTGAAAAGTATCCAGAATATCGGGTTCTGTTGGCCTTTGTGCGAACACAGCGCGTAACAGATGAAGCGGGCGCTTGCCCTGGCTGTCTGTTGGGATCTGGTCAACAAACCGCCAGCGCTGCGGCAGAGCGGCGTCTTCTTCAAAGTCGGCGATCTCACGACGTAACAAACGGCCCATCCGAAAAGTGCCCAATTCTTTGTGCCGGGCAACCCCCGCATCGCTAAGAACAATGATCGCACCAAGTCGGCGATCCTTATCGTCGGGAAGTAAAACAACCGCCTCCGATACCAGATCAGAGACCATCAAATGTTGTTCCACCGAACTCAGTGAAACACGTTTTCCTTCAACCTTTACAATTCGGTCGGCACGCCCCAGCAAGCGAAACTTCCCGGAAGTCTGGTCAATATCGGCTTTGTCTTCGGTTTGATACCAGTCTGACTGGGCAATATGCGGTCCCTGCACCGCAAGGCATCCCTTATCATTCAGACGCGGTTTTACGCCGGGCAGGGGCGTCCAGTCTGTTTCAGTGGACGTTTGGCGTCGATAAGCAATGCCGCCGGTTTCCGTGCTGCCATATATTTCGATAGGGCAAGTCCCGAACATGTCCCGCGTCGCTTGTGCATGTTTGTAGTCAAGTGGTCCGCCGGACGAGAAAATCAGAGATGGTCGTGCTATATCGGCCAGACCCGGATGCAGGTTTTTGAGATGTGCGGGACTGGTGATCAGGACATCTCCCTGATTGAGGTCACCCTGCATCATTTCCCAGAATGGCGCAGGGTCAGCGGTGAATATCCGGCCAGACATAACCGGCCAGATCACACGAAAGATCAGGCCGTAAATATGCTGGTGCGAAACAAGCCCGACAATCCGTGCGCTTGGTGAAATCATCGGTGACCACAGCGGGTCCTGAATGGTGACTTCTTGCTCAATCTGTTCAAGTGTTTTCGTGATGGGCTTCGGAAGGCCTGTACTGCCGGATGTAAAAAACACGGCAAAACAACGTGTTGGAGTCGGTATTGTGTCTGGTTGCTGAGGACAGGTTGCTTGACCAGCTTTCATCAGATCTTCGATTGATGCGTCATCAAGGAAAAGATCAAACTGATCATCGATGGTGCCGAGATAGGCGGGTTTGTCGGTCGCAGGCAGGATTACCGTCGAGCCACGCCGCCATATTGCCATCAGGGCAATCGCGAACAGATGTGCAGATTGACAGTGAACTGCGATGCGTTTTTCACCCGGAAGGTTTGCTGCAAGTGTGATGGCATCCTTCATCAACTCCGCACGCGTAATTAGCCGTTCACCAACAATGCATTGGGGCCTATTGCGGCTTTCTGTCTGGTAAAGGGCTGTCAAAAATCCGGTCATACTCGATGATCATTGATATGATGTTGGTGGCGGGCTTTGATGATGCGGCGAACAGGCCATTCCCCGACGAACAAACTCGCAATCAAAATATATGAAATCAACCCGTTATATAGGGTCCATGTTTCAAGTGTTGCGTAAAGTGCGGTCCACAAGGCAACCAGGCCATTCGCAATAAAAAACGCGATCCATACTTTGGTCAGTCCGCGGGTGTACATCACCCCGAATGTATCTAGTTCCGGTGTTTGCAGGCGGGCGAACCGCTCAATAATCGTCATCCCAGAGAACAGCGACAGCGTAAACACCAGGGCAAGCGTCGCACTGATAATGACCGGGTAGAAACGCAAAGCCAAGATCTCGCTGGCAAAGCCTGCTGCGCCGAGGATGACAGCAACGATGCCGGCAATCAGTCCCGCACCATATTTATTGGCGATGAAGAACATAATAGCGCGTGCAATGACAAAGATGATGGCCGCGATCAGGATAATACGTGGGGAAACCGCGCCCAAACCGAAATACACGATAACCGGATAGGCGATGCCCAACAGGGCAATAACGATGGTCAAAATCCGTTTAGGAACTGACCAGGTCATGAATTTTCTCTACCACATCATCGACCGTACGCACCGACCGGAATTCCATGGCCGGGATTTTCTTGCCGGTAATTTCCTGAAACTTCACAATAAGATCAACCGCATCGATACTGTCGAGATCAAGGTCTTCCATCAGGCGGGCATCGGGCTGGATGTCCTCGGCCGGGACTTCGAACATATCGACAAGGTAATCGTGGAGCTGCTGATAAACGTCTTCACGGCTATGCATGATCACCCCTCCTTGCCGGACTGTTCGATGAAGCGCGCAAGGTTGCGGACCGAAGCGAAGTGGGTTTTGACATCTTCGTTCTTGGCATCAATACGTACGTCGTACTTCTTCTGAATGGCGACCCCGAGTTCGAGCGCATCAATGGAATCAAGTCCAAGCCCCTCGACAAAAAGCGGTTCTTCGCCGTCAATTTCTTCGACTGTGACGTCTTCAAGGTTAAGCGTCTCGATAATAAAGGCTTTAAGTTCGTTTTCCAGCGCGGTCATTCTTCAGTCTGTCCACAAAATAATCCCTGATGAACCGGGTAACATACCGGGCCTGTTTGGCACGGCTGAGCTCCGGATCATGCAAATCCCCAAATGCAAGCGGCTTATCCGCCACGATACGATAGCGTATTTTCGATGGTGCGATCCTATACCACGGTACCCCTTTTTTCAGAGTATCGTGATTACAGTGCACAACCACCGGAATCAAGTCGGCTTGTGTTTCTATCGCGATGTTGGCAACGCCACGTTGGAATTTCCCCAATGTTTGGTTGCTTGGCGTGCGGGTTCCTTCCGGAAAAATCAGGATGCACGCACCATCACTCAGATGATATTTCGCCTGTTTAATCAGGTGTTCCGGGTTGTCATCATTGCGAATAAAGCCGGCAGCCCGCACGACACCGAACAAAAACGGATTCCGAAACAGCTGGTGCTTTACGACACATTGGCACTTATCACGCTGTGCCAGGATCATCACAACATCAAGCAGAGTAGGGTGGTTCGCGATGATGATCGACCCGTTTGCTGCACGAAGCTGCGCAATATTCTTGGTTTCGACCGAGGCGACGCCAATTACATCAAGCATTCTGGCAAAAACTCGGAAACCGCGACAAATCACGAGCTGCGCATAGCGCCTTCGCTTTTCGCGGTCCTGAAGTACCAGCATCATGGCCGGAAAAATCGTAAGCGCCATAAAAAGCCCGCCGAGCCCGAAACTGGCAAAGGCAAAGCCCGTGGCTACAAGGCGCCAGTACCAGTTAAAGCCTTTTTGGGTGCCTTTGCGCTGAGGTCCTGGCCGCTGAGCTATATTGTCAGTCATTTTTGGTAACGGTCCAACAGCCGTTGGTTCCGGAAAGTGTGTGTTTTCCTAGACCGCTTTCCAAAAACTCGACAAAGCGTTCTGCCTCGAGAGGTGCCGATATCCGGGGCGTTTCCGAAGTCGTGCCGAATTCGGCCGTGTAGCTGTTGGATTGGCTGGCATGTGATAAAGGTTCGAGCCGCACGGCCAGCGCGGTTCCAGTTTGGTCACCCTGTTCAAGATGTCTGTAAACAGCAGGCAGCGGCAGGTCGATATAGCACAGTATGACGGGCAGGTTGGTGTCATTGATCTGACAAATTGCCTCTGTCATACCGGCGATAAGGCTATCCGGCCCGGCGGCAACGGCAGTATGGCTTTCAGTTATTGACCAATTAATCGATGCGATGCCCACCAGCGCATTGTGAACCGACATGCCAAAGTCGGCCGGAGACAGTGCTTCGTCCGTTATGACCTGGTGCAGAAGCTTTACAGTGCGTTCAATATTTCCGTGTCTTGATGCAAACACGATGTATGGATTGTCGTCTGTGCGCAAGGTTGTCGCCAAGACCTCTGCTGCGGCACGGCCATACAGATCCAGTCGGCGTTTCCATGCCGGTTTCAAACCGCCAGCCAAGTCAGCCTTGCCGATCCCGGTTTTGCTGGATTGAAGCAGCCCGGGCGTTCCGTATTTCAGATCAGCGTGATCGTTAGACCCGCACCAGAACGCCCAGTTTGTAAAGCTGACTTGCACTGCCATAAGTGGCGCGATCAGTTGGCAACTGCGGCTTTGGCCGACACTTCACGCAAGATATCCTGACGCAGGTTATTGACCCAACGATTGTAATTGTAATGGATCGAGGTGCCGTCATAGTTCAGGTTTGTACTATCGGCATAGACGATGGAGAATTCGGTTTTGTCAAAGCCGATTCTAACTTTTGCCATGTGCGAGCGTGGCGAGTAGGTGGCGAACAGTACGCCGTCCGCCTGACGGGTAATGATCCAGTCACGGTCGGACGCGGCTTTGATGATGCTTTCTTCAATTTGCGCAAGGCTGAGCTTTTCAGTGCCGGCCGGGAATGCATGGTGAGTGACATTTTCGATAGGTGCCGTACGGCAGGCCGCGACAAGAAGTGTCAACAAACCGACGACGGCAAACTTTAAACGGCGCATATCCAACCTACCAATTTTCGATATTATGTTGTGCATCCGATGCGGATGATTGTTGCATGTTACAACAATACTTAATTGTGTAATGAAACCATGATGAACCATTCAACCAAAACTTGGCCTTCAGACGAAAATTTCCCATCAGTTCCCGTTAATGTTGCGGGAAATGGAAGTGTTTTATGGTCCATTTTGCGATTGGAGCATGGGGCGAACGCAAGCCGTCGCGCACAGCGCCTGCGATCGTCAAGTGCCGCGCAATCAATGCTGCGTAACCTCGCGCTGAAGCATTTAGGACCTTCGCAGGCATTTGAGGTGTCCAAGGAGCCGTCGGGCAGGCCGGTAGTCAGGCTTTCAGATAAAGCCCTGATGGCAAGTATCAGCCATAGCCGAGATTTGGTCTGCGTCGCACTCGGATGCGATGAACAAATCGCGGTTGGCATCGATGTTGAGTTTCACGAACCTGACAGAAATATTGAGGGTATGATCCGGTCGCTTGGCTGGGCCGATGTGGGACTGTCGGCAGGAGCATTTTATAATGAGTGGTGTCTCTATGAGGCACGGTTTAAAGCGACCGGCATTACCGCTCGAAACGAGCAGCCTGAGATGTGCGTTTGTGCCTTGGCGGTGCCGGCGCAGTATAGCGGAATGTTGGTGTGGGCGTCAGAACCCAGCGATAGTTCAAATCGATAATTTGTCATAATATATATTATAGAACTATTCGGTGCTGTGTCGCGTTAGGGCATTTCGACCTCACCTCTGAAGTCTTAGGTGCTTAGTTCACCTCAATAACCAAGCCATCATAAGCTGGTTCGACGTGATCTGGCGTGTCTGCCATCGCCTGTGCGTAGTCAAACTGGATGCTCATGTGCGTCATGTAGACTTGCTTGGGCTTGAACTCTTCGACCCAGCCCAGAAGTTTTTCGAGATGTGCGTGCGTGTTGTGCGGACGATGCCGCAAGCAATCCACGACCCAGACATCCAGATCATAGAGATGATCTTTGGATTCTTCAGGGAACTCAACCACATCCGTTGAATAGGCAAACTTCCCTATCTTGAAACCCAGGGTCTCGCCATAGCCGTGGTCTTGGCTGAACACCGTGATTGGAACCCCTGCTGGCGTGATTGGCCCCGTGATGACATGCGGGATCAATACCGGCTTGAAATAGAACTCAACGCCTTCTGGCAGTGGCGTGAAGACATAATTGAAGCGATGATCAATGTCCGAGATTGTCTGTGCATTTGCATAGATATCAATCGGACGCTCCATGGCGACATTCAACCAGCGAACATCATCAATGCCATGCACATGATCGGCATGTGAATGGGTAAACAGGATGGCATCGACGTGGTCGATCCCGTGCGTCAGCGCCTGCTGGCGAAAATCCGGTGTCACGTCGACAAGGATCTTTTTCCCGGCTTCCTCGATCAGGATCGAGCTGCGTAAACGTTGGTTTTTCGGATTGTTCGGGTCGCACTTTCCCCATCCAAGGCCAACCGATGGCACACCATTTGAGGAGCCGCAGCCCAGGATGGTTACCTTCGTCACTGTTATTCGGCTCCCAGCGCAAGCAGGTTTTTCCGATCAGCTTTTGTGAACAGTGTGAAGAAGTTATCCGTCGTTATTCGCGTGATTTCTTCGATGTCAACACCCTTGATTTCGGCTAGCTTCGCCGCCGTATGGGCAACGTAGCTCGGTTCGTTCGGTTTGCCGCGCTTGGGCACTGGTGCGAGATACGGCGCGTCGGTTTCCACCAGCAGCCGATCCAGCGGTACGTCTTCAACAGCGGCACGAATTTCCTTGGCCGAATTAAAGGTAATGATGCCTGAACAAGAAATATAAAACCCGATCTTCAGAGCGCGCTGCGCCAGAGCAGCGGAGCTCGAAAAGCAGTGAATAACGCCGGTAAACGGCCCCTTTTCATATTCTTCTTCCAGAATATCCATGGTGTCGTCATCGGCATCACGGGTATGGACGATCAAGGGCAAACCCGTTTCGCGGCAAGCCGCGATATGGGCACGAAAGCTTTGCTGCTGCGCATCGCGCGGGGCATTGTCATAGAAATAATCAAGACCGCTTTCGCCGATGCCGATGACTTTCGGGTCGGATGCCTTTTCGATCAGGGCATCCGGGCTTGAAAGCCCCTCCTCGCCCGCTTCGTGTGGATGAACTCCAATCGTGCAATAGATATGATCAGATTGTTCGGCAACCGCGCGGACCTTGTCAAAGGTCGTAAGTTTCACGCCGATGCTGACCATCATGCCAACGCCGGCATTTTTGGCCCGCGCAAGGGTTCCGCTCAGATCATCGGAAAACTGCGGGTAGTCCAGATGGCAGTGGCTGTCGACAAGGGCGACATTCATGCCTTCTCTCCTTCATCCTCGGTCTCGACATAGCGCGGGAAAACGCCAGCCGGTTTCGGAATTTCCGACCCCGGTTTCAGGGCGTTGTTCGGTCCAAGCGCATCAAACCCGCGCTGATCATCGGCCAGCACCAGCTGATCAAGGATTTTGGCCGCGGAGTCCGGCATGATTGGCTGTACAAGGATGCCGACGTGGCGAATGACCTCGGCCAGGACATACAAAACCGTCTCCATGCGCGCCGGATCGGTCTTTTTCAGGCCCCAAGGCGCCATTTCATCGACATAGCGGTTGGCATCACCCACAAGGCTCCAGATCGCTTCCAGCCCCTTGTTGAACGCCTGTTCGTCAAAGAGCGGACGCACGGTATCAAGCATGCCGTGTGCCTTGGCGAGGATTTCCTTGTCTGCGTCGGTGAACTCGCCCGGTGTCGGGATCGCAGCATTACAGTTCTTGTGGATCATCGACAGAACACGCTGGCACATATTGCCAAGATCGTTGGCCAGTTCGCTATTCATGCGGTTGACCATGGAACGATGGGAAAAGTCACCATCATTGCCAAACGGCACTTCACGCATCAGGAAATAACGCGTCTGATCCAGACCATATTTATCGGTCAGGTCATACGGGTCAATCACATTACCGATCGATTTGGAGATCTTCTGGCCTTCGTTGGTCCACCATCCGTGCGCAAAGACTCGCTTCGGCGGTGTGATACCGGCCGCCAGAAGGAAGGCAGGCCAGTAAACAGCATGGAAACGCAGGATATCCTTGCCGACCATATGCAGGTCAGCGGGCCAGTATTTTTCAAGTTTGGCCGGATCTGCATCCGGGTAACCGATCGCGGTCAGATAGTTGGTCAGGGCATCGAGCCAGACATACATGACGTGGTCTTCGTCACCTGGCACCGGAACGCCCCACTTGAAGCTGGTGCGTGATACGGAGAGATCATGCATGCCACCCTTCACAAAGCTTATCACTTCGTTGCGGCGTGATTGCGGTGCGATGAAGTCCGGGTTCTGTTCGTAGAACTCCAGCAGGCGATCACCCCAAGCAGACAGCTTGAAGAAATAACTCGGTTCAGACACCCACTCCACCGGTGCGCCGGTTGGTGCGAGTTTTTCGCCGTCTTTTTCGATCAGTTCCTTCTCGCCGTAGAACGCCTCGTCACGGACCGAATACCAGCCATCATAGGAGCCCAGATAAATCTCGCCCTTTTCAAGCAACGTATTCCAAAGCGCCTGACAGGCCTTTTTGTGACGTTCTTCCGTGGTGCGGATGAAGTCATCGTTGGAATAGTTCATGTGAACGGCAAGATCGCGGAAGTTTTGCGAAACCTGGTCTGTAAACGCCTGCGGGGCAATGCCCTTCGCTGCGGCCGATTTGTCGACCTTTTGACCGTGTTCATCGGTTCCGGTCAGGAACATCACGTCATAACCGTCCAGGCGCTTGAAGCGGGCCAGAACGTCACAGGCAAGCGTGGTATAGGCATGGCCAATATGGGGCTTGTCGTTGACGTAATAGATCGGTGTCGTGATGTAATAGGGCTGTTTGTGCCCGGTCATGGTGGCAAATCCTTCGCGCAAGTCGTGAAACAAAACGGCCCGAAATGGGCCGTGATGGTCAAAATTTCGGCATGTGGGCAGTGATGTCAGGTTCGCATGGTTTCTTCAAGCATGAAGAATGCATTCAGCAAGGCCTGCTTGCGATCAAGATGCAAACCGCGGGTCGCGCCCATCAATTCGTTGATCTTTTCCCATACCTCCAGCCATTGATCAAGCGGTTGCGCGGCTGCCATGCGCTGCATGGCGGGCAATTCACCGTCAACGACTTCGCGGGGCGCCTGCCCTGTGGCGGCAAACCGGATCATTCGCGCAAGCCACCAATGCATCAATTCGGTGATTGTTGCAAAGGCCGCGTCTTTGTCTGCAGGTGAAAATCGCTCTGCAAACTTGTGTTGGGCTGCTACATCGGCATTGGGGAGTGCGGCGATGATATCGACAAGTTCAGTATAAAGCTCAAGCCCGCCCACTTCATGGAGTTGAAGTGCACGACCGATGCTGCCTTCTGCGAGACCCGAAAGTGCGTCACGTGCGCCAAGATCCATATCCGGGCAATAGCGCCCAAGAAGATCGACAACCTGATGATCTTGCAGTGGGCCAAGATTAAGGCGCCGACAGCGCGACCGAATTGTCGGTAGCAACCGTCCCGGATGATGGGCAACAAGGATCATCATGGCGTTGGCTGGCGGTTCTTCGAGAACCTTGAGGATCGCGTTGGCAGCATTGCGGTTCAGTTCATCGGCGGCATCAACAATAACGATCCGCCATCCGCCCTCTGCCGATGTCTTCGACATGAAATTTCCAACCGTCCGCACGCTGGCTACGGTGATTTCGCCCTGCAGGCGTTTCTTCTTGTCGTCGTACTGACGCTCGATAACCTTAAGATCACCATGACCGCCACCGGCAATCCGTCGTGCTACCGGGTCTTCCGGATCGACATAAAGACCGTCATTCTGGTCGCCAAAGAGCCCGGCACCGGCATTGTTTCCGCCGCCGGATAGGATGAAACGTGCCATACGATAGGCAAGCGTTGCCTTGCCGACGCCCTTGGGGCCACAGAGCAGCCAAGCGTGATGCATGCGTTTGCTGTTCCAGGCATCAAGAATGACTTTCTCGGCCTCTTCGTGGCCAAGAAGGGCATCATTGCGTCGCGGCTCAAAGGGGTTTTCTTCTTCGGGAAGGTCGTCCTTGGCCATGATCAGGTCCCCTGCCCGGCAATGCGCCCCTGAACAGCGGCGATGACACGTTCACCTACGCTTTCGATGTCTCCACTGGCGTCAATGACGACACAACGGTCTTTTTCAGTTTCTGCAATTTCGCGGTAACCGTCACGTATGCGCTCGTGAAATGCAAGTCCCATGCGTTCATAGCGGTCCTCAGCGGCACTGACATTGGCAAAACGTGCCCCAGCTCGGTCAAGACCAACTTCAAGCGGCAGATCAAAAATTACGGTCAGATCAGGTTTGAAATCGCCGATCGCCAGTTTCCAAAGATTGCGGATATAGTCTGCACCAAGGCCATGGCCGTAGCCTTGATAGACAACTGATGAGTCTGCGAACCTGTCACAAAGAACGACTTTGCCTTCGGCAAGGGCCGGACGAATGGTGCGTTCAACATGATCGCGACGCGACGCAAACATCAGAAGCGCTTCGGTTACGGCGTCCCAGCGACCGGGATCGCCTGTCAGAATAAGGTTGCGGATTTCCTCGGCACCCGGCGAGCCACCGGGTTCGCGCGTGACGACAACATCCCGGCCCTGCTCGCGGAACCAGGTTGCCAAATGGTGGATCTGGGTGGACTTTCCGCTGCCTTCACCGCCTTCGAAACTGATGAACAAACCGGGCTTCGACTTCACCCGTTTGCCCCCCAGAGAAGATATTTGAAGGCTGCGCCAATACGGCCAACAAATCCAAGGCGTCCGACATCATGGGCGGCATAAAGCGGGAACTCGATGGTGTCCTGATCGGGGACTTCGACCTTAAGTGTTGCGATCTGATCGCCCTGACTGATCGGGGCCGGCACCGGACCATCATAGACGACGGTGACCTTCATATCGCGGCTGGCACTACGCGGCAGTGTCAAAAGGATTTCCTTGTCAGCGACAAGATCAACCTTGGTTTCCGAACCCAACCAAACATTAGCGGAACTGACGGTTTCGCCCTCTGCGAACAGATCGTAGTTGTCAAACTCGCGGAAGCCCCAATCCAGAAGCTTTTGGGACTCCGTGCGACGTTCACGTACAGAATCCAGACCGTTGACCACAAGGATCAACCGACGCCCGTCACGCTCGGCCGAGGCCGTAAGACCGTATCCGGCCGCTTCTGTGTGACCGGTTTTGAGGCCGTCAACACCGGCACTCGTGCCCAGCAGCGGGTTGCGGTTGGGCTGACGGATACCGTTATAGGTGAATTCCTTGACGGAATAGAGCTCGTAAAGGTCCGGGAAACTGCGAATGGTGTCGCGCGCAAGGATGGCAAGATCATGAACTGTCACAAGGTGGCCGTCCGCCGGCCAGCCGGTGGCGTTCTTAAAGACGGACTTGGTCATGCCGATTGCGCGGGCTTCTTCGGTCATTGCCTCGGCAAAGGCTTCTTCGGATCCACCAATTCCCTCTGCGACGACGATTGCCGCGTCATTTCCCGACTGAACGATAATACCGTGCAGTAGGTCAGAGACCGAAACGTTGGAGTTTACCTCGACAAACATTTTCGATCCGCCCTTACGCCAGGCTTTCTCGCTGACGTGGAAGGTGTCGTCCATCGAAACGCGACCGTCCTTGATATACTTGAACAGCATATGAACGGTCATCATTTTGGTCATCGAAGCCGGCTCGGTCAGGGTGTCCCCTTCTTTATCAAGCAGCACTGCGCCAGTATCGAAGTCCATAATGAAAGCTTCACGTGCGCTGGTCTCTATTGCCTGCGCGCTTGCAAAGCTCATCGACATTGCCATGACTGAGCCAAAAATTAAGGCTCCGGCCACTACCCGGTTCAGAGTGCTTTTGAACGGAACTGGCGGCATCAAAGTCATGGCATTCTAACCCTGTAAAATAATTTCTCTATGCACCGGGAAACGGTGTATCCGCTGATTTGCTTATGTCGCAAATTCGGCAGAATTGTGCAACACCAACAAATCCGGCATTCTAATGCGGTCGCATAACCGGCTTTTTTTCAATCAACAGACAGATGTCGCCGAGCCGCCATCAGCACACTCAACGACAACTTTTGCCCCGTTTTGGCCGGTTGCAATCACCCGTTCAAGCAGAATGTCCGCTTCCGGGACAGTTTCTAACGGACCAAGCCGCACGCGGTAAAAGGTCGTGCCCTTGACGTCTATTGACTCAATCTTGCTAGGCGCAAGATCATACAGGCGATTGCGCAGGTTTAAGGCATTGTCATAAATGGAAAAGGCACCTGCCTGGACATAGATCGAAGAAGATGCGACAGGCGCAACTTCAACCACGGCGGCCTCTTCAACCACGCCATCAAATGGTGCGGATTGCACACTGGCACTGGAAGACGGCGGTGTCAGTTTGATACTCGAAGTGGTGGGTTCGCCTGCATCGGTAATGGGGCCGTCATCAAGGCGGACAGTTTCAACAACATCGCGCGGTGCTGCCGTAACGGTGCTTTGTTCGGCCGAGGTAACTTGCGGGGCGGCTTTACCTTGCGCTATTGCTGCGACCTGACGGCTTTCGGCTTCAACCACTTCGACGAGAACCTTCGCCGTACCTTTTCGCTCGAACCCCAGAAGTTGGGCTGCGCGTCGCGACATATCGATGATCCGCCCATGGGCGAATGGTCCACGGTCATTGACCCGAACCTTGATCGACTTGCCATTTTCAAGGTTTGTCACCCGAACGATGCTGGGTAGTGGCAAGGTTCGATGGGCGGCCGAAACCTCATATTGATCAAAAATCTCGCCGTTGGCGGTCTTCTTGCCATGGAATTTGGGGCCATACCAGGATGCAATACCGGTTTCGGTGTATTCGTAATCTACGGCCGGATAATACCACTGGCCGGCAATCTCATATGGATTGCCGATCTTGTAGTTTCCGATTTGGGCAGGTTGTTGTGACTGACCGCCAAGCCGTTTGACGCCATGGACGGCCAGTTGCGTTTCAGCACAGCCCGCCAGCAATACGCCAAATGCAGCAACCGCAAGGGTGATGTGGCATTTGGCTCGCAGATGTGCGAAGGCACTTTTTCGTGGTTTGGGCATCAAGGTGTCCCCGCTTGTAGATGCTCTGTCCATGCTCGTTCAGACATGATGTCCGTTTTCCGGACGTTGTTTTTAACGACCGGCAATCGCATCGGCCAATGTGCCAACCGCAATCGCAAAGTAAGTCGAACGGTTCCAATGCATGATGGTATGGAAATTGTTATAAACCATATATGCGGGACCTTCACCGTCATTTACGATGACAATTGATGCTTCCATGTCAGCCGCAGGCAAATCGGCACCGTTTGGCATGCGAACGCCAAGTTCCTGCCATTCAGAAATTGGTTTGCGGATATCGCGACCTTCAAGCTCGGTATTGAAGTTTTCCGGCAGCGAAATTTTGCGGCCCCAGCGTTCGTCGGCGTGCCATCCGACCGAGGAAAGATAGTTTGCCGCAGAGGCAAAGACGTCTTCCTTGGCCCCCCAAAGATCAATCTTGCCATCTCCGTTTCCGTCGCGTGCATAATTTAGGAAGGTAGATGGCATAAACTGCGCCTGCCCCATGGCGCCGGCCCAAGAACCGGACATGTTTTCAGGCGCGATATGGCCCGCATCGATGATGGTCAGCGCGTTCATCAATTCCTTGCGGAAATATTCAGCACGACGCCCCTCAAATGCCAAGGTCGCAAGTGAATCAACAACGGAATAGCCGCCGGTGAAACGCCCAAATCCGGTTTCAATGCCCCAGAACGCTGTCAGATAATGGCCCGGCACGCCGTATTTTTTGGCCGCGGCGTCAATGATTTCGCGATTTTCGGCGTATTTCTTACGACCTTCATTGATGCGGGATTGCGGCACAACCCGATCAAGATATTGGTCAAAGGTCAGCTTGAATTCCGGCTGACTGCGATCATATTCGATCACTTTGGGGATCGGTTTGGTATTGGCAAAGGCAACGTCAAGTGTGGCATCGGAAATGCCTTTGCTTGCGGCTTCCTTTTTGAATTCAACGAGCCATTCGTCAAATCCCTCGGTGGTGAATTCTGGAAGTTTTTCATCGGTCTGTGCAAAGGCCGGTGCATTTGCCGCCATCAAAGCAACGACGGAGGCGGCAGTCAGTAGTTTCCAGAATTTCATCTAAGCCTCATCCAATCATGTAATCAGTTTTCCGCCCCGGGATCTTTCGGCCCAGGGAACCATGCGTCTGTGCGGCCGGTCCAGTAATAGGCGGTCAAACCAACCCATTCCCGCAAAGCACGGCCCAACGATTTGATACCGTCAGAGACGTTAAGACTTGCTAAATGGATGTCATCTGAGGTGAATCTGTCGACTGGATACGGGATCACATTCCAGCAGGCCTGACGGAATACACCTACCGCCCTTGGCATATGTTGCGCCGAAGTGATTAGTACCCAAGGCTTTTTGGCAAGTTCTGGCCAATCGCGATACACCATCTCCAGAGATTTCGTCGCGTTCTCGTGCGTGTTCCGCGATTTTTTTTCAAAATACATGTTTGACGTCTTCAGGTCCGATTCGTCCAACCAGTTTTTAAGAACCGCTGCTTCACTAAATCCACGCTCTGTCAGATTGCCATCCCCACCAGTGAACAAGACAGGTTTGCCAGGATACAAGCTGGCGAAGCGCAGCATGGTAAAGAGACGATCTGCCGAAGCACCGACATGCATTTCACCGCGTGTAAGGTAACTGGAAGGGTCAAGACTGCCTGCCAGAGTTATCGATCCGGCAAACTCCTGCTCTGTAAGAACAGGTTTATCAAAGCGGGTTTCAAGTGCGCGTGACAAGATTGTGCCAACAGGAATAACCGTGATTAGCAAAGAGAATCCAGTTACGAAAACCAGCCCTCTTATCGCAAATCTGCGCGTTCTCTTGATGATCAGCAGGCAAAACAGAATGGCCAGCAAAAGGCCATGCATGAAAGCTGTATTGATAAGAACACTCAGCGTTTTGGACAGGAAGTAGAACACGTGTGAAAATTCCGAAAAGAATTGGTTTGTATAACGTTATTACCATACTGAAATCAGGATAAATCACCAGCATTCGCTGCAATATTGGATTGCCCTATTGACAGGTCATTCTCCCCAATTTATTGAAAGCGCCCAGAGCGAAACGCTCCAACCAGTTTTGCGGAGAGGTGGCAGAGCGGTTGAATGCAGCGGTCTTGAAAACCGCCGTGCCTTTACGGGTACCGTGGGTTCGAATCCCACCCTCTCCGCCATTTACTCCAAGACAGTGCAGAAGCCAGTACAGTAATCGCACGGTGATGTTCTCTGCGTGCTGCCAAGCCGTATCTGTCAGAACGTCATAATCGTCGAAAGGTCACTGATATGAGCGAACTGCCACCCTGCCCCAAATGTGAATCCCCTTACACCTACGAAGACGGCGACTTGCTGATCTGTCCTGAATGCGCCCACGAATGGTCGCTTTCGAATGCACAAGCTGATTCAATTGTTGTTCGCGATTCCAATGGCACGCCACTTGCCGATGGCGATACGGTTTCAGTAATCAAGGACCTCAAGGTCAAAGGTTCGTCAGCTGTCGTCAAAGTCGGGACCAAGGTTAAGGGCATTCGCCTTGTTGACGGTGATCACGATATCGATTGCAAAATCCCGGGGATCGGTCAGATGGGGCTGAAATCGGAGTTCGTAAAGAAGGTTGTTGAATAGGCAACTGAATACAAGTTCGACCAAAAGCAAAAAAAGCGCACCGAATGTGGTGCGCTTTTTCTTTTTATGGGTATTTGCGTCGTAGGGCTTAGTCAGCCCCGCCTGTCCGGAATGTCGTTCCTGGTTTCGGCTTCAAAATACGCTGTATGAAGAGCGTGCCGATTGCCATCCCCACCCCGATCAGATCCGTAATCAGACCGCCGGAGATCATGAACAACGCTGCGATAACAAGCAGAATGCGCAGGAACCAAACCGCTGAACGGCCAAGGAACCAGCCCTGAACGCCAGAAGACAGAAGGAATACCCCCACAACGGCCGTAATCAGCGCCTGACCTATCTGAAGATAACTTCCGTCCATGAGGATGGCAGAGTTGTAGAAGAACATGAACGGTACGATGAAGGCGGCAATACCGATCTTGAATGACGCAACCGATGTTTCCATCGGGTTGGCCCCGGATATCCCGGCCGCGGCATAGGATGCCAATGCCACCGGCGGTGTGATCGCCGAAACCACAGCAAAGTAGAACACGAAGAAGTGTGCCGTAAGTGGTTCAATTCCAAGCTCAATCAGGCCTGGCGCCACCACAGATGCCGCAACCGCATAGGCCGCCGTCGTTGGCATTCCCATGCCGAGCAAAATAGCAATCAGCATGGCGAAGACCAGTGCCAGAAGCTGGGAGGCTTCGGCCAAACCAAGCAGAAGGTTGGAGAAGCGTGCACCAACCCCGGTTAGCGCAATCACACCGACAATAATACCCGCACAGGCACAAACTGCGATGATCTGGATCGACATGCCGCCGGCCAGCTCAAAAGCCTTGGCAACCGACCGTGCCCCCACGCGATTTGGCGTTAACCAACTGACAACGACAGCCGCAACAGTGGCAAGGGTCCCTGCCCTGATTACGGAATAGCCGAGGAACAGTGCGATGATAAGAATGATGATCGGAAGGAACAGGAATACCTTTTTGATCATTACATCAAAGCGCGGCAATTCATCTTCGCGCATGCCGCGCATGCCAAGTTTCGCGGCCTCAAAATCGACCATGAAATAGATCGATACGAAGTAAAGAATGGCCGGAATGACGGCTGCAATAGCGATCTCGGTATATGGAATGCCGGTGATCTCGGCCATGATAAAGGCACCTGCCCCCATAATTGGCGGCATGATCTGACCACCGGTTGAGGCCGCGGCCTCGATCGCACCGGCGGTCTTCTTGTGATAGCCGACCTTTTTCATCAGCGGAATGGTGAGCGAGCCGGTGGCCACCACGTTCCCGGCAGACGTACCATTAATCATGCCCATCAAACCGGATGCAAAGATCGCAACCTTTGCCGGGCCGCCACGGGCACGACCTGCGACCGAGAAGGCAAAGTTCACGAAATAGTCGCCAACCTTGGACGCCTGCAGGAAGGCTGCAAAAATGATGAAGAGAATGATGTAGGTCGACGAAACGGCCGTCGTCGGGCCGAGGATCCCTGCATCGGTGTAAACCTGGCTAAAGAAACGCTGCCAAGTAATAGATGGCGACTGCAGAAACCCTGGCAGGAATTCACCAACGAAAACGTAGATCAGGAAGATGGTTGCAATGACCACCAATGCCAGACCGGCGACCCTTCGGGTCAGCTCCATAATCAGCAATGTGCCGGCAACAGCAGCGATCGAAATCCCGATTGGCGCAAAGGGTGTACCCGTTGAGTTGCGCATCAATGTGCCATAAATCGTGATCAGATAAACAGCGACTGCGAAGGCACAGACGCATAGCACAAAGTCAGGGGCAGAATATTTTTCGCGCGATGTTTTGTGGAACCAGGACAAAACAATACCGCCGACCGTCGCCACCAGAAGCGGTGTTCCGAAAAGCCAGGTTTCATTAAACTTGATTGTCGCGTCAATGCCGTTCCACATCACGCCGTTCTGGATGTCGAGCGCGAAGCTAAACGCCATACCGGTGGCCATGAATGCCGGCACGAGAAGAACATATGACAGATACCCCAAAAGCGGTGTACCTGTGCCCGGGCTGTCATTGAAACTGTTGGCCGAGTACCACAAAAAACCAAGCGCAAGTGCGCCCGCAACGTGAACGATACGGAAGTTCCATGTCTCAAGCGGAAAGTCAGGAAGAAATGGCAGATTAACAATCCCGCCCGTCATACCCGAGAGCGAAACCCCATTCAGTGCAAGCATGTGGAAGGCTGCATAGATTGCAGCGGAAATCGTGATAAAGGTCAGGCCAGTGCCTTCGAAAAGACGTCGGTTATGTTCGACCGGCTCTTCGTCAACACCATCGGCAATAAGGTGTTCGTCTTCCACCTGGCTTTTGTTTGTCATCTGTTCCCCCGCTCTCACGCAAGTTTGTTTTTGGCCACAGGCAAGCTGATAATTGAAAGATGGCGGACCGTCCGCCCGGACAGTCCGCCTTCAAGATGTTTAACAGACAGAAATTAGTGGATCATGTCTGCCGGAATGGATGCACCATTCTCATTGAACCACTTGGCAGCACCCGGGTGCCACTTCATGACCTTGTTCTTGTCCCAGTTTGCCGGAACAGTCGAACGGGCCGCACGGTGGATCGATACCATCCGCTCGTTGTCAGACATCACAACGTCGGTCGCGGCATAAACAAAGCTCTCCGGAAGCTCGCAGTTGGCGATCGCGAAGTTCCACATCGAAACCGAACGAGCCGGTTCGGTCAGCGTGGTGTAAGTGTCTGCAGCAATGTCGAACTCGGATACCGGGAAGGCATCCATGATCTGCTTCTGTTCAGCTTCGGTGAATTCGATGATGTTCACGTCAGTCTGGACTTCAAGCTGACTGACAGCCGGAACCGGAACACCTGCAGCAAAGGCAATCACGTCAAGCAGACCATCCTGCAACTGACCACCAAGGTCGGCCCAGCCACCATTACGACGTTCGAAGTCAACACCGAGTTCCTCAAGCATACGTGGGAAATATGTATCTGATGTTGAACCTGCCGGACCAAAGCCGATTTTGGCACCCGCCGGAATTTCCGCAACCGAGGTAATTCCCGAGGAAGAAAGCGCCGTGATCGAGAACGGTGTCTGATACATCGGGAACATTGCACAGGCGTTGGTCATCTGAAGACCCGGTGCAATCGGGTTCGTACCTGCGAGTGATTCCGCAGCCGGCCCCATCGTTGTCATACCAAAGGCGGCTTCACCGGTATGGACAAGGGCCATGTTCTGCATCGGGCCGCCGGTGACTTCACCGCCACCCGAGATGCCGAGTTCTTCCGCCACAAGGTTCGCCCAGCCAGAACCATACGCGAAATAGGTCCCGCCCTGTGAAGCTGTACCAACGGTAAAGCTTTCCGGCCAGTCAGAACGATCCTGAGCTACGGCAGCAGTGCTCCCGAACGCGAACGCGACCGCCATCCCTGCAAATAATGCGCGTTTCATTAATTTCCTCCGTTTATCGGTATTTTGTGAGAGTTCGCCACAAGTCATTTCCTCATATGGGGAAACTCAAAGTTGATAGCAATGTGGTTCTTAATCAATACCGAAAACAAAGAGATTTCATAGTGATGTCGATCTCTTGTCGGGTGCTACTTTAGTTGCATCCCGCAATGAGAAGACGTTCTGATGGATCAGTTTTTCGACAGCCTTACTCTTCGCGGCGCCAAGTGCTTGTAATCGCGTCAGGCAACCACATTTGTTTAATGTAATGTACTTCTTCCGGAGGATTGCCGCATGTCGCTCAATATTGGTAGCCGGATATTGCTTGCTGCGGCAATGATCGTTGTTACGACGTTCACGGCATTCATCTTTTATTTTGACTATCAGCAACGAACATACATCCAGAATGCGCTTGTGGCTAAATTGACCGAGAGTGGTTCGTTGGCCACTGCCGGCATTTCAAGCTGGCTTGATGGCCGGCGCCTGTTGGTTGAGAGCCTCGCCAACAATATTGCCCGTGACAGTTCCCCCACCAATGTCTCTGAAGTTGCAAGCGGTGAGGCATTTGCCGAGTCATTTATCTTTTCATATTTCGGCAGTGCTGACGGTGTAATGACAATGTATCCACCCGATGATCTGCCGCCCGACTACGACCCGCGCCAACGCCCATGGTATGCAGATGCAGTTTCTGTCGGTGACAGTACGCTTACCGAACCCTACACCGATGCATCCACCGGTCAGCTCATTGTTACGGCAACCACACCTGTTTTTGATGGATCAAACCTTCTTGGGGTTGTTGGCGGCGATATCGATATTGGTATCCTTGGTGATCTGGTTCGCAGCATCGATCTGGGCGGGATCGGATATGGCTTTCTGGTTAATGATCAGGGAACGGTTCTGATCCACCCAAGTGCAGAATTCACCCTTAAACCCCTGCCTGAAGTGTTTCCTGACGACACACCAACGGTAAAGGAAGGCATGGAGAACATCATTGATGGCACAGGCGATCAGTTGTTCACCTTTTTCCGCGTCAATGGCTTGCCTTCTGTAAACTGGTATCTCGGCTTTGCACTTGATCGCGATGCCGCATATGCGTCCCTTACCGAGTTTCGCTACACTGCAATTATTACTGCGATCATTGCCATTCTGGCCATAATGGGCCTGATGGGGCTGCTGGTACGTATTTGGGTTTCGCGGCCGGTTATGAGTATGACGTCGGCCATGACTCGCCTCGCCAATGGTCAGAGGGATGTCGATGTCCCGGGAACGGAACTCAAGGACGAAATTGGCGCAATGGCCGCGGCTGTTCTGGTGTTTAAAAACAACGCTGCAGAAGTGGACCGTCTGGCGAGCGAGAACGAGGCCGCGACTAGGCATGCGGCTGAGGCGCGCAGGCGCGCCATGGAACAAATGGCAGATAATTTCGAGAAGAGTGTTCTTTCCATAGTGGAAACAGTGGCTGACGCGGCCGAAAAAACGCAGTCGGTCGCAACTCAGTTATCTGCCAATGCAGAAGAATCGACGGCCCGTGCCGCCGCAGTTTCGAGTGCAGCGAACATAACAACAGAAAACGTGCAGGCCGTGGCGTCCGCAACCGAAGAGCTTTCTGCTGCCATTCGCGAAATTGGTGCACAGGTTACGCAATCAATCGAAGTTGCGACCGAGGCAGTTTCAGGCGTCAACATTACTTCTGCAACGGTCACAGAGCTTGCCGAGGCCGCTGAGCGGATCGGCAAAGTCGTTGGTCTCATTCAAGATATTGCCGGTCAAACAAACCTACTGGCGCTAAACGCAACCATCGAAGCAGCTCGTGCAGGTGATGCTGGTAAGGGCTTTGCCGTTGTTGCCGGTGAGGTGAAATCGCTTGCCAATCAAACGGACAAGGCTACTGGCGATATTCAGGTTCAGGTAGATGGTATTCAAGGGTCGTCGAACCGTTCAGTTTCCGAAATCAGGTCTATTTCCGGAACGATCGAGCGAATCAACGAATTCTGCAATGCCATTGCAGCCGCGGTTGAGCAACAAGGGGCTGCGACACAAGAGATTGCAGACAGCGTTCAACGTGCAGCATCCGGCACACAGGAAGTCTCGCAAAATGTGTCGGCCGTCTCTGATACCGCCAACATGGTAAGTGAGGAAGCCAACTCGCTCCTTTCGTCTTCCCAGGAATTGCGAAAACTTGCCCAACGTCTCAGGGAAGAAGTTATCGGCTTCCTGAAATCTGTGCGCGACAACGACTAGATAACAAACGGTCACTGGTTTGCATGGTTTGAAACCGTCGTTTTTACCAACCACCGGCCGGATTCCGTCGTGGGCGCATCTTCTCCCTAAAATCCATGTAGTTTTTTATTGCGTAAAATCCCTTACTGCTGCACGATTTGTGCAATGCGGTCGTTAATGGTGATGTGTAACCGTCTGAAACCGCAGTTTTCTTCATAAAACTGCAAAATATCAGTGGAAATGCTCTCGTTGGACAGGCAATTATTGACGGAATGAGAGGCGCTTTGGCGTGTCTTGTGGGGGAGCATCCGATTTCGGATGCTAAGACGAACGAAGAATGAAGACTCTCAACAGGGATAATTTAAACTCGTTATGAGCAAAGACATACCCGCCCTACAGGTCGAAGGGATGTTCAAAAGCTTTGGGGACCATGAAGTTCTTAAAGGAATTGATCTTACGGCCAACACCGGGGACGTGATTTCGATTATTGGCTCGTCCGGTTCGGGCAAAAGTACGTTTCTGAGATGTATCAACCTGCTTGAAACGCCCAATGCTGGCGCTGTTCACGTCAAAGGTGAACTGATCCGCATGAAGAGGCTCAAGGATGGCTCACAGGAAGCCGCCGATAAGAAGCAGCTTCAGCGTATTCGCACCAAGCTTGCGATGGTGTTTCAAAGCTTCAATCTTTGGAGCCACCTGACCATTCTTGAGAATGTCATCGAAGCACCGATCCACGTGCTTGGTGTTCCGAGAAAAGAAGCAATCGAAAATGCAGACGCGTTGCTGCAAAAGGTCGGGATGTATGAACGTCGGGATTATTATCCCGGTCATGTCTCTGGCGGTCAGCAACAGCGTGCGGCCATTGCGCGCGCGCTTGCGATTTCACCTGACGTCTTGCTGTTTGACGAGCCGACATCGGCACTTGATCCGGAACTGGTCGGTGAAGTTCTCAGGGTTATGACCGATCTTGCGGAGGAAGGCCGCACGATGCTTGTCGTGACCCACGAGATGGGCTTTGCGCGCGGTGTATCAAGTCATGTGATGTATTTGCATCAGGGACGGGTTGAGGAATTCGGCTATCCGACCGATGTATTCGAGAATCCAAAATCGGAACGCATGAAGCAGTTTCTTCAGCGCGATTTCTGATTTGGGCAGACCAGGGCCTGGTTGGCTCTGGCCGCAAGAATGGGAGCACGTCGTTGCGCGCCATTCCAATCAACAAGGGAGACTATGAATGAAAAACTGGATCAAGGTTGCATCTGCCGCAGCAATTGGCATTGCACTGAGTGCTTCGGCAGCAAGTGCTGCCTGGGAAAAAGTCGTTATCGCGACCGAGGGTGCCTACCCTCCGTTCAACATGATGGACGACAATGGCAACCTCATCGGTTTCGACGTTGATTTCGCCAACAAGCTTTGCGAAACCGCAAAGATCGAATGCGAAATCGTTGCTCAGGACTGGGACGGCATGATCCCGGGTCTTTTGGCCAAGAAATATGACGCGATCATCGCTCAGATGTCGATCACCGAAGAGCGCAAGCGCTCCATCGATTTCTCCGACTACTACAGCAACACGCCGGCAGTGTTCGTTGGTAAGGACGGCATGAGCATCACCGCTTACAAAGACGGCGAAGTCATGGAAGACGCGCTTGATGGCATGGTGATCGGTGTTCAGCGTTCGACCACGCACGCAAACTTCCTTGAAGACAACTTCCCGGGTATCGAAATCCGCATGTACGGTACCCAGGACGAAGCCCTGCTTGACCTGACCGCTGGCCGCGTAGATGCGACCCTTGCTGACTCCGGCACCCTCGAAGCATGGGTAAACTCCGAAGAAGGCAACGGTTACGGCTTCGTTTCCAACCAGTTCGCACCGAGCGAATGGTTTGGCGAAGGTGCCGGTATCGGTATTCGCAAGGAAGACCAGGACCTGAAGGAAATCTTCAACAAAGCCCTGGCTGAAATGCTTGAAAACGGTTCTTACGAAGAACTGAACAAGAAATACTTCCCGGCGATCGATCTGCATCCGAATTGATCTGCCTAATCTATCCGGGGCGGCGAATTGTTCGCCGCCCCTCCCTTATTGTTGGGTGTTGCTTTTAATCAGGGGTGAAAAGCACGTTCGGCATCAAGGAAAGCTGGAGATACCATGCTTGATTTATACGGCCGCGGCTGGCAGATGCTTGAAGGGGGACTGGTCACAGTTCAGCTTTGCCTGACCGTTTTGCCATTCATGATTGTTATTGGTTTATTAGGTGCCTCAGCAAAGCTGTCGCGCTATCGCACACTACGTGTGATCGGGGAAAGCTATACCGTTCTTATTCGCGGCATTCCCGAGCTGCTTGTTATTTTGTTGATTTATTTCGGCGGCACCATTGCTGTCCAAAGCCTTGCCGAAGCGATTTCCGGCGAGGAAACCCGCGTGGATATTCCCGCATTCTGGTCAGGTGTTGCTGCTTTGGCCCTGGTTCAGGGTGCGTTCGCATCCGAAGTTTTCCGTGCCGCCATGCAATCGATCCCCATTGGTCAGATCGAGGCCGCGACAGCGTGCGGCATGACACCGATGCAGATTTTCATGCGCATCAAGCTACCGCAACTTTGGCGTTTCGCCCTGCCCGGGCTTAACAACCTGTTTCAGGTTCTGATCAAGGACACCGCGCTTATTTCGGTTGTTGGTGTCGAGGAAATCATGCGAAAGGCCGCCATTGGCGCCGGAACAGAGAAGGCACCGTTTACCTTCTATCTGGTGGCGATGCTTATGTTCCTTTCATTTACAACGGTTTCGCTGCTGGTCTTCAACTATCTTGAAAAGCGGGCTGCCCGCGGTGTGGCGAGGGCGTAGCAGATGTTTGAAGATTTCATATACGTTCTTGGCAAGTACGATACCTGGCTATGGCGCGGCTTTTTGCTGACCATCGAGCTACTGGTGATTTCGGTAACTCTTGGCACGCTTTTGGCCATTCCGTTGGCTGTGGCGCGTGTTTCGAAAAAGGTATGGATACAGGCCCTGCCCTTTGCCTTCATCTATGTGTTCCGTGGAACGCCGCTGATCGGGCAGTTGTTCATGATGTATTATGGCGTCGGGCAGCTGATTGCCAACATCGACGGCATTCAGGATCACTGGACCTGGACCTATCTGCGCGACCCGTATTGGTATTGTCTGCTGACCTTCGTTCTGAACACGGCGGCCTATGTTGCCGAAATCATGCGCGGCGGCATCCAGAATGTGCCGAATGGTGAACTCGAAGCCGCCCGTGCATGCGGTATGTCGCCGTGGATTACGTATCGGCGCATTATCTTTCCCCGCATGTGGCAGATGATCTGGCCAGCCTACACCAACGATGTGATCTTTACCCTCAAGGCGACGTCGCTGGCATCGACCGTCACCATGATGGAATTGACCGGTGCTGCGCGTAAAATCGTTGCGCGTACCGCCCTTCCCTATGAGGCGTTCATATCGGCCGGTGTGATCTATTTGATTATCGTTTACTCGCTGACCTTTGGTTTCAAGGGGATCGAACGCTATCTGCGTCGCAGTGAGCAGCGCAACGAACCCAAAACAGGCAGAGCAAAAGCAGCAACCTCGGCCTAAACAACAAATACCCGATCAAACCCGGTATTCGGAGACAGGTACCTGTCGGCGTGGCGTCGAAGGTGCCTTGATCCGGCCGGGTTGATTTGCCCCACGCCACCACCTTTCAGGATATCGAAATGCAAGAAGAACGCATTGAACTCGTTCGCCCGCAAATGGGCACCTCGCGCGCTTTGACTGTGCGGCGCTTTGGTAAACCGGGCCAAGGTCCAAAGGCCTATTTTCAGGCTGCCCTGCACGCTGATGAATTGCCCGGCGTCATTACGCTACACCATCTTGAGGTGCTTCTGAAGGAAGCCGACGCCAAGGGCGACATCACCGGTGAAATCGTTGTTGTTCCCTTCGCCAATCCGATCGGTTTTACCCAGTATGTCGATATGAAGCCGCTTGGCCGGTTTGAAATGCGCAGTGGTCAGAACTTTAACCGTCACTATCCGGATCTGAGTGCGGCACTAATCGACGCCGTTGACGGCAAACTGGGGCAGAATGCCGAAGCCAACGTTGCATTAATCCGGACCGAGTTGCGCCGCCTTATCAAGGAACACCGCAAGGATGTCAGCCCGCTGACAGACCTGCAGGATTTGCGTCTGACCTTGGCAGAGCTTGCGATTGATGCCGATTACGTGATGGACCTGCATTGCGACTGGGAAGCGCCGATGCATCTATACATCAGCGACCATAACTGGCCGGATGCCGCGGATCTTTCGGCACAGATCGGGTCGGAATGCAGCCTGATTGCAGAGATCAGTGGCGACAACCCGTTTGACGAGGCATTCAGCCGCCCATGGGTCGAACTTCGCCGTGCCTATGGCGACAAATTCCCGATCCCGATGGCCACACTGGCAACCACGATCGAGCTGCGCGGTGATCGCGATGTCTATGATGAGTACGCAATCGCAGACGCCGCCAATCTGTTCAAGTTCCTGCAGCGCCGTGGTCTGATTGCAGGTGATCCGGGCCCGCTGCCGGACGCCAAATGTCATGCCACCCCGCTTGCCGGTGTGGATCGCGTGATGGCGTCACATGGCGGCATGGTTGTTTTCGCGGTTGATGCTGGCGCAAAAGTCAAAGCCGGTCAGGAGCTTGGCTATGTTCTTGATTGTGAAACCGGCGAGAAAACCCCGTTCTCAAGCCGAACCGACGGGGTGCTGTATTCCCGCATCGGTATTCGGCTTATCGTTCCGGGCGGATATCTGTGCTCGGTCGCGGGTGAAAAACCGCTTAAAGGACGTGAAGGTCAGCTTCTGCTGTCGAAATAACGCGCCTTTGACGTTTCCGCGTTCTGATTGAAACTGTATTTTGAGACGGATCGATTGATTGCCGAATGAAGGTTGGATACCCTTCAGGCCGTCGTTGATCCGTCTTTCTCATTCGGGCCAGATGGTCACCGATTTTGCCGATATTGACGAACCGCGCAGTGCGCGTTGCAAGGAATGTTTGATGTTCGATCCGAAAACTGTTTCAGAAGTCATTTCAGTTGCCAAAAACAAGGCTGTGGCAGACGCCGAGACAGCACGCCGCGCGATTTCTGTTCTGGATTTAACCAGCCTGAATGATGATGACAATGAACAGGTCATCGAAGCCCTGTGCAAACGCGCGAAAACGCCTGAAGGAAACGCAGCAGCTGTTTGCGTCTATGCCCCGTTTATCGAAACCTCTTGGCGGGCACTGGGCCAATCAGGTGTGAAAACCGCAACCGTGGTGAACTTCCCCGAAGGCGGCACCAATGCCCAGCGTGTCGCCGATGAGACCGCAAATTGCGTTTCCAAGGGCGCAGACGAGATCGATCTTGTCTTCCCCTACAAGGCATTTCTTGAAGGCGATGTCGCGACCGCAACGGATGTTGTCGATGCCACGCGCACGGCCTGCGGAACGATGACCACCATGAAGGTCATCCTTGAAAGCGGCGAGTTTGATGATCTTGGCAAACTTTACGACGCCGCCCGGCTTGCCATCAAGCATGGTGCAAATTTCGTGAAGACATCAACCGGCAAGGTGTCTGTTGGCGCAACGCCCGAAGCCGCGGTTGCAATGCTGACGGCTATTCGTGATGCCCGCGACGAAAATGGTATTGATGCCGGTTTCAAGGCATCTGGCGGAGTTAAATCCACCGAGGACGCCGCGCTTTATCTTGGGATTGCCGATCACATCATGGGCGATGGCTGGGCAAAGCCGGAAAACTTCCGTTTCGGGGCAAGTGGCGTTTTGACGGCGTTGCTTGAAACCTGTGGTTCCAAACCGGGTGATGCACCGGCTGCGACTGGAAACTACTAGAATTTATGACTATCTGCTGGGCATCGCATTGCCCGGATAAGGTTTGAAGGAAGACATCAATGGCACGTGCCATCATTATCGTGGCGGACAGCTTCGGGATCGGTTCGGCACCGGACGCGGCAAAATTCGGTGATCAGGGTTCCGATACTCTTGGCCACATCGCAGAACAATGCGCCAAAGGCCTTGCTGATAGCGACAAGCGCAGTGGTCCACTGAATGTTCCGAACATGGTCGCACTTGGTCTTGGCGAGGCTGCCAAGGATGCCACAGGTCGTGTCCCGCCCGGGCTTGATCATGGCGGTGCAATGATCGGCGCATTTGGCCATGCCAAGGAACTATCGCGCGGCAAGGATACGCCAAGCGGCCATTGGGAAATTGCCGGTGTGCCGGTGGATTTCGATTGGGGTTATTTTCCCCTGACCGTCCCGACCTTTCCGGCGGAACTTATCGATGCCCTGATCGAGCAGGCCAAGCTGCCAGGCATTCTTGGTAACTGTCATGCATCGGGCACGACGATCATCGCAGAGCTTGGCGAAGAGCATATCAAAACCGGCAAACCGATTTGTTATACCTCGGCGGACAGCGTGTTTCAGATTGCCGCCCACGAGGAGCATTTTGGCCTCGATCGCCTGTATGAAGTCTGTGAGATCGCCTTCAAACTGGTTGAGCCCTACAGTATCGGCCGTGTGATTGCCCGCCCGTTTGTTGGTGAAACGCCTGCTGATTTCAAGCGGACCTCAAACCGGCGTGATCTTGCCGTTCCGCCCCATAAACCAACGCTGCTTGATCTATTCAGCAAATCCGGTGGCAAAGTGATTTCGGTTGGTAAAATCGCCGATATCTATGCGCATCGCGGTATTGCCAAAAAGGTCAAGGCGTCGGGGAATATGGCGCTGTTTGACGCCATGATGAAAGAAATCGACGAAGCCTCGGATAACAGCATTGTGTTCACCAACCTGGTGGACTTCGACATGGAATTCGGTCACCGTCGTGATGTTGCTGGGTATGCAAACGCGCTTGAGGAATTTGATCAACGAATTCCAGAACTGCGCGCCGCGTTAAAGCCCGGTGATCTGGTGATCATTACCGCCGATCACGGGTGTGATCCGACATGGCGCGGCAATGACCATACACGCGAATTCGTGCCGATCCTTGCCTTTGGACCGACAATTGCGCCAGGGCCGTTCGGGATGCGCGAAACCTTTGCCGATATCGGGCAAACGGTTGCCGACCATCTTGGGATTGCGCCGCTGGCGACGGGAACGTCTTTCTTGAATGGATAAAGTGGAATGAACTGGCAGTTCGGACAAAGTGAAGCTTCAAATTCGCCGATCAGGATCGAGGCGATTGTCGATACGATTTGTCCGTGGTGCTATATCGGCAAGAAGCGCCTTGAAAAGGCGTTGTCACGCGAAAAGCTTGATAACCTGATCATTCACTGGCGCCCTTTCCTGCTTAATCCGGATATGCCGAGCGGCGGCATTGATCGCAAACTTTATCTATCCGCAAAGTTCGGCGGAAGCGAAAGTGCCGAGCGGGTTTACAAGGCGATCGAGGATGCCGGGGCTGCGGTCGGTATCCCGTTCAGGTTTGATCTGATTAACGTGACGCCGGATTCAACGGACTCTCATCGCCTGATCTACAAGGTGTGTGCAGAACGGCCAGCAGTTGGCAATGATTTGGTCGAAGATCTGTTTGTGGCCTATTTCCTTGAAGGTCAGGATATCGGCAATCATGAACTTCTGGCCGATATCGCAGTTCGCCATGGCGAAGACAGAAACGAAATTCTGGAATATCTTGCCGGTGACATGGATCGGGAATTTGTCAGTCAGGAAAACCGGGTCGCGCATCAGATGGGCGTGACCGGTGTACCGTGCTTCCTGTTTAACAGCCGCCATGCCCTGTCGGGAGCACAGGAACCCGATATCCTTCAGCGTATGATCCGACTGGCGCGGCAGGAAGAAATTCCGGTCTAAACAAGACCATTCGTGAAATAAAAAAGGCGGGATAACAAATTGTTACCCGCCCTTTCTTTATGCGTTTCCTGCGATATCTGAAAGCCGTTTCATCAATCGTTTGAGGCCTTCAAGCCGGTCGGTCGGACCATCCCAGCCTGCGGAATAGACGATCTTGTGATCCGGGCGCAGGCGGGCGACGCCAACCTGTTGCTGGATGAAGCCGATCAAACCGGCCGGGTTCGGGAACTCGTTATTCCGAAGCGTGATGAGTGCCCCTTTCGGGCCCGCATCAAGCTTCTCGATATTGGCAACCCGACACCATTGTTTGATGGTGACCACATCCAGAAGGTTTTCGACTTCCTTGGGCAATTTGCCAAACCGGTCAATCATTTCGGCGGCAAACTGGTCGACCTCTTCACGCGATCGCAATTCGGAAATACGGCGATAAAGACCAAGCCGCACACCAAGATCTGGCACGTAACGATCCGGGATCAGAACCGGCATGCCGATATTGATCTGCGGGACGAAACTTGCCTCTTCGGATGCATCGATCTCGCCCTTGGCTTCTGCCACGGCTTCTTCGATCATCTGTTGATAAAGCTCGATCCCGACTTCCTTGATATGGCCCGATTGCTCTTCACCAAGCAGGTTACCTGCCCCGCGAATATCAAGATCGTGGCTCGCCAGATTGAACCCGGCACCCAGACTATCAAGGGTCTGCATGACTTCGAGACGCTTGAGCGCAGTCGCCGTCAGTTTCTTGCCATTTGGCAAGGTCAGATAGGCATAGGCACGCTGTTTGGAACGACCTATACGACCACGCAACTGATAAAGCTGCGCCAAGCCGAACATATCAGATCGGTGAATGATCATCGTGTTGGCGTTTGGCACATCAATACCCGACTCAATAATGTTGGTCGCAAGCAGCAAATCAAACTTACGGTCGGTGAAATCGGTCATCACCTGTTCAAGGTCACGCGCACCCATCTGGCCGTGCGCCACGTCAAACTTGATTTCCGGCACAAGGTTTTGAAGTTCCTTGGCAACCCGGTCGAGTTCATTGACCCTTGGGCACACATAGAAAATCTGGCCGCCACGGTGGCGTTCGCGCAAGATGGCCTCGCGCACGACAACCGGGTCATAGGGCGTGATATAGGTCCGGACCGCCAAACGGTCGACCGGCGGTGTGGCAATGATCGAAAGTTCCTTAACCCCGGTCAGGGCCAGTTGCAAGGTCCGCGGGATTGGAGTCGCGGTCAGGGTCAGGACATGCACATCGGATTTCAGTTCCTTGAGGCGTTCCTTGTGCTTGACGCCGAAATGCTGTTCCTCGTCAACGATCAGAAGACCTAGGTCCTTGAAATGCACACCCGTACCCAAAAGCGCATGGGTGCCACAGACGATATCGACATGGCCGCTTTCGAGGTTCGCCTTGACCAGTTTGGCGTTCTTGCCAGTGACAAGGCGCGACAGCTGTTCAACCCGCACTGGCAGGCCTTCAAAGCGCTCCTTGAAATTCAGGTAATGCTGCCGGCAAAGAAGTGTCGTCGGCGCAACAACAGCTACCTGCTTGCCCGACATCACGGCGGCAAAGGCCGCACGCATGGCGACCTCCGTCTTGCCAAAGCCAACATCGCCGCAAACAAGACGATCCATCGGCTTTCCGGCCGACAGGTCATCAAGGGTATCGCGGATCGCGCGTGCCTGATCCTCGGTCTCGGCAAACGGGAAGCCGGCGCAGAATTCGTCATAGGCGCCTTCAGGTGCCTGAAGCATGGCACCCTTGCGCAGGTGACGTTCGGCGGCAACCTTGATCAGCTTGCCTGCCATGTCGCGGATGCGTTCGCGCAGCTTGGCCTTACGGGCCTGCCAGGCAACACCACCCAGCTTATCAAGGATCGAAATACCTTCGTCCGATCCATAACGCGACAGGACCTCGATATTCTCGACCGGCACAAACAGTTTGTCGCCGCCGTCATATTCAAGTTCAAGACAGTCATGCGGAGCGCCGCCGGCCGTCACGGTTTTCAGGCCCAGATAACGTCCGATACCGTGTTCAAGGTGGACAACAAGGTCGCCCTCGGAAATCTCGGACGCTTCACGCAGGAAATTGTCTGCCTTGCGACGGCGTCCACCCGGGCGGCTCATGCGGTCGCCAAGGATATCCTGTTCGGTAACAAACCAAAGGCCTTTGCGCCGGAAACCACGTTCGATATCGAGGATCACCACGCCGACATGCTCAAAGGTCAGATCGTCGGTAACGTCTTCCCAGCATTCGCAGGTAACGACTTTGCCCACGCCATGCTCGCGCAGCAATGACACGATGCGATCACGCGACCCATCGGAATAGGCTGCGATAACAACCTGATTTTCCTTGCCGCGCTGTGTGGTGATGAAATCACGCAGTTCGTCATACAGATTGACGTCCGCACGCGCACGCACATCGCCAAAATCACGCCCTGCCCGCGCACCAAGATCGTAAATACCGCGTTCGGGGTTTTCATCATCGTAATAGGGCGAGAATTCCAGAACCGGGCGGTCTGACAACATGCGGTCAAACTCTGCCTGGTCAAGGTAAAGCCGTTCTGGCGGCACCGGTTTATAGACATTGTCACCCGATAGCCCGCCGCCCTTGATATTAAGGCGTGCCTGATAGTAATCATCGATCATCTCAAGGCGGTTTTCGATGACCTCGCCGTACTGATAATCAAGGCTGATGATGGTTTCGGGCACATAGGCGAATATCGTATCCAACCCGTCATGAAACAGCGGCAGCCAATGTTCCATCCCGCCATATTTCAGGCCGTTGGAAATTGATTCATAAAGTGGATCGGTCTGCGACACCGCGCCAAACAGCTCGCGATAGCTGCTTCGGAACCGCGAAATACTATCCGGGTCAAGATAGACCTCGCCCACGGGCAACAGGGAAATATCCTTAACCTTGCCGACTGTCCGCTGGGTTTCGACGTCGAAGCGACGGATGCTTTCGATCTCATCGCCAAAGAAATCAAGCCGTACCGGTTCCTTCATGCCCGGGGCAAAGATATCGACAATATCACCACGAACGGCGTAGTCGCCGGGTTCCATCACCTGTTCCGCGCGGTTATAACCCATGCGCTCGAAATAGGCGGTCAGCTCGGCGCGGTCGTATTCACTGCCAGCCTTGAACGCCAGCTTGCCTTTGCGCATGACCTCAACGGTCGGAACACGCTGCATTGCCGCGGCGGCGGTTGTCAGGACGATACGGCCATTTCCGGCAGCGGACTCCTTGCTATCGGCAAGGGTTGTCAGCGTTTCGACGCGCCGTGCGGTGACTTCCGAAATCGGTGAAACACGGTCATAAGGCAGGCAATCCCAAGCCGGCAGCGTCAGGACTTCGATTTCTCCGGCAAAGAATTGCAATGCTTCGGCCAGTTGGGCCATGCGCTTGTCATCGCGTGCGACGTGAAGAACGGTCTTGTTCTTGCCCGCACTATCAAGCAGTTCACGCAGGATCAGGGCGTCTGCGCCTTCCGGCACACCGCCTACCCGTTTGCGACCGTTGGTCGATATAATTTCTTTGAGCTTGTTCAATGTCTTGTCAGGCGTTGCTCAGGTCCCGGATCATACGCAGGACATCCGTGTCATACTGTGCAGGTGCCGCTTCCTTGCCGGTTGCCCATTTGAAGAAATCGGCATCCGGTACTTCGTTGATCAGGATTTCAAATCTATCAAGCTGTTCTGCCGTCAGGGTCGCCAGATGCTTGTCCATGAAACGCCCCATCAGGATATCGTTCTCCTTGGTGCCACGGTGGCTTCCACGGAACAGCAGCTTTTTACGGCGCATTTCAAGGTTCGATACGGTGTCGGTCATTCTTCGATCTCCTGACTTCCTGTGCAGAGCCTTGCGGGCGGCCACTGCAGCCTGTTCTGTGGCATGGTTTGTACGGCAAAATCTCCTACGGGTCCATGCCGTGATCGGGTCATTTTGTATCAAATGATGACTTGATGGTTGTGGCGGGATAGTTTTGTTGTATACCCGTGCCATAAACGCAATTGTTCTATTAACGTTCTCATCGAAAGTTTCAACGAAAACCGACATGCGCCCGGAAATTCTGTTCCCGCTTTTTGCTGAAATCGACACGCTGGCCGGTATCGGTCCGCGGTTAAAGCCGTTGGTAGCGCGCCTGATTGGCGGGGAACATGTCGCCGACCTGCTTTGGCACTTGCCATCGGGCATTATTGATCGCCGGTTTTCGCCCGACCTTTCGGACACCATTGACGGGTCGGTCGTCACCATGGATGTCTGGGTCGAACGCCATGAGCCCGCGCCCAATCGTCGTCGCCCCTATCGGGTGATCTGCAAAACGCAAAGCGGTACGCTTGTTTTGGCGTTTTTTAACGCGCGGGCCAAATACCTTAATGACGTTTTGCCGGTCGGTGAGAAGCGGATTGTTTCGGGCAAGATCGATCATTATCGCGGGGAATATCAGATCACCCATCCCGACCGGATTGGTACAGAGGCCGAGCGTGCTGAAATCCAGACGGTTGAGCCGATCTATCCGATGTCGGCCGGGGTCACAGGCAAGACGCTGACCAAGGCGGTGCGCGGTGCACTTGAAACGCTTCCCGATTTGCCAGAATGGCATGACCCGGCACTGATAGCGCGCCATAAATGGCCCGATTTGAAAGCGGCCCTTTACACCATACACAATCCGCAAGATGAAACTGACCTGTCACCCGATCATCCCGCCCGCAAACGGCTTGCCTATGACGAGTTGCTGGCCAATCAATTGGCCCTGACATTGATCCGTGCAAAGATGCGCAAGCTTGGCGGTCGTGTGACCAAGGGGGATGGTCGCCTGCGTGCAGCACTTGGCGACCACCTACCCTTTGCCATGACCGGCGCGCAGCAACGCGCACTTGGCGATATCTATGACGATATGGCAAGCGAGGGCCGCATGCTCCGTCTGCTGCAAGGCGACGTTGGTTCAGGCAAGACCGTGGTCGCCTTGATGGCGATGTTAAATGCCGTTGAATGTGGACGTCAGGCCGCCCTTATGGCACCAACCGAGATTCTGGCGCGTCAGCATTTTGAAACCATTTCGCCGCTTCTGGAGAAAATCGGGATCAAATGCGCCATTCTGACAGGCCGCGATAAGGGCAAGTCACGCAAGGCTGCGCTTGAAGGCTTTGCCAATGGCGAAGTCCAGATTGCGGTTGGAACGCACGCCCTGTTTCAGGATGACGTGATATTCCACGATCTTGCCTTTGCGGTTGTCGATGAGCAGCATCGCTTTGGTGTGCACCAGCGCCTTATGCTGGCTGGCAAAGGTCAGGCGGTTGATGTGTTGGTCATGACGGCGACACCTATTCCACGTACACTGACCCTGACCGCCTTTGGCGATATGGAAGTTTCGAGGCTGGATGAAAAACCACCGGGGCGCAAACCGGTTGATACGCGCGTACTGCCGATCGACAAGGTAGATGATGTCATTTCCGGTATTGGACGTGCGATGCGCAGCGGCACCAAGATTTATTGGGTCTGTCCACTGGTCGAGGATTCCGAGATTCTTGACCTGCAAGCCGCCGATGAACGCTACCGGGTGCTGGCAGAACTGTTTGGTCAGGATCGTGTCGGCCTTGTCCATGGCAAGATGAAAGGCAAGGAAAAGGACGAAGTGATGGAAAAGTTCGCCCATGGCGATACATCCATCCTTGTCGCAACCACGGTGATCGAGGTCGGGGTGAATGTGCCAGAAGCAACGATCATGGTGATTGAACATGCTGAACGCTTTGGCCTTGCCCAGCTTCATCAGCTTCGCGGGCGGATTGGCCGTGGGGATGCGGCATCGACCTGTTTGTTGCTGTATGGCAGCCCGCTTGGACAGGTGTCCAAGGCGCGCCTCAAGATCATGCGCGAAACCGAGGACGGCTTCATCATTGCCGAAGAAGACCTGAAACTTCGCGGCGCGGGCGAGGTTCTTGGCACCCGTCAAAGCGGCCTTCAGGAATACCGGCTGGCCAATCTTGAGCTGCATGGTGATTTGCTGGCGATTGCGCGCGATGATGCGCGCCTGATCGTTGATCGCGACCCCGATCTGCAGAAGGCGCGCGGCGATGCCTTGCGTTTGTTGTTGTACCTGTTCGAACGCGACGAAGCGGTTCGATATTTCCGATCAGGATAACAAAGAACAAAGGGCGCACCGGTTGGATGCGCCCTTTTCAGTATTTCATGCCATTTGATGCAATTGGATCACGCGTCTTCGGGCGTTTTGCCGTCTTTTGACTTCGGCTCGGACGTTTTGGATGTTTCCATCCGTGCCGGAATGTCGCGTGATACCAGAATCGGAACGTTTTCCTTTTCACGCAACGTATCGACATCCTCATAGGTCTTGGCGGCGACCTGCGGGTGATTGCGTTGTTCTGCCGGGCGACGATCTGGCGGGGTTACGATACCGCCTGACATCACCATTTTAATGGCCTCTTCGACCGTCATATCAAGGATGACAACATCACGGCGCGGAACGAACAGCAAAAAGCCCGATGTCGGGTTTGGCGTGGTCGGCAGGAAGATGTTGATGACCTTGTCTTCGGTCAGGTTTTGCACCTCACCTGTAGTCTCGCCGGTGATAAAGCCAATCGCCCACATCCCGCGGCGCGGATATTCCAGAAGAACCGCCTGACGAAAAGCATTCGACTGGTTGGCCAGAACCGTTTCGAGGATTTGTTTAACGGCACCATAAATACTGCGGACCGCCGGAATACGGCCAAGAATCCGTTCGTAAAGCTTAATTAACGCCCGACCGGCAAAGTTGGTCGTGAACCAGCCAACCACGGTGATGAAAACGATAATAACCAACAGGCCAAATCCGGGGATCCCGTATTCCTGATAACCGACAGGAAGATAGGATTCCGGATTGTAATGCGCCGGGATCAGCGGGATGACTTTGCTGTCGACGAATTCGATAAACCACCAGGCAAGCCCGAAGGTAATCGCAAGAGGCGCGCTGACCAGCACACCAGTAAGGAAATAGGCTCTTATCCGGGCAAACATACCTGGGCTTGGGAGGACGTGCTCCGAACCTTTGTTTTCCGGATCATCGTTGTCGTCGCGCTTGGCGTTCATTGAGCACCTGTGCAGAAGAGCCAAATGTCAAAAGCCGAAACTTGAGATTAGTCTTTGGCTTTTGGTCATTGTACGTGAGAATATGGCAAAGCTGGGACTTAAAGCCGGGTTATTCCCGCTTATTAAAGTGATAGCAGTATTCAAGTTTGCGGTGCAACCAACAAACCGTAATTTGCAGATCAGAATTGTTGTGGAGACGTTTTGCAGGTCTGGATTGTTGAATATATTTACGATGATGACGGTTCGGTCGGGATAAAGACGGCCAAGGTACGTGCTCCTGATTACGAAACCGCACGGCAGTTCGCCATCGGTGACGCGCCATCGAAAGATTTTGTGATGTCACTCCATCCGGAATCCGAAGAACAGTTTCTTGGCACCCCCGGTATTCGGGCCCGAGAAATGACCGGCAAGGTCGTGCATGAGGTCCCTGACCCGGACGATGATTTGGAAGAAGACGATGACGATTACTGAACTTGATCAGCGAACCTTTTTACCGCGTCCTCTCGTCGGTGTTGGTGCCGTTGTCTGGCACAAGGACCATGTTCTTTTGATCCAACGCGGCAAGGAACCGCATGCCGGCACCTGGAGCCTTCCGGGCGGTGCGCAGGAGCTGGGCGAAACGGTGCGCGATGCTGTTTGCCGCGAAGTTCTGGAAGAAACCGGGGTCAAAATCTCAAGCCCGATCCTGGTCGATGCGGTGGACATGATTTCCACCAATGATGACGACAAGGTCGAATATCACTACACGCTGATTGATTTTGTCGCGGTGGCGCTTAATCCCGATATCACGCTTGGCGGTGATGCGGCTGACGCCAAGTGGGTCAGTGTCAAGGAAGTGACCAAATACGCGCTTTGGAACAAGACCATTGAAGTTATTGCGAAATCACGTGATGTGCTCTCATCCGGGTGACCCACTGACAATCTGAGCAAGACCAACGGAATGAGAAAAAGGCGGCACCCATTAGGATGCCGCCTTTTGATTTGGTCTATTTAAGCTTTGTTACGCTGCTGAGTGCTGCGTCAGGACGCTTTCCTGAATTTTCTTGAAGGCGCGTGCTTCAAGCTGACGGACGCGTTCACGGCTGACACCGAAACGTTCACCAAGCTTTTCCAGCGTGATCGGATCATCACTGAGGAAACGGGCCTTGATGATTTCCTGTTCACGTTCAGGCAATTCGCCAAGTGCGTTTTTCAGCATGCCGTTATGAAGAACACGTTCTTCGGCATCGGCAACCAGTGCTTCTGGGCTCGGTGCGTCAGACGACAGGGTATCGAGATATTCCATCCCCTCGTCTTTCGGCATCGGAGTGTTAAGCGAGAAATCGCGCGCCGCAAGACGGCGGTTCATTTCAAGCGCTTCACGACCGGTCACACCAAGTTTTTCGGCAACCTGATCAGCTTCCTCTGGCGAAAGTTCGCCATTGTCATAAATGTTAAGCTGACGCTTGGCTTTACGCAGGCTGAAGAACAGTTTCTTCTGCGCCGCCATGGTGCCGAGTTTGACCATCGACCAGCTTTGCAGGATGTATTCAGTCACCGCAGCACGGATCCACCACATCGCATAAGTCGACAGGCGGAAACCACGTTCCGGATCGAACTTCTGCACGGCACGCATCAGGCCGGTATTGCCCTCCGCGACAAGGTCTGCCATCGGCAGGCCGTAACCGCGATAACCAAACGCGATTTTGGCAACAAGACGCAAGTGACTGGTAACAAGTTTGTGGGCAGCCTCGGTGTCATCATGGTCCTGATAACGGTGGGCCAGCATGTATTCTTCGTCCGCCGTAAGCATCGGGAATTTCCAGACTTCACGGAGATAGCCCGAGAAACCCTCTTCCTGGGAAACAGCAGGTAATTTAATGGCGCTCATTCTATGTCCTCCTGAGAGGTTTGCACGTCGGCATCTATTCTTAATACGGAGTCCGTCAGAAGCTAGATGACGTGCAAACACTATCGGTTGTGAATTAATTCACGTGGACGACCGGATTTTGTCAGAAAAGAAGCGTGGTCCGGTCGTAACTCATTCCAAGGTCACCTATGGAAGAGGACAGTAGACGCAAATAAGAAGTTCATTCATCGTGTCTCATCCTTACTCGAAGCAAATCGACAATTTACATGTCCGCCAATTGGCCGGACGTTGATCCGGCGGTGCCTATGGGCCCCCACCCGCATTTATTAATATATCTAAACCCGACCAAATTCGTCAAGAACTTCTGACCAGTGTTTCAGTTATATTAATCACTCAATATCAGCATCCTAGCAATTATAACCGACAAAAACAGTCGGGTAAGCAAAATGCCGATCCTTCACGCTAGGATCGATATACGGCGAAACAAAGGCAATTTGTGCATCTGTGAAAGTTCAAGGCGAAATTCCGGGGCTTGGCAAAGTGGCGTGCGAATGGCCCCTGCTGTATGGTGACGTCAAAATGCCATTTGACCGGAGTTCATCATGCCAACCTTGCCAGCAGACACTTTATGCCCCTGCGGCAGCCTGAAAGATTACGGCGTCTGCTGTGGGAAGTATCATTCCGGGACGGCAAGTGCCGAAACGGCCGAAAAATTGATGCGATCACGCTACTCTGCCTTCGTACTGCGCAATGGGGACTACCTATTATCAACGCTGGCAGAGGAAAATCGTTCCGGCTTTGATGCAGAAAGTATTGCGCAGCACACAACGCGCTGGACTGGCTTGGACATCATTGAATGCGTTGCTGGCGGTATTCTTGATCAAACCGGGATTGTTGAATTCGTTGCCCATTTTGATGAGAACGGCAAACAACACCAACTGCACGAGCGATCCAATTTCGAACGTCGTGATGGCAAGTGGTTCTATGTTGACGGGATATTCCCGGGCGTGAGCCAAATCAACGCGTCACCTGTCAAAGCCAAAGCCGGTCGAAATGATCCCTGCCCGTGTGGATCGGGCAAAAAATTCAAGAAGTGCTGTGGCTAGCCCACAAATTCCAGTGCCCATTGATGAAATGGCCGAAGTAAGCTTTCATGGGCTTCTTTGTATGGCATCCAGACCAGTTCGTGATCCTGATCGACCGGCGGGCCGAGCTTTTCGGTTAATTCACACAGGAAAAAGGTAGCGCGCTTAAGACGGTATCGATCCTTGGCCGGGTTATTAACATACTGTGACGCAAAACCAAGCCGCGAGATGATGCGCGCCCGATAACCCGATTCTTCATAGGCCTCACGACAAAGCGCGTCCTGTTCGCTTTCACCGTTTTCAACACCTCCGCCAAGAAGAACAATACCCTTGGGGGTGCGCGCAACGGCAACGTCGCCGTTTTCGCGTTTGATCACGGCATAGACACAGTCCTGTACGTTATAGCTTTGCCCCACACGCGGGGTTCCAAATATTGGACCGGTCAACAGGTCATCCTTGTTTCGCGATTGGCCGAGTTTTCGTTCTTAAATCAGATTTTATCGCTTGTTTATAGTCTTGTAGACCAACTTCAGGTGATTTTGTGACAGACGCTTCGGGATGGTTATGCGAACAATCTCACAAAAACAAATCCCCCCAAAACAACCAGCGTTTCGGAGGGATTTTAGATCGATATCATTAAGCGATTGCTTAGAACGGGATCTCATCATCGAGGTCCGGTGCACCCGCCGGTGCGGATCCACCACCGGAAGAACCACCATTGCCCCAACCAGCGTCAGAACCGCCGCCGTAGCCGCCACCACTATCCTGGCCGCCGCCATAGCCACCACCAGAGGATGAACCGCCACCCATGCCGCCGCCTTCGCCGCGGTTATCAAGCATGGTCAGGTTGGAGTTGAAGCCTTCAAGAACAACTTCGGTGGTGTAGTTGTCTTTGCCATCCTGCCCCTGCCATTTGCGGGTACGAAGCTGGCCTTCGATGTAAAGCTTGCTGCCTTTTTTCACAAAGCGCTCAACGACATCAGCAAGGCCTTCGTTGAAAACAACGATGCGATGCCATTCGGTGCGCTCGCGGCGCTCACCGGACTGACGGTCACGCCACTGTTCGGAGGTTGCGATGCTGAAATTGGCGATCTTTTTGCCAGCCTGGGTAAACCGGATTTCAGGATCGCGGCCAAGGTTCCCGACGAGAATGACTTTATTGACACTGCCAGCCATGGGTTATCTTCCAAAGTTTGTGTTGTCCGCTGTCCCGATTGGTCGGGACTTGTGGGTTATCATTGCGCAAAAATGCGCTGCATTAAAGTTTCAAGTGCAATGCGATCCGTTTCATCGAACGAATTGTGCTCGACACTATCGACGTCAAGCACGGCGATCAACTGTCCATCCGCATTGATCACCGGCACAACGATCTCGGAATTGGTCCGGCTATCGCATGCGATGTGACCAGGAAAAGCATGAACGTCCGCGACCACCTGCGTTTCGCGGGTTGATGCGGCTGCACCACAAACACCACGACCAAACGGAATACGAAGACAGCCAAGCGTGCCCTGATACGGCCCGACGACAAGTTCGTTTTCCTTTTCCGGATCAACATTATAGAAGCCGGTCCAGAAGTAATAGTCGAACTTTTGCGATAAGACGCATGATACGGTTGCCATCAGGGCGGGAACGTTGGTTTCGCCTTCAGTGATGCTTGTCAGCTCTTTTTGCGCTTCTTCGTAAAGCGCCTTTTTCTGGTCGGTCTGCACATCAAACTCCCTTAACTTTCGCGCATAGGAACTACCCCGTTCACCCTGTGTGAGACAAGGGTAAAGTGCCCCAATCCGAAAACAAAAACGCCTCTGACAGTCTGAATTTGTCAGAGGCGTTTGGTGTTAGCTGATCTGGTTTAATCAGATGCGCTGACCGCTTTCGATATCAAACAGATGGATTTTTGAGGCGGGAACCGAAAGGCTTAATTTCTCACCCTTTTCGAACTTGTGTGTTCCCTGCAAACGCAACGTGACATTGTCCGCATTGGCCCCGAAATCGAGATAGGCCAGCGTTTCTGCGCCAAGAGACTCCACCATGCGCACACCGGCGTTAATCCGTCCTTCCCCGTCTTTGAGAAGTTCCAGATGTTCGGGGCGAATACCGACCGTGACGTCGCGGCCAGCCTCGATGTCATGATCAAGATCAAGCATCACACCGTCGCCCACCGTGACGTGTTTCTTGTCATCAGACACTTTGCCCTTCAGGAAATTCATCGCGGGCGAGCCGATGAAACCTGCGACAAACTGGCTGGCCGGCTTTTCGTAGATATCAATCGGGGTTCCGATCTGTTCCGCAACGCCGCCATTCATCACGATCAGACGATCGGCAAGGGTCATGGCTTCGACCTGGTCGTGGGTGACATAGACCGATGTGATGCCAAGACGCTGTTGCAGGTTCTTGATTTCAAGGCGCATATCGACACGCAATTTGGCATCAAGGTTTGAAAGCGGCTCGTCAAACAGGAAGACTTTGGGTTGACGAACAATCGCGCGGCCCATGGCCACGCGCTGGCGCTGACCACCAGACAATTGGCGCGGTTTGCGCTCAAGATGATCTTCCAGCTGAAGAATGCGGGCGGCTTCGCGGACCTTTGCATCAATTTCCGCCTTGCTGTATCCACGGTTCTTCAGGCCATAGGCCATGTTGTCGTAGTTATTCATGTGCGGATAAAGCGCGTAGTTCTGGAACACCATGGCGAT
>NZ_DGMR01000031.1:0-374 GCF_002388495.1 Thalassospira sp. UBA4513
AAATCAAAGATATCGAAATTGGCCGCGGCATTTTTCGGTGAGCCCGATTTCGGGATTGCCATGACGCCGTCTTGTTGCAGCAACCAGCGAAGCGTCACCTGCACGGGGGACTTGCCGTATTTTTCACCGATGGCCTTAAGCGTTGCATCCTTCATGACATTGCCACGCGCAATCGGGCAATAGGCCGTCAGCAGCATGTTATGTGCGCGGACGCTTTCGAGCACCTTGGATTGGTCAAGATAGGGGTGATATTCGACCTGATTAACCGTCAGCGGCGCATCGGTCAGTGACACGGCCTGATCAATCAGGGCGGTCGGGAAGTTTGAAATCCCGATCAGGCGCGTCATGCCGAGGTTTTTGACCTCGTTCAAGGC
>NZ_DGMR01000031.1:488-1112 GCF_002388495.1 Thalassospira sp. UBA4513
TCTTCAAGCGGCACGTCATCATTGGGCCAGTGCAGAAGCAACAAATCAACATGGTCCAGATCAAGCTTGCGCAGGCTTTCAACCACGGAAGTCTGCAAATCACCGCTTTGGAATTTGTCGTACCAAACCTTGGTGGTCAGGAAGTAGTCATCGCGTGCAAGGCCGGAGTTTTTCAGGCCCTGACCAACGCCCTGTTCGTTGTGATACATCTGGGCGGTATCGAAATGGCGATAGCCGATCTTGGCGGCTTCGGCGATCATTTTCGCTGCTTCGTCGTTGTTGAGCTCGTACGTCCCAAAGCCAAGGGCCGGGATTTTAGTGTCCTGCCAGTTCCGGTAAATCATACTGGTGTACCCCCTTGTTTCGTTTGATTGTTGTGATTTTGGGTCTTCGCGGTGTCATGTGCAAATGACGATCCGGTGTCAGTTTGCCCGATTTGCGCCAGATTTAGTGCGCATGTCGCCGATCGCAACCTGTACATCAGGATGGTACAGGCTGTGCAATTGGCGAGAGTGTCGGGACTGCCACGTGTGCGGGTGGGGATTTTCAGGCAAAGAAAAAGGGCGACCAAATTAATGGGTCGCCCGAAGTTCAGGACTTAGAGTGAGGCTGTATCAAGCCAAG
>NZ_DGMR01000031.1:1182-1694 GCF_002388495.1 Thalassospira sp. UBA4513
GATCCTTGATGTGGCTCAAACGCAGTCGATTATTCTTCGACCGTATTGCGATCATTGGTTTCACTGACCGCGGCATTCAGGTGATAAAGCGATTCACGGATTACCTGGGGCCCGAGATCCTTGGTGATGAAGACAATCTTGGATCTGTGGTCGTCGCTTGGCCAGGCGGGCAGGGATGCCGGCGGGTGGAAGACATGCTGCACGGCGTGAATGGCGACAGGCGCATCTTCGCCGACCAGATTAAGGATGCCCTTTACGCGCAAAAGGCTTTCGCCGCGCATCTGGGTAAAGATTTCGGCCCAGGTAACAAAGGCATCCCAGTGAATCGGTTCGTCAAAGGTGATGCAGAAGGATCGGATGTGGTCATCATGACGGTTGACGTCGTGGCTGTGATCATGGTGGCCGTGGTCGTGAGCATGATCCCCGTGATCGTCGTGATGATGTGCATGATCATCGCCGTGCTGCTCATAGGCTTCATCACGCAGCCACTTCTGCACATCCATGCTTTTGGT
>NZ_DGMR01000031.1:1793-2089 GCF_002388495.1 Thalassospira sp. UBA4513
TTCTGCACATCCATGCTTTTGGTTGTCGGGTCATACAGCCCGGCATTGAACAGCTTTGAAACCGCAATGTCGCCATTGACCACCGGATAAATCGGGGCGGCCGGGTTAAGCGCGCGCAGGCGGGCTTCAAGGGCTGTGCGCGTTGCCTCATCAGCCAGATCGGCCTTGGTCATCAGGATGCGGTCGGCAACAGCCGCCTGCTTGACACTTTCGGGATGGTTATCAAGCTGGCCTGCGCCATGGATGGCATCGACGGTGGTCACCACGCTATCAAGGCGGAACTTGGTGGTCAGAAG
>NZ_DGMR01000031.1:2205-2527 GCF_002388495.1 Thalassospira sp. UBA4513
GGGTCGGTCATCAGGGTGTGCAGGATCGGGGCCGGGTCGGCAAGGCCGGTGGTTTCAATGATCACCCGATCGAATTCCGGGATTTCACCGCGTGTGCGTTTGACAAACAAATCACGCAGACCCGAAATCAGATCACCGCGCACCGAGCAGCAAATGCAGCCCGAGTTCAGCAACACCACATCCTCGGATACTTCGCGGACCAGCAGATGATCCAGCCCGATTTCCCCGAACTCGTTGATCAGAACCGCGGTTTTATCCATGCCATCCTGTGTCAGCAGGGCGTTAAGCAGCGTGGTCTTGCCACTGCCCAGAAAGCCGGTGA
>NZ_DGMR01000031.1:2787-2996 GCF_002388495.1 Thalassospira sp. UBA4513
GCGGCGAAATAGAAACAGTTGCGCCGTCCGGTGTGGCAGGCAACGCCAATCTGATCGACCTCGACCAGAATGGTGTCCATGTCGCAGTCATAACGGAAATCGACCAGTTTCTGCACCTGGCCGGAGCTTTCACCCTTGCGCCACAGTTTCCCGCGGGAGCGTGAGAAATAGCACACCCGGCCGGTTTCAAGCGTTTCAAGCACCGCATC
>NZ_DGMR01000031.1:3102-3740 GCF_002388495.1 Thalassospira sp. UBA4513
CTGTCATGTTGCTGGGCGATTGCCGGGATCAGGCCGTTTTCGTTGAATTTCAGTTTGTCGGCAATCTGTGCATTTGAGCCCGTCATGGGGAAGCTCCGGTCGATGGTGGTTGACTTTTGACGTTCGGCGCGTCAGAAAATGATATATTATAACATTTCATCAGATGCCACGGCTTTTTGAAATCGGTTGGGCCGAAACCGCCGAAACCAGATGGCCGTCGATACGAGATATTCAGCTATGAGCGATCTTTTCCCCAAAAAGGGCCATGATCACGACAGATGTGTGCATAGCGCACTTGCGCAGGCAGAGAAAGTCTGTGACAGCGAAAATGCGCGCTTTACCGACATGCGCCGCAAGGTCTTTACCCTGATCTGGCAATCGCACAAGGCGGTGACGGCCTATGAGTTGCTCGATGCGCTGACCGCCGAAGGGCAACGGGTTCAGCCGCCAACGGTTTATCGCGCGCTGGAATTCCTGACCGAGCTTGGTCTGGTGCACAGAATTGAGTCGCTTAATGCCTATTTCGGCTGTGATAGACCTGATTGCGAACATCTGGGGCAGTATTTCATCTGTACCGATTGCGGGCGCGTGGCCGAGGCGGTTAATGAGGATATGAGCAACGCGGTGCGCAAGGCGGC
>NZ_DGMR01000031.1:3889-4059 GCF_002388495.1 Thalassospira sp. UBA4513
TTTACCATTCAGGCGACCACGGTCGAGATCAAGGGGCTGTGCCATGACTGCGCCACTCATTGAAGGCCGTGAGCTTGTTCTTTCCTTTGGCAATGAGCGGGTTCTTGATCAGGTGTCGCTTGCCATTCATCCGGGCGAGATCATTACCCTGATCGGGCCGAATGGTGCCG
>NZ_DGMR01000031.1:4373-4529 GCF_002388495.1 Thalassospira sp. UBA4513
TTGCCGATGACGGTGAAGCGGTTTCTGAGCCTGACCCGATCCGTGAGTCGGGCCGATTGCGAAGTCGTTCTGGCGCAGGTCGGGGCAGGGCATGTGATTGACGCGCAGATGAGCCAGCTTTCAGGTGGCGAGACGCAGCGTGTGATGCTGGCCCGC
>NZ_DGMR01000031.1:4628-5789 GCF_002388495.1 Thalassospira sp. UBA4513
CGCAGCGTGTGATGCTGGCCCGCACCCTTTTGCTGCGTCCGCATTTGCTGGTGCTCGATGAGCCGACTCAGGGCGTGGATGTTTCCGGGCAGGCGGAGCTTTATCGCCTGATTGACGAGATCCGCCGTGAACTTGATTGCGCCGTTCTGATGATTTCGCATGATCTGCATCTGGTGATGGCCAAAACCGATCAGGTGGTGTGCTTCAATCGCCATGTCTGTTGTTCGGGCATTCCCGAAACCGTGCGTCAGCATCCGGAATACCGGTCTTTGTTTGGCGTGCGCGAGGCCGATGCGATTGGTATCTATCACCACGAACATGATCACGAACATGATCTTTCGGGCCATGTTGTTGGCGGATGTGGTCACGATCATTCGCATGACCATGGGCATCACCATCATGCAGATGATCACGCGCATGATCACAATAAAGCCGTCAAAGAAGGGGCGGGAACAAACCAATGATGGATGATTTCCTGTTTCGTGCCGTTTTGGGCGGTGTTTTGCTGGCCGTCGTTTGTGGCCCGTTCGGCGCCTTTATCGTCTGGCGACGCATGGCATTCTTTGGCGACATGCTGGCGCATACGGCATTGCTGGGGGTGGCGCTTGGTCTTCTGATCGGGGTCGATGTGCGGATCGGCATGATCGCGACCTGTCTTGCGGCCGCGCTTATTCTGGCCTATGGCCAGCGGCAATCGCGGATTGGCAGTGATACGGTGCTGGGCATGCTGGCCCATTCCACGCTGGCACTGGGTATGGTCGCGCTTGCCTTTGTGCAAGGGGTTGCTGTTGATCTGATGGCTTATCTGTTTGGAGATATTCTGGCGGTCAATACCGGGGATATCTTGCTTTTGGCGGTTGGCGGGGCCTTTGCTCTTGGCATCCTTGCATGGATGTGGCGGCCTTTGCTTGCGCTGACAGTCAGCCCTGAGATTGCCGCGGCCGAAAGCATTCCGGTCGAACGGCTGCGTTTGATCTTCATGCTTCTGATGGCACTTGTGATTGGCATGGCGATCAAGATTGTCGGGGTCTTGCTGATTACAGCCCTTCTGATCGTCCCGGCCGCCAGTGCGCGTTTCTTTGCCCGCACACCTGAACAGATGGCGGTTGGGGCCGGTCTGTTTGGTGCGGCATCGGTTCTGGCGGGGATTTCCCTGTCCTG
>NZ_DGMR01000031.1:5843-6579 GCF_002388495.1 Thalassospira sp. UBA4513
CTGGCGGGGATTTCCCTGTCCTGGCATGTCGATACGCCTGCCGGGCCAAGCATCGTGATTTCGGCCGCGGCGATCTTTGTTGCCAGCGGCATTGTGATGAGTGCCAAGCGCCACTTTGCAGGTGGCTAAAGCGTTATCACTGCAAACGCGGTGATCAGCCCGGCACCCGATTCCGTAAAGCGCAGATAGAACCGCGTGAAAGGATATCGGCGTGCCGCAGCAATCATCAACAGATCGTAATCCAGTATCCGCTTCGGCTTTCTTTGCGTCCATCCCGGTCCCCGCGCGTTGGTTCGGGCTAAGTGGCGCGATCCCGTTTGTTGTCTTGTCAATTGGCGGGGCATTCTTGTCGGGTGCACATCAGTCATTGGCCTATTTCACCCTTGTCGCCTATGGCGCGGTGATTTTGTCATTTCTGGGCGGCGTGCATTGGGGAAGGGCAATAAATGCCTTTGATAAGGGCAGTGGTGCCGACAAGTTCCTGTGGGTTTCGCTTGGCATCAGTGTGGTGCCGTCGCTTATCGGATGGTTGACACTGCTTGTGCCGCTGGCGATTGGGTTGCCCGTTTTGGCGGCGAGCTTTGCGGCCATGCTGTTGATTGACTTGCAGACAGTGAAAGGCGGTCAGTTTCCGACGTGGTATGGCAACTTGCGCGTCATCCTGTCGGTGATTGTGATTGCGTCGCTTTTGTTTGCGTGGCTCTAAGACCACGAAGGTTTACAGGCTTGAACAGCT
>NZ_DGMR01000031.1:6657-75381 GCF_002388495.1 Thalassospira sp. UBA4513
CAAAAGGGCGCTGAAAGTTCAGCGCCCTTTGTCATTTTCGGGTTCAGGCCGTTTTGAGCCGCGCGAACCCGGCTTCAAGATCGGCGATCAGATCATCGGGGTCTTCAAGGCCGATATGGAGCCGGACCAGCTGACCATCGTCGTCCCATTTGGTGGCGGTGCGGATTTTGGCCGGGTCTGAGGGCAGGATCAGGCTTTCAAAACCGCCCCAGCTAAAGCCCATGCCAAACAGCTCCATGTTATCGACCATATTGGCAAGCTGGGCCTTTTCAACCGGCTGCATGACAAAGGAAAACAGGCCACACGCGCCCGAGAAATCGCGCTTCCAGATGGCATGGCCCGGATCATCGGGCAGACCCGGGTGGAGGACGCGTTTGACTTCCGGGCGGGTCTGCAACCAGTTCGCGACCTTAAGGCCGCTTTCGTGGTGCTGTTTCAGGCGCACGGCAAGGGTGCGAAGGCCACGCTGGGCGAGGTAACAATCATCCGGACCAACCGCGTCACCGGAAATCAGGACCTGCTTCTTGATGGTCAGAAGGTCTTCCTCGGTCGCGGTCGTGATGGTGCCCAGCATGACATCCGAGTGACCGACAATGTATTTGGTACCGGCCTGAACAGACACATCAACACCCAGTTCAAACGGGCGGCACAGGATCGGGGAAGCCCAGGTGTTATCAAGCATTACCTTTACATTGCGCGCATGCGCGGCCTTGGCGATGGCTGGAATATCCTGCATTTCAAAGGTCAGCGACCCCGGGCTTTCGCACCAGACAAGGGCAGTGTTATCGCGAATAAGGCCCGCAATGTCGCCGCCAATCGCCGGATCATAATATTCCGTCTCGACCCCGAACTTCTTAAGAAAGGTATTGCACAGGTTGCGAGTCGGGAAATAAGCGCTGTCGGTGATCAGGATATGATCGCCGGGCTTTACAAAGGCGAGGATGGCATTGGTAATCGCCGAAACGCCCGATGAAACGCACAGCGTGCCATAGCCACCTTCAAGTTCGGCAACGGCTTCTTCGAGCAGAAAGCGCGTCGGGGTGCCGTGGCGGCCATAGGTCGTTTTTCCGGGGACGGAGGCACCAGCCTTTTCAAGTTCTGCCAGGCTGTCAAACAGGATGGTCGAGGCATGCAGAACCGGCGGGTTGACCACGCCGTGATACTGGCTGGAACGGCGACCGGCATGGACCAGTTTGGTTGCGGTATGTTTGGGGCTTTGCGATGACATAACAGGCGGTTCTCCTTGGGCGCGACGTCTTATGCTTCAAAGACAAACCACCTTGGCGGCGGCCATTCAAGGCTTTTTGTGTCAAAGCCATTGTTAATGCCTGATATCAGGCTATTTTTTACAGGCAATAACAGCAGCGAATGACACAGAATACAGCAAGGGGGCCCCGTGATTGAACTTCAGGATTTTCGCACTGCGCGCAAGGCGATATCAGACCATATGCGCCTGACCCCGGTGTTTGCGGCCAGTAATTTTGGCGATATATCGGGCTTTGTCGCACGTGATCGCATCCCCGAGATGTTCCTGAAACTTGAAAACATGCAGGTCAGCGGATCCTTCAAGGCACGCGGGGCCATGAATGCTGCACTGGCCCTTGAACCCGAACAAAGATCAGCCGGGCTGTGCACCGCATCGGGTGGCAACCATGGCATGGGTGTGATCAATGCGGCCCGCACACTGGGTGTACCGGTGAAAATCTTCCTGCCGACCAATACACCACAGCCCAAAGTCAAAAAACTGCGCGCGCAGGGGGTTGATGTGGCTTTGATCGGGGCGGTTTGGGACGACGCCAACCGTGCCGCGATGGAACACGCACATGAAAGCGGTATGGCCTATATCCATCCATTCGCCGATCCCAAGGTGATTGCCGGGCAGGGAACCATCGCGCTTGAGCTTTTAGAACAGCAACCCGACCTTGATACACTGGTCGTGGCAATTGGTGGTGGTGGACTGATTGCCGGTGTGGCGACAGCCGCACGCTTGTTGCGCCCATCGATCCGGGTGATCGGTGTGGAGCCGACCGGGGCGGCAACCCTGTTCGAAAGCCTTAAGGCCAACGAGGTCGTGACTTTGCCCAGCGTGAACACCGCCGCCACCAGTCTGGCGCCGCGTCAGTCATCCGCACTTAATGTCGATCTGATTGGCAGGAATGTGGATCGCATCGCGTTGGTCAGTGACGAGGAAATGCAAAAATCTGCCAAGTGGCTTTGGAAAGAGTTTGGCATTTCGGTCGAGCTTTCCGCCGCCGCCGGTATTGCCGCCGTCATGAATGATCGCCTGGGTGATCCCAATCCGGGGCGGGTCAGGGTGATCGTGTGCGGAACCGGTGTGGATGGTTTTGAGTAGGGATAAATAAAAAGGGATGAAACCAAACGGTTTCATCCCTTTTTAAACCAGACGCCAGTCCGATAGGACTGGCGCGGAAATATATAGCGTCGCAAACCGCCAAAGAGCAAAAAGCTCTCCGGTGCGGAATTACATCTTCGGCTCGACCACCTGACGACCACGGTACATACCGGTGTTCGGGTCAATGTGGTGCGGGCGATGCAGTTCGCCGGTCTCTTTGTCTTCGCGGTACGAGCCCTTGGCGAGCTTGTCATGCGAGCGACGCATGCCCTGACGGGACTTGGTCACTTTTTTCTTTGGCACTGCCATGGGTCATCATCCTCTGGCTTGGGTAAACTCAGGCGCGCTTGTTACCGTGCGCGGTCGGGAAAGTCAACGATCAAAGTGTCGGAATCTGCATTATTTGCATTTTCCGGATCACTTTCGCGATCAGGTGTATCGCTCGCTGGATGACCATCATGATCGACATGGTGGTCGATATGCGGGATCAGTCCTGTATCGCGCGGATCATCAACAATATCGGTTCGGCGATCATATATAGCAAATCCTGCCTTTTGGTAAGCCCCAAGTGCACTTGGATGATCAAGTGTGCAGGTATTGACCGTAATGCGGGTGGGCTTGAAGCTCCAGGCGGTATCAATCGCCCAATCCAGCAGGTATTTGCCAAAGCCCTTGCCGATGAATTCCGGCATCAGGCCCATATAGTGCAGATCAATGACGTTATCCGATTCAAAGTCCGTCAGATCAAGCTCGGCAAAGCCCGCGGGCACACCGGCAACATAAAGCACATAAACATGCGTTTCCGGCTTGGCGAGGATCGCGGAGAGTTCTTCGTCGCTCATCAGGCGGCGTAACCACCACAGCCATGGTTCGCCGACCGTATTATATAGGTAGCGATAAAATGACAGGGTCGGGTTTTCGGCCCGGATGATCGCGACCTTGCCGGGCGGGACGATGGCTGGCGCGCGTTCTGGCGGGCTTTGCATTTCAAGGAAGCTGATCACAACTTCCAGCTTGCGCGGATTGGATGGGGTCATTGGGCTAAACTCTTGCGCATTATTTTGTTTTGGTGCGGATCAGGATCAGCCTGATCGGTGACGCTTGCTATAAAGTCATAGCCGAGTTTGGCGTAAAAATCACCCGCTGCGGCATTTTCAATCGTGATCCGGATTTCACTTAAGCCCGAAAGACGCAGGATATCCTCGGCCAAAGTTACCAGTTCGCGGCCAATGCCGCCTCCTTGGGCGTGTTCAGCAATTGCCAGATAATGAATCCAGCCAAAGACAGTGTCATGGCCGGTCATCATGGTGGCAAAGATTTGCTGATCATCTGGCATGCGCGCGACAATCAGGCTGCCGTTATCGGCCGCAATACAGTTTTCAATATCCTGCCGTGCATCGCGAATCGCCGGGATCAGGCCGGTCGCAATCCAAAGGCGGGTGATGGCGGCAATATCGTCGTTAGTAGGGGCTTTAAGCTGTTCAAGTCTGATGCCCGCGCCATCGGCGGTATGGTTGGTCATATCCGGACCGAACGGGGATGGGGCGGGCATCGGGTTTCTCTTTTTAAATGTGTGATACGGACGGGGCCGGATGGTCAGGCCGGGCCGGTATCAACCGGGCTGTCTTCCGTGGTGGCCCATTCCGCCCAGGATCCGTCATAGACCGCGACCTGTTTGTGGCCGGAAATATAGGCCCCCATGGCAAGGACACAGGCGGTAACGCCCGAACCACAGCTTGCAACAATCGGTTTGTTGAGATCGACACCTGCTGCGTCGAACGCGGCCTTGATTTCATCCGCCGACTTGAACGTGCCATCAGCATTCAGAAGTTCGGTAAAGGGCAGGTTGTAGGAGCCGGGAACGTGGCCAGATTTGCCCCACGGGTCGTCAACTTCACCACGGAACCGCTCGCCTGCGCGCGCATCCACCAGCTGTTCGCGTTTGGTTTTGACGTTCGATAGAACCTGATCATATTCACGCAGCAAAAAGCTGTTGGCGCGTGCGGTAAAGTGGCGTTCGCGCGGCGGGGTCGGTGCATCAGTGACCGGGCGTCCCTCGGCGATCCATTTTGGCCGGCCGCCATCGAGCACGACGACATCGTGGTGGCCAAAATGACGCAGCATCCACCATGCACGGCAGGCGGCAAGGGCGGAACCCTTTTGGCTATAGACAACCACACGGACACCATCGCCGAGGCCAAGTTTGCGAACCTTGGCGGAAAACTTGATTGCATCGGGCATCATGTGTGGCAGCGGGGCGCTGTCATCGGCGGCAATATCATCGATATCAAAGAAAACTGCGCCCGGAATGTGTTCGGCATCATAGAAGTCGCGGGCATTCTTGTTTTCGGCTGGCATGTACCAGCTGGCATCGACGACGCGCACATCCGGTGCATCAAGGTGATCCGCAAGCCATTGGGTGGACACAAGGGCGTCGGAAAGTGGGTTGGTCATGGACAAGCTCCGATTGACGGTGGTGGATTTCCGGTTGGTTCCGGGATTGTTTTAAATTTGGTCCTGAATCTATTTAAATTTGTAACGGTCCTGCCGCTTGCTGGCAACTGGCAGTCAAACCGGATGGTGGTGATCCGTATGTTTGCTGGTTGCCAATTGCAAATGGCATCAGTCGTCAAATACGATATTGATCCGTCGGTTCTGGCGGCCTTTCTTTTCGATCTTGGAAACCATGACCTTGCCGATCTCGCCGGTTTTGCGCACATGGGTACCGCCACAGGGTTGGAAATCGATCCCTTCGATGGTGACGGTCCGGATGGAATGTCCGTCCATTGGCGGCTGTACCGACATGGTGCGCACCAGTTCCGGGTTGGCTTTAAGCTCGGCCACGGAGATTTCCCCGTCATAGACATCGGCATCGCGTGCGATCAGTTCGTTAAGCTTCTCACTGATTTCATCCTTATCGAGCGTGAGCTCTGGCAGGTTGAAGTCCAGCCGCGCCTTGTGGGCAGCGATATTGCCGCCCGTGACATCGCCTTCGATCACAGCACACAGAAGATGCAGGCAGGTGTGAAAGCGCATCAGCTTGTGGCGGTTGTCCCAATCAAGTTCGGCTGTGATCGTATCGCCAACCGCGGGCAGGGGATGATCATCAGCAATGATGTGCAAGATACGCCCGGTTTCGCGATCCTTGACCGTGGTAACGACGGGAAGGGTCGTGCCATCGCTAAGGGTTAGTGTACCGATATCACCCGATTGGCCGCCAGCGGTCGCGTAAAACACCGTTTGATCAAGTTCAATGCCGCGATCTGAAATGCTGGTGACGGTGGCATTGCAATTCTGTGCATAGGCGTCTTCGCGAAACATCAGGCGTGTCATGTTTTCTGGTCTCCCGTTGGTGGCGGTTGATGGCGTTCTTGATTTTACCGCCCGGCGTTTGGTGCCGGGGCGTCCGTTCGTCGCACAGGATTGGTGCGAAAGGATTGATTGCCGGGATTATGGTGCGGTGGCGGACCGGCAATTGTCGAGGCCAAAGTTACGGCAATCCGTCGGCTGGTATGTAAGTTAGTATACATAAATGTAATATTGATGTTGAAAATTATACGTAATGTATGGTATCGCTGCGTTGTGTTTCAGGAGTGATATAGCCGTGCCAGCCATTATCCATGTCAAGCTTTCCGGTGAAGGGGACTTCGGGCCAGTCGATCTCGAATGTGCGATCCCGCCTGCGCGTTTGCCGGTGGTTATGGCTGCTTTGTTCGGGCAGGCGCCGTCAGTGCCGGGTATGGCTGTTGGCGCGGTGCGTGGTTCTGTACCTGGTGTTTCGGGTGGCGGTCACCCGCGCGATAACGGCGCGGTTGATGGCTTCGCCAAGGAAGGTGCGGGGGGCAAGGTGGATGATCGCGCCGTGACCGCAGCCAGTAGCGTGCCGGGGGCGGGCGAGACATATGGTGCCATTGGATATACAGGCGATGCGGCATTTTCCGGCGCAATAGATCCCGGCATGTTCATTACGGGATTTGTTGGCAGTTTTGCCGATCTGGTCGGACGCCTGCAACCGCGTGGCTTTGCCGAGATAATCTTGCTGGCGGCAATCTGGCTGCAATATCGCGACAGCAGGAGTTTTGTAACGCGCGGTGATGTCCGCCGGCTTTTGCGCCGCCAGGATCACCTGCGGATGCCGCGCAATTTTAGCCGGGATTTCCATGTGGCCGTGGCAAGAGGCTACCTTGAAGAGGTCGAGGGCGAGGACGGTTACACCGTTGCTGCTGATGGCTTCCGCTGGTTTCGTGACGAGTGTATAAAATAATACAAAAAGTCGAAAAAGATATTGACGTTATGTATGTTTGTTGTATCTTTTTTAGCAGGGACAAACAAAAACGGGTGGGACCAAATCATGAGCGCGTGGGAAGTCAGAAGCAGCTGCCGGGTATGGCGGGGCCGTTATGTCATTCGTGGCGATGTTGATCGTATTGCCAACGACATTGTCGAACTTCAGCAAAACCGGTTCCCGGGGCTTGATGCGGAAAAGGTTTCGCTTCGGGTTGTGACCATGGCGGTGATGTCGGTTCTGGCCGAGGAATGCTGTGAAGACGGGGTGACCGCGGCCGAACTTTCCTTCCTTTTGACCACTTGCCTCGGAATGCCGATTTCGCCGACCCGGATTGAACGGGAAATGGAAGGTCTTTCTGGTCTTGTCTGGACCGGACAGTGGGGTGGTGAAACCCTGTATGTCATGGAAAAACGTGGTTTGCGCTTCTTTGAAAGTGCACGTGCCAGGGCGCTTTGCGAAGACGGAAATGTAAACGCCAAGGACCGCGAAGGTGTTGCCGCCAGCGAAGCACAGGACGCGGTGAATGCCATGATCGATCCCGCCATCATCAGCGAACCGGCAGTGCATGCCCGCTATCGGGTTGTCAGCTAGGATCTTCGCTTTTAGGTCAGGCATCAATGTTTCGTTGCACCCGCCGGTTTTGCTGGCGGGTGTTTTCTTTGGCGTGGGGGGGGGCAACAAGCGGCTTGACCAAACGAAAAAAGCGCCATATGCATAAAAGCATGGAAAACATTATTACACATCAGAACGCCTATTTTACGTCGTGCACATAGCGCGGCGCCTGTTGATGTGTTTGTAAATTAAACCAAGACCGGCTGCCCCAGGGCGGCCTTTGTTTTTTCCATAAACCGGTTTGCCCGAGGTGGCTTCACCAACAAGGAAACCGGAAAATGACCCATATCTCTCTTGCTGATCGCATGCCGACACTTGATTTCACGCCCAATGCCCTGAAAGACGGGATCGGGGTGGTGCCGCTTATTCTGATGGCCGGTTTTGCCGAGACCAGCACGGCGGCAAGTGAACTGGTTGCACGTGGTGCTGTCACCATCGAAGGCAAACAGATCATTGATCCCGACCATCATATCCTGAGCTACGCCTTTGATGATGGCGAAGTGCTGCGCCTTACGGTTGGGGGCAACAGCACGATGCTGATCCGGCGCGCGGACTGAACCGGATGGGGTATCTGTTGCGGGATATGGGCGATGTTGCTGGTGATGTCAGAACAGCGACATTTGCCCGTTCGCGCTGGGACGTTTGAAACCGCCGCAATCAAGGTTGAGAGACCGGTTGGTCAGGCCATGCTTTTTGCGGGCAGCCTCAAAACGTTTGGTGATCAGATCGGCAATCGGGCCGGTGCCGCGCATGCGGGTGCCAAATTCCGACTGATAGGTTTGGCCATCGCGCATCTGACGGATCAGCGACATCACCTTTGCCTTGCGATCAGGGTAATGGGCCTCTAGCCATTCTTCGAACAGATCGGCGATTTCAAGCGGCAGGCGCAAGACGATGTGACCAATCGATTGCGCACCGGCGTCCTTGCAGGCTGCAACGATCTTTTCGATCTCCGTATCATTCAGGCCCGGAATAACCGGCGCACAAAGGACGGTGACGGGAATGCCGGCATCTGACAGTTTTCGGATGGCCTCAAGCCTGCGGTGTGGGGCAGAGGCACGGGGTTCCAGAAGGTTTGACAGCCGGTGATCAAGGCTTGTGACGGATACTGCCACCGATGCCCGGTTTCGGGCGGCCATCGGGGCAATCAGATCAATGTCACGGGTGACCAGTGCGCTTTTGGTGATCAGCGAAAAGGGATGTTGGCAATCGGCCAGAACTTCGATGATCGACCGCGTCAGTCGCTTGTCGCGGTCAACTGGCTGATAGGGATCGGTACTTGTGCCAATCACGATCGGGGCGGGTTGATAGGCTTTTGACGACAGCTGCTTGCGCAAAAGCTCGGCGGCTTCCGGTTTCCAGAAAAGTCTGGTTTCAAAATCAAGACCGGGCGACAGACCCAGATAGGCATGGGTCGGGCGCGCAAAGCAATACACACAGCCATGCTCACAGCCACGATAGGGGTTGATCGAGCGATCAAACGGGACATCCGGGCTTTGATTGCGGGTGATCACAGAACGCGCACCATCTATGCCAAGGGTGGTTTTGGTGCGTGGGGCGTCCTGATCTTCCATCAATGTGCCCAGCCATCCGTCATCAACCGCCTGATGGATATGACGTTCAAATCGCCCGTCAATATTGGACATCGCGCCGCGTCCCTTTTGTCCGCGGGCGGGCAAGATGTTCAGATCACATTTCGCGTTTGACCATCCATCATCAAAAATGACAGCGCCGGTGTGGGCATGGGGTTGGCTGATATTGTTCTTCATATGCTCACAATAAAGAACAAAAAAAGAACATTCAAGCCAAAGCCGATATGTCCAGATTTTGTACAGTATCAAGCTATCGACATTCGAGGTTGTTTACTGCGGTGCTGTCTACCGCGGTGCCGTCTACCGTGACTGAGCCAGTAACGGTGGGAAGGGTTCCGCCGCCGTCACCACATGGGTTGAGGTTATTGGTGGTGTTACCTGTCCCTGACAGGTTGTTTATGGTTGATGAATTGGCGAAGAATACAAATCGCTTGTCGAAGCCTGCTCCGCTCACGGAAAGCTTGTTGTCATCGATGCTGATGTTGGAATTGTTGCCGATAATCGCCAGGAATCGGGCACCATTTCCATCGGAGGTAATGGATAAAACATTATTCTTGATCGTAACATCCTGGCTGTCTCTGATTATGATAGCGCCTGCGGTTGAGGTGCCGTTCTGCGTTGTCAGGTTGTTGTTCCGAATGGTAACATTTTGCTTTCCTTCGATGTGGACGATGTATGCTGACCCGGTCGTGTTAACGTTCGCGGTCACACCAACCAGACTGCTGTTATCGGCCATGTTAAAGAGACGTGCACCACCGCCGGCGCCGCCATTGCTGCCGGTGCCCGAGATCGATGCATCCGGAATGGTGACCGTAACCGACCGTCCTGTCGGGGTTTTGATGTCGAGTGCGCCACCCCCGACAATTGTTTGTCCACTCTGAACCGTTGTGACGGAATTGATTGCGGTGTAATTGCCGCTCAGGATCACGGTTGAATTGGCACCTGCATTGGCAATGTCAGTGGCAAAGTTCGCCGCCGATGTCGAGTTGCTGTTCAGAACTGTGATCGTTTCCCCGTCGGCAGTCTGGGTGATTTCAGTTGCTTCTGAAAACTGTCCGGCCTGACTGACCACATCAATGTCGCGAATGATGGGATCGGTCATGCGCCGTTCCATCGCGCTCAGGCGGGGTTTCGGAGTATCGCCAAAGCCCTGCAACGGGATACGAAGGCGGAAGCTGGCAAAGCCCTGCGTGCCCCGTGGGCTGTCATGCTGAATTTCCGCCCCGAGAGAGAAGCGCGACCCTTCCCACAAAAAGGGAACTTCATCAAAGGTCAGGTCCAGTCGCCCACGCGGACCCTGTACCGTATCAACGCCGTCTTCCTTAAAGCGATAACCACCGGCATAGGCACGGAGTTGCTGTCCTGCATCAGCCGCAAATAACGGAATGCGCCAGCCAATTTCCCCGTCAAAGCCACGTAATGCACGTTCTTCACCCTGATTGTACATCAAGGTTGTGCCACTCACATCAACAGTACTTAGACTGTCCTCGAAGTATTGTGTCGTGCCGATCGGGACATAGGCATTGGCGCGAAAGTCCCAATCAAGTGATAGGGCCTCTGCACCGAAGGTCAATTGGTTGAATTTGTTGCCATAGGGGCTGTGGCGGCGGTCAAAGTAACCATAGCCACCAATGTTCCATCCCGAATCAAGCATCTGCCGGATGCCAAGACCGAAGTTCCCTTCGTGGCTGTTATTGTCATCCATCCGGGCGCGAAGGCTGGTGAAGGTCAGTGTGTCCTCATCCTGCCAAAGCGGAATGAACAGGTCCGTCTCGCCAAGGTTACGATCTGTTCCGCCTTTGCCTTCGAGATCAATATGCGGTCCCCATTTCGGGCCGGGTGGTTCTGCGGCGGCTTGGGCAACTGGTGCAGCTAGCAGGAAGGGGGCGCTAAGAAGGATAGAAAGGATGGATCGTGTAACGTGCATGTTTAACCTAGTCAGCAGGGCTCACATTGCGCCTGCGGGGGCAGGCACATTGCCAAGACATCAGAAGATTTTGCTCGTGGGGAGTTTCGTGCCCCGCCGTTGCATGGCTTTTGCCATATTGATTTTGTTGCACCGACCGTAGTGCCGCCTGATGCTGGCGGCCACTTCTATTCTTTATCATTTTCCCAGAAGTTATCATTTTCCCAGAAGTTATCATTTTCCTGATCCCGGCAGGCTGACCGGACCGGGCAGGGAAAATGTATGGCCACAATGATTTTCTTGTTGGTTGATCAAGGCGGGATATAGTCAAGGCAAGGTGCGAAACGTCATCAGTCAATGCGCACCGTTTGATCATTTGCAAAGGATCGCCCCATGGATTGGTCACAGGTTTTGAGTTTTGCGCTGGTTGCGTCACTGCTTGTCATGTCGCCAGGCCCCAATGGCGTGCTGGTCGCAAAGACTGTGCCGACATCAGGACGTATGGCCGGGATGGCCAATGTGGCCGGATTTGTGACGGCCTTTTACCTGCATGGGACTCTGTCGATCCTTGGTATTTCGGTCATCCTTGTGCAATCGGCACAGGCCTTCATGATCGTCAAATTTTTGGGGGCAGCTTATCTGTGCTGGGTCGGGTTCAAGGCATTGCGTGATGCCTGGCGCGGGGTGAAAACGGTTGCCGAAGTATCACCGGCAAAGCGCAAACGCACCCTGATCAAGGCCTATGGCGAGGGATTTCTGACCAATGCGCTGAACCCGAAAGTCTCGATATTCTATCTGGCAGCGTTTCCGCAATTCATCCCGGTGGGTGAGGGGGCGATGACCTCGGCCTTCATGCTGGTGTGCTTGCATGCGGCGATCAACGCCATCTGGTTTGCAGCCATGATCATGTTGCTGGCACGCCTGACCCGCTTTGCCGGGAGTGGTCGTTTCCAACGTGCGCTCAAGGCAACCACCGGGGCAGTATTCATTGCCTTTGGCGTCAAGCTGGCAGCCCTTCGCCCCTAAGGTTTGGCCAAGATATTCTTGTAAGCCCGTCGGTCAGGTGGATCGGCGGGCTTTTTATTTGCGCACGACAATCAGGGCCATGACAGCACAGAACAGGGCAAACAGAATGTCGCTTGCGGCGACGTTGTCTGTCACCAGGGCCTCAAACGCCGCAATAGGCAGGATGATTGAGGTCAGGACCAGAAAGACCGGGTTAAACAGTTTGTTTTTCATGTTACGCGCCCCCGTTCATCGTCGTGATCAGAAGTATGCCCAGTGCCATTAAGCCGCATAGTGCGGTCAGGATAACACCGGTTTTAAGAACGACCGACAGCACTGGTCCTTCCTTGCCCGACAACCCGACAGTCGAGCAGCCAACCAGAATTTTTGACGGTGCCAGCATGCTGCCAAGTGATGCGCCCGTTGCTTGGGCGGCCAGAACAAGGGCGGTTGAAAGGCCGGAAAGTTCGGCGGTGTGGCGCTGGAACATGCCAAAGACAACGTTGGAATTATTCGTGCTGCCGGTCATGAAGGCACCCAGCGCGCCAATTGCCGGTGCAATCACCGGATAGGCAATGGCAAACGCCCCGGAAAAGACCGCAGCCCCGCCTTCGGCCAGGGCATAGGTCATGCCGGCATGGTCCATGATGATGGCAAGACCGATCACCGGCACCATGCCGATGCTGGTCGGAAGGCCGCTTTTCAGCGTGCGTTGCCAGATACGTTTACCAATGCGGTCATCGTAATGACCGCGCAGCTTAAAGAACGTGAAGCTGATGGCGGCGGTATAAAGCAAAAGCGCGCCCGGATGGCCAAAGATCGCGATGGCCTTGGCACTTTCGGCTTCGATCACCCAACCGGTTGCAGTGGCCGTTTCCGGGAACTCAAGCGTGAAGCGGATCTTGCCAAGCAGCATCTCGACTGCAGGAACAAAGGTCGCCATGGTGACCAGCACGATAAACACCAGATAGGGGGTCAGTGCCTCGATCAAGGGCATGTGCTGATGATCATCGGCAACCTGCTCAGCGACATCATCGGGATGCGGTTTCCAGAACCGGGTCACAATGATGGAGGCGACAAGCCCGGAGATCCCGGCGGTCAAGCCACCCAATGTCCAGACGCCGTAATTGGCCATGAAATACTGCACAACGCCCATGACGCCGGAAATCAGGACCAGCGGCACAATGCGACGGCGAATGGTGCTGAACCCGCCATCAAGCCACAAAACAGCCGCCCCACACATAAAGCCCGACAGGCCAAGAAGGATTGCCGAATAATGGGTTAGTTCGGTACCCGGAATGCCGGTAACACCAATCAGTGCCTCGAACGAAGTCGCCATATTGCCAAACAGCACTGACCAGCTATGACCGATCATCGGGGCAGCAACCGCCAAAACCGGTGAGAAACCCATGCCAAGCAAAAGCGGTGCTACAACGGCAATCGGAACGCCGAAGCCCGCAACGCCCTGAAGGAAGCTTGCGAACACGTAGCCCAAGATCAAAAGCTGTAGTGGCCGATCATCCGTGAGTGATCGAATGGCACGCCCGATGGTTTTGATCGCGCCGGCTTCTTCGGCCGCGAAATACAGGATCAGTGCGGCCCAGACGATATAAAGGATGTAAAGGGCCAGCATCACGCCCTTGGCCTGGGCAATGATCAGCATGTCGGTCGGCGCGCCAAAGAAGAACACTGCTAGGATGACGGTAACAAACCAGGCAGCCGCACCAGCACGCGCAGCGCCCCAGTTGACCTTGATCATCAGAAACAGAATGGTCGCAATTGGCAGGGCTGCCAGCAGGAAGTTGGTCATGAAGGGCGCACCATAACCTTTTGAAACAAGGGGCTATCGTTGAAGTCTTCAACGGGACGCGCATATTGTCCGACCAATGATGCAAGCGCAAGTGGTGTGTTCTGGTATTTCGTATGATGAAAGCAAAATGCCGGATTCACTCGGGAACCCGGCATTTGCAAAAACAAGGTGTCGCTTGGTCTTAGGCGCAGTCTTTGTTCTCGGACTTTGCATTCATTTCGCCAAACAGCTCGGCAGCGATTTCAAAGGATTTCAGGCGTGCCGTCTGATCATAGATGTTGGCGGTGACCATGATTTCGTCTGCCTTGGTTATATAGGCAAATTCGCGCAGTTTCTTGCGCACCGTATCGCGCCCGCCAATCGCGGCATAGCGCATGGCGTGATCAACGCCAGCCTTTTCGACGCGGTTCCAGATTTCGCTCATATCCTTGACAGGTTTTGGCAATTGGCCTGGCGTCCCGCGGCGCAGGTTCAGGAACTGCTGCTGCATCGAGGTGGCCAGATATTCGCCTTCCTCGTCGGTATCGGCGGCAAAGAAGCCCATCGCGGCAACCGCATAGGGCTTATCAAGTGCTTCGCTTGGCTCAAACCGGTTGCGATAAAGGGTCAGCGCATCCATCAGCATGTCGGGCGCAAAGTGCGATGCAAAGGCAAAGGGCAGGCCAAGACGGGCGGCGAGGTCAGCTGAAAACAGGCTGCTGCCCAAAAGCCACATCGGGACCTGCGAGCCATAGCCCGGCACGGCCCGGATTGGTGGATTGCCTTCAAGCGGGGCAAGGAATGCCTGTACCTGCAGGACATCCTGAATGAAGCGTTCCTCGGACCCATGCATGTCACGGCGAAGGGCGGCTGCGGTGCGTTGATCCGTGCCCGGCGCACGGCCAATGCCCAGATCAATACGGCCCGGATGAAGTGCATCAAGGGTGCCGAACTGTTCGGCAATTACCAGCGGCGCATGGTTGGGTAGCATGACGCCACCTGACCCAACGCGGATGGTTTTGGTACCCGCCGCGACATGGGCCATGACAACAGACGTCGCGGCACTGGCGATGCCGGGCATATTGTGATGTTCGGCCAGCCAATAACGATGATAGCCAAGCTTTTCGGCATGTTGGGCGAGTGCCAGCGTATTTCGCAACGCATCGGAGGGATGTTCACCCGCATTTACCGGGCAAAGATCAAGAAGGGAATATCTTAGCATAGCCAGACTTTCGGTTTGGCGCGGGCATCACAGAAATAGACTTCAGCGGCGCGCCTGATTTCACAGTTGGCATTAATCTAGCGTGAATGAACCATCTTGCCAGTCCCTAACTGGAATGTTCATATACAGGCACAATCAAGGGACGTTGAAAATGTTGATTATTCTTGGTGGATTGCCCGGTGTCGGCAAAACGTCAATTGCCAGATTGGTGGCTCAGGAACTTGGCGCGATCCATCTGCGAATTGATACAATCGAGCAGGCAGTTATTGATTGCGGTGTCGTACCATCCGATGAAATGGGCCCGGTTGGGTATGTCGCTGCAAACCGGATCGCGACAGATAATTTGCGCCTTGGCCACCTTGTGATCGGCGATGCGGTAAATCCGATCGAATTATCCCGCGCCGCGTGGCGAGAAGCCGCGATAATCGCAGACAAGCCTTTTGTGCAGATTGAACTGATTTGTTCTGATGTTGATGAGCATCGTTACCGGGTTGAAACCCGAAAGGGTGACATAGAAAACCTGAAACTGCCCGACTGGCAAAAGGTATGTGATCGTGAATATCACCCCTGGCCGGATGTGGATCTGGTGATTGACACCGCGGCCCAATCCCTTTGTGCTTCTTCTGACATACTTGTCAGTTTTGTTCGGAAGAAGATCGCCAGTATCTGAATTAAAACATAGCTATTCGTCTATTCATCAATTCTTGGTTGCCGATGGGCGGCGAGCGCACGGCTGACGAAATTGCGAAGAGCAATCGAGATATCATTGCTGCGATAGGCCAGCGACAACTGCGCAATGGGCACTTCGCCTTCAATTTCGCGATAGGCGACACCCTTTGCCTGAAGCTGCGTCATTGGTTTGGGGACCAGTGAAAAGCCAAGCTCGGCCGCAACGAAATTGATTACGGATCCGAGCTGTGGCGCGATCTGGCCCATTTGCGGCTCAAACCCGGCGTCACGACAGGCGGTGACAACCTTGTCATAGTGGGTTGGGCCGACCGCGCGCGGGGTCAGGATCAGGGCCTCGTCACGCAGTTCAGACAAGGCGACCTTTTCTTGTTGGGCAGCCGGGTGACCGGATGGAAGGACAAGCACCATCGGTTCGCTTGAAATCACATGCAGGCGAATGCCATCGCCCGCAATCGTATCTTGTCGCAGGAACACCGCATCAAGGCGTTCATCGCGCAGGCCGGCGACGAGTTGGGCAGAGTTGGCTTCTTCGAGTGTCATTTCAACGCCGGGGTAACTGCGCCGGAAGTCACGGAACACGCGCGGAACAGACGGGCTGAATGCAGCGGACGCCGTGAAGCCAACCCGGATTGATCCGACTTCGCCGCGCCCGGCGCGTTGGGCGGCACGAATGGCGCGCTCTGCCAGATCAGGAAATTGGGCGGCGACCTCAAGAAACGCCATGCCTGCCTCCGTCAGTTCTGCGCCATGGGGGACGCGATGAAAAAGGGCCGTGCCGATTTCATTTTCCAGATCGCGGATTTGCTGACTAAGCGGTGGCTGCCCGATGCCGATGCGGGCCGCAGCACGGGTAAAATTTCCCTCGCGGGCGACGGCAAGGAAGTAGCGGATATGGCGTAGTTCCATCGCTGATATACCTAAAACATATCACAGAAGACACTTCCATATATTGGACGGATAGGCGCGATAGTGCAATCATAAGCGTCACCCCACGAACCATTCCAAAAGAGGTCGCAAATGGCTGTTCCCCGGGACACTGACCCAGAACAACATTCTGTTAGTGCTGCTGATACGGCGTCATCTGATGCAACGCCCCCCATACGTTTGCAAAGCTCGCTCGCGTCCACCAACGCAAATGCGTCTGCCGATCCGGTTTGGATAAAGCCGGGATCGCCCGCATTTCGCCGTATCAGCATTGCACTGTTTTTGGCCGGATACGCGACCTTTTCGCTGATTTACTGTGTGCAGCCACTGTTGCCGGAACTTGCAAGCCACTTTGTGGTTGGACCGGCTGAAAGCTCGCTCGCACTTTCACTGACCACCGGGTTTCTGGCCTTTGCTATTTTGCTGGCCGGTGCTGTGTCAGAGGCCGTCGGGCGCAAGCAGCTGATGCTGATTTCTATCTGCGTGGCATCTGTTTTGAACCTGATCGCGCCGTTTCTGTCCGATTGGCATGCCTTTCTTGTCGTGCGCGCGCTGGAAGGCCTGATGCTGGGCGGGGTTCCGGCCGTTGCGATGGCTTATTTGGCCGAGGAAATAGATCCCAAGGGCCTTGGTATGGCGATGGGCATCTATATCAGCGGGACGGCGATCGGCGGCCTGAGCGGCCGTGTCGTGATCGGTTTTCTGACTGATCTGTTCGGCTGGCACATTGCCCTTGGCGCGATGGGGGGCTTGGGCCTTATCGCGGCCCTTGGGTTTGCTGTTCTGTTGCCGGCATCGCGGAACTTTGTCCGTCGTCCGGGCTTCCAGGTGGGTTATCACCTGCGGGCCTGGGGCGGGCATCTCAAACATGCGGGCTTGCCGTTCGTGTTCCTGATCGGTGCCTTTGCCATGGGCTGCTTTGTGACGGTGTTTAACTATGTCGGCTTCCGTCTTTCGGATGCGCCCTATGGCCTGTCGCAAAGTCAGATTGGCTTGATCTTTGTGGTCTATCTGTGCGGGTCGGTGACCTCATCGATTGCCGGTGCGCTATCAGACAAAATCGGACGTGGACCGGTCCTGGTGGTGGGGCTGTTGTTAGCGGCCCTTGGTGTCGGACTGACCGTATCTGACAGCCTGTCGGTGATCATTGGCGGGATTGTTGTCCTGACCAGTGGCTTTTTCGTTGCCCATTCGATTGCCAGTGGCTGGGTCGGGCGGCTTGCCGAAACGGCCAAGGGGCATGCGTCGTCACTGTATCTGCTGGCCTATTATCTGGGATCCAGCATCATGGGGTCGGTTGGTGGCTGGTTCTGGGATCAGGGCGGATGGAACGCGGTGGCGGGCTTTGCCGGATCACTGTTGCTGTGCGCGCTGTTCTGCGGACTTTACCTTTGGGCGTGTGCAGCGCAGAACACCCGCCAATCCCGAAACGAGGTTGCTCGCGCGACCTGATTAAAACAAAACCCCCGCCGGAAACCGGACGGGGGTTTTATCTTTCAGGATGGCTTCGGCTTAGAGCCAATCGGGGCTCGGCAGGCCTTTTTCCTTAAGGAACGCAGGGTTCCAAAGCTTGCTCTGATAGCGGGTGCCGAGGTCACACAGAATGGTGACGATGGTTTTGCCCGGGCCGAGTTCACGTGCAAGGCGCACCGCACCAGCGATGTTGATCCCTGTGGAGCCCCCCATGCACAGACCTTCTTCCTTGAGCAGGTCAAACACGATTGGCAACATTTCCTCGTCCGAGATCTGGAACGGGTGATCGATCTCAACGCCTTCAAGGTTGGCGGTGATACGACCCTGACCAATACCTTCCGAGATCGAGCTGCCTTCGGATTTCAGTTCACCGAACTTGTAGTGGCTGTAAAGGGCGGCACCCATCGGATCGGCAAGGCCAATCTGGATGTTTTTGTTACGATCCTTAAGCGCCATCGAGACACCGGCCAGCGTGCCGCCAGTACCAACTGCACAGATAAAGCCATCGACCTTGCCGTCAGTCTGTTCCCAGATTTCGGGGGCGGTGGTGTCGATGTGACCCTGACGGTTGGCGACGTTGTCAAACTGGTTGGCCCAGATCGCGCCATTGGGTTCGGACTTTGCAAGTTCTTCGGCCAGACGGCGCGATACATGCACATAGTTGTTCTGATCGCGATAGGGGACAGCCGGAACTTCGCGCAGATCCGCACCGAGAAGCCGCAGCAGGTCTTTCTTTTCCTGGCTTTGGGTTTCCGGGATGACGATCACGGTGCGATAGCCCAGCGCATTGCCGACAACGGCAAGACCGATGCCGGTGTTGCCAGCCGTACCTTCGACGATGACGCCGCCCGGTTGCAGAAGACCGCGCGCCTCGGCGTCGCGAATGATGGCAAGGGCTGCGCGGTCCTTGACCGACCCGCCCGGGTTTGCGTATTCCGCCTTGCCAAGAATGGTGCAGCCCGTCAGCTCGGAAACCTTTTTAAGCTTCACAAGCGGGCTGCGGCCAATGGCTTCGATGGTGCCATTGCGAATGTCCATGACAGACTCCAAACATGGTGATTTCAAATGTGTTTGATAGTTGATTGATCTTTTTGCACACAAAAGTCAAGGCAGATTAAAAAATATAACGTAAATTTTGTGTGATTACTGTTTTTTTCTGATTAATCACTTCGGCTTCCTCAAGCCTCTGAATTCTGCCGAAGTCGGTCGCGGTTTAGCATCAGCCACTGAACGGCGATGGTCGTCATTGCATTGCAGAGTTGTCCATTCTGCAACATGGCAAAGCATTCTTCGGCCGATACTGTGAAGACCCGGATATCTTCACCTTCCTCGGCGACGCCATGCAGCCCGCCAACATTGGTGGTATCGACCTGACCGTAAAACAGGTGGACCGTTTCAGTCGAGCATCCCGGTGTTACGTAATAATGCGAAATCAGTTCGGGCGATCCGATAAGTTCGCATCCGGCTTCTTCAAACGTTTCACGGCGTGCAACATCTTCGGCCGTCTCGCCGTCTTCTATGATGCCTGCAACGATTTCGGTCAGCCAGATCGGCATTGTTGGGTCGCTGTCGTTGACAGAAATGGCACCTGGACGGAATTGTTCAATCAACACAACTTCATCGCGGACCGGATCATAGGGCAGGACGGCAACAGCGTGGCCGCGTTCAAGGACTTCGCGTTGCAAGACAGGGCTTTGACCACCATCAAATCGGTCATGTTGCAACTGATAGACATCAATCTTGCAGTAACCGTCCCAGCTTCGATTTTTGGCAATTATTTTAAATTTCATTTCTGTCACGGCGTTTCTCCCGGAAAATGTGACATTGTCGATCTATTCAGTTGATTTATCGTTGCTCTTAATATTTTGTAGTTCTTATATATTCGGGCTGATCTGCTGTTATTTGATAGCATGATGTTTCTCATCGTGACCATATTTGCCGGGGAGAGGGTGGCATCCGTCGGTTTCAATTGCATCAAAACTGATGTAATCTTTCGAATATGGTGCGCAGAGAAACAAGTCTTAGATAACTGTGCTTTCATTCAGGGTTTAGATGTGTCGGGGGATACAGGACGTTGATGCGGTTCGAACCAACAGAAATCGCACGTCTGTATGGGCGGTCACGCGTAGGCGTTGTTGTACACAAGGATCTCGAAGCTGTGTATGTCAACGATGCCTATGCGAAAATGCTGGGCCGTCGCGATGTCTCGGACTTTATGAGCGACCCTGACATGCGCCAGTATATTCCGCCAAGTTTCCATCACGAGGCGGACAAGCTTTCCAACAGTTTCCAGAAAAGCAGCGGTTTCCACGGCTGGAAGAAAGTTTACAACATCCGGACGGATGGAACGCCGGTCTGGATGGAAATCAGTGACGAGACCGTCGAATGGGAAGGCGGTAATGCGGTCCTGACCACGGCACAGATGATTGACAATGGTACGACTGCGATGCAGGTCGACCATATGCTGGGTCGATCTTTCATTGGTGTGATGGTCCATCGCAACATGACTGCATTGTACGTTAATGAAAGCTTTGCCCGCCTGATGGGGGCAAAGGACGTCAGTGCCTTTATGGAAAACCCCAATATCCTTCGCTTTATCCCCGATGAAAATCGTCCGCGCGCAATTCGCCATGTCGCGGCAATTCTCAGCGGCGAACGACGCGGCGACCGGCACCGTGTGCGTGATATTCTCGATGATGGCAGCTCGGTCTGGCGTGACCTGACCGATGAACGCATTCTTTGGTATGACGGCAAGCCGGCGATCCTGACGACTGCCCATGATGTTCGCGACGAAGTCGAAATGCATCAGCAACTTGTCCGGGCCAAAGCAAGCCTGGAACAGGCGGTTACCGAAGTCATCCGGATGGTGCCGTCGGCTGTCGCGATGCTTGATGACAAGCTTGAGGTTATTCATTTCAATCACGAGTTTTCCCGTCTTTTCGGCGGAGAAACAACGGATGGATCCGAACCGGTCTTTGATATTTCGGCACTGCATGAATGTTGTGCCGAGATGATGCGAAACGGGCATGGCCATGCCAATATCGACGAAATGCAAACACCATCCGGCCGACTGGCTGACATCCGCATGAACATGATGGATGATGGCGGCGTCATGGTGTCGGCGACGGATATTACCGATCACAAGCGCAAGGAGCAGATGCTAGACACCCTGGCGTCAACCGATGCGTTGACCCGTGCGCTTAACCGTCGCGGTTTTGAAAGTGCGGTCAGCAGATTGCGCGAAATTCGCCATCTCAAGGATAAAAGCTGGCTGTTCGGGTTGATCGTTCTTGATCTTGATTACTTCAAGATTGTCAATGATACCCACGGGCATGCTGTGGGCGACCGGGTTCTTGAGAGGGTTGCCGATACCTTGCGTCAGGCGTTGCGTGACGACGATCTTGTCGTTCGGCTGGGTGGTGAGGAATTTGCGGTATTGCTGCCATCTGCGACTGCTGCGGTCACCAAGCGCATTGGCGAGCGTTTGTCGAACATGATCCGTGAAATCAGGGTGCCAATTGACAAGTCCGGTACGGAGTATGTCAATGTAACGGCCAGCTTTGGCGCAACGGTCGGCGGCGAGGGCCGGCAAAAATTCATCGAACTGTCAGAAGCGATGAAGGTCGCAGACGAAGCAATGTACGCCGCCAAGGATGCCGGACGTGATCAACTTGTCTTTCGCTTCGCCGGGCAAGAACAAGATAGCTGATTACCAGATCATCGATTATCATCGCTTTCCATAATGCTTTCCTGACATTCGATGCCGCAGCTATTTGGTAGTTGCGTGGCAGTTTCTGTGCGAGGCCGTAATGCGTGTTCGTTCCATGACCGTTTCTGATGGTAATCGTGTTGTTGAAATCTATGGGCAGGCCATCAAATCGGGCCATGCCACGTTTCAGGAAAATCCAGGAACCTGGGAAGATTGGGATCAGGGACATTTGCCGGAATGCCGGCTGGTTGCCTGCGACGACAATGACATCGTAATTGGCTGGGCCGGGTTATCTGGCGTTTCAAATCGCTGTGTCTATCGCGGGATTGCCGAGATATCGGTCTATGTTGACCCCGATCACCACGGGAAGGGCATTGGTAAAGCGCTGCTTGCAGCCTTGATTGCTGCCAGCGAGGAAAATGGTATCTGGTCGCTTGAGGCCGGTATTTTTCCGGAAAACGAAGCGAGCCTCGTCATTCATCAGGCATTGGGCTTCGACATCGTCGGCCGTAAGCGCGGGCTGGGGCGCATGGGCTATGGGCCGCTGGCCGGACGATGGCGCGATGTCATGCTTTTGCAGCGCCGCAGTCAGGTGGTTGGTGTCGACTAACTTAAAATCATATTGCGCATTTTTCCGCTTTGCGTGCGCAAACTGCGCGCGGAATGCGGTTTTTTCGAATTTGTATGTGGCTTGGTCGAAAACGTCCTTGGCACGCTTTAAATTCGCGCGGCAATAAGGTAATCAACTGTTCTGGGTAAGTGAGAACCCGTAGACGAAAATTTGCCAGGAGCGCCACCGTGAACGAGATTCGTAAAATTGCGCCTGTCGCGATCTGGGACAATTTCCAGAAACTTTGCGATACACCGCGTCCGTCCAATAAAGAAGAAGCTGTTTTAAAGCTTCTGGAAAAGATGGCCGATGACAAGGGGCTTGCGCATTTCCGCGACAGCGGTGGCAACCTTGTTGTATCCGTTCCGGCAAAAGCCGGCTTTGAAGACCGCAAAATGGTGATCTTGCAGTCCCATGTCGACATGGTGACCCAGGCCAATTCCGGGTCGACCCACAATTTCGACACCGACCCGATCCGCATGGTGATGGATGGGGAATGGATTACTGCCGATAACACCACCCTTGGTGCAGATAACGGCATCGGTGCGGCCGCAATGATGGGCTTCATGACCGAAGACGGTCTTGAACACGGCCCGCTTGAACTTCTTTTCACGGTTGATGAAGAACGCGGCCTGACCGGTGCGATGAACCTGGAACCGGGCCGCCTTAAGGGTGAGATCCTTCTCAACCTTGATACCGAAGACGAGTACGAGCTTTGCGTTGGTTGTGCTGGCGGTGGTGATCTGGTCGCAAGCTATGACTACACCGAAGAAGCCGTTGGCGCAGGGCAGGTGGCCCGTGATATCGCGCTGACCGGTTTGAAAGGCGGCCATTCCGGCATCGACATCATTCTTGGTCTTGGCAATGCCAACAAACTGATGGCGCGTTTCCTGCGCACTGCGATCTGTGATTTTGATGCGCGTATTGTTAAAATCAATGCCGGGACCGCCCGCAACGCCATCCCGCGTGAGTCGTTTGCAACCATCGTTCTGCCGGAAGGCAAGGTTTCTGATTTCGATGCGGCATTGAATGCTTTTGCCAGCGACATCAAGGATGAAATTGGCGCGATTGAGCCGAAATTTGCCGTTGCCGCAACCAATGCAGATCTCCCTGCAAAGGCAATGAGCGCAAAAGACTCCAAGGCGTTCAACAATGCCTGTGTTGGTGCGCCGAACGGTGTTCAGGCAATGAGCACCTCAGTCGAAGGCGTTGTCGAAACCTCGATCAATCTTGCCATCGTCAAGCTTGGCGAAGGTAAGGCCAAGGTGACGCTGTCCGCGCGTAGCTCGATCAATTCTGCGCGCGATGCCATGCGTGAGGTCGCAACAGCGGTATTTGAGAATATCGGCGCATCTGTTGCCTGGGGCGATGCTTATCCGGGCTGGAAGCCTGATGCCAACAGCGAAGTGGTCAGCCTGATGAAGGCGGTTCACAAGGACATGTTTGGCAAGGAACCGGAAATTCGTGTCATTCACGCCGGTCTTGAATGCGGCGTGTTGGGATCGAAATACCCGCACTGGGACATGGTTTCGTTCGGTCCGACCATCAAACGCGCGCACAGCCCGGATGAATGCGTCCATGTGCCAAGCGTTGCGCGCTTCTGGGATTATCTTTTGGCTGCGCTGAAGGCGATCCCGGCCAAGGGATGAGGCCTTTATCGGATTTGATGACGTTGATGCGACTGATCGGGGAACCGGTCAGTCGCATTTGTTTTCAGCACACCACGCATCGCGGGCATCAGAACCATTTCCTGGGACCAGTGCGTCAAGGTTCACAAAGCCGTTTTCACCAATGCTGGTTTCAATTTCGATCCAGAATCCCTGACTGTCGCCTGCGACATAGACAGTTTCAAAGCGGGTAAGTCGGCGAATTATGGTGTCATTGACACTTGGACCATCGCGGAGGTTCAGAAGTTCGCGATCGACATAATAGGGTTCGCGTTCTTCGCCAATCAGGTCCTTGACCTGACGGGTGATTTCCGTGCCTTGGCGGGCAACCAGTTCAGGGATGTCACGGGTGACAAATCCCTGGCCGGGGCCAAAGGCAATCAGAGCGGCAAAGATTAGCAGAAACAGAGGACTAAGATGGAGCAGGGCATCGAACATGCCCGCACGCTTCCATTCGTCGCGAACACGCCGTGCCGGTTGCCCGTCATCCAGGCGGCGCTGGGTTGCGCGCACCTGTTCAGCAAGGGCAGAGCGGTTTGACCCGATGAAATCAAGCGCCTGCATCAGAACTGCGCGTGCAAGCGGCTTGTTGCCAGACCGTTCAAAGGCATTGGCCTGGGTAAACAGCATTTTGGCGTTGCCTTCCGGCGGGAAAGTGCCGCCGCGCATGTTGCCAATAATTGCCTTCCAGGCCGGTAAGAAGCTCTTCCAGCCCCAGAAGCCCCGAAGCCAGGTCTTGAAACTGGCCTTAAGCGCCATGCGCTTTGCGCCTTTGGGGGCGAGGTTGGCGGTGATGGTTTCGATATTGCAGGAATTCAGAAAACCGCGCACGACCTTGAATTCGACCTGACGCGGTTGGGCCGACACCACGCCGGTGACCGCGCACTGAATAAAGCCTTGTGCGTTGGGTTCGGTCTTTTTTCCTTTGTGGCGACGCGCACCGGGATGAATGTTGCTTTTGCGCGCATTGGCCTTGGCCTGCTGTTCACGGTAGGCCTGATTGGCGCGGGCAAACTTTTCCTCGGCAGTTTCTTTGGCTTTTTCCTGTTTGCGCCCGGCGCCGGCAAATCCCTGTTTCTGGCGGTTCGCATTTTGCGGACCCGCTGCGTTCGGGCCATAAGCAGTTGATGTCCCGTTGCTGGCGGTACCGGACTTTTGGGCTCCCGATGGCGCATTGCCTGATTGCTTGGGCGGTTTACGTTCGCCAATCAGGATTTCATAGGCTTCGGTAATGTCCTTGAACCTGTCCTCGGAGTCCGGGTCTGTGTTGCGGTCCGGATGAAATTCAAAGGCCAGCTTACGATAGGCCAGTTTGATTTCCTTTGCGCTCGCCCCCGGCGCAATGTTCAGCATGCGATAATAAATGCCGAGGTTATCGGTGTTCATGATGAATGAAAATTCCTGTCAGGCATGCTTGTCAGCGCAGTAATCCAGCAAACGACAATTTTATCGATTGTATTTCGCGGTGCAATCATATGCTGGAAATCTTAACACGTTGTCACTTTTGGCTAATTGCCATATTTTCAGGAATCGCAAGTGCACGCGATGCGAACAAACAGGTAAACGCCTTGAAACTGAAATTTTGGCAACGCAAGTCTGATGCGGATGGTGATGCGCCCGAAAAGGGCGGAGGTTCCGTTGGCGTCGCCCAGGGCGAGGCACCCGAATTTGAAATGCCGCCGGGACATCACCTTGATTTTGGCACGCGGATGCGCGCGAAATGGGAAGGGTACGACGACCCTGTTGAATACTACCTTCTGCAGCTTGAAATCGATGCCTATGCCGACTGGTTGCGCAAGATGCGTGTCTGGCTTGCCCGTCCGGTCGAGCCGGAGCTAAGTGAACTTGCGCTTGATGACGAAATCGGTCGCTGGCCGCCGGATCGTATCCGGCTTTATGACAAGCTGTTTGATCATGGGATCATGATGCCGGGCGGCCATGAATACGCCCTTGAGCTTGCCAAACCGCTGGCACTTGATGAAACACTCAGTTGTCTTGAGATTGGTGCAAAGCTTGGCGGGGTGGCCCGCTTGCTGGCGGATCGTCTTGGCGTTTGGGTGACCGCACTTGAGCCGGACGGCGAGCTTGCACTTTTGGGCATGGAACGATCTGTTCAGGCCGGTGTTCAAAAGAGAGTCCCGGTTCAAACGCTTGACCCGCTTCAGCCAGAGCTTCGCAAGGGCTATTTCAACGTCGTTTATTCCTATGGCGAGCTTTATAAGATCCCGGAAAAGGAAACCTTTCTCAAAGCTTTGGCCGAAACGCTGCGCGATCACGGGCAGCTTCTGGTCACGGATTATGTTTTGACGCGTGATCTGAATGAGGATGAGTTGGCGAACTGGGCCAGGCTTGAAGGCGAAGAGCTGTTTCCGTGGACAGCACAGGAGTACAAATCCCGTCTTGGTCAGTTGAAATTCGATATCCGTATTGCCAAGGATGAGTCGGAAACGCATCTGAAGCATATCAAACTGGCCTGGATGACGATGCTTTCAGACATCCAGAAAGCCGGTCTGGATCCCGATATCATGGATTATCTGGAGCCAGAGATGGAAATGTGGATGAATCGCGTAAAAATGCTTGAAAATGGCAGCCTGGCCTTTTATCGGTTCTACGCAACGATCAACTGAGTGCTCAGGTTTAAGATCCTGAGCCGAGACTGCTGCTGGCGACGCAGAGGGGATTTGTTCCACTTTCTGTCGCCGCAACCTGTTTTAGGTGTTGACAGGGGCATGTCGTACTTCTATTTTCCGGCTTCCTCGAAGGGGCCAAGTTTCTAAGGTTTAAGATTATGAAGATCCGGAACTCATTGAAATCCGCGAAGCTGCGGGAAAAAGGCTGCCGTATCGTGCGCCGCCGTGGCCGCGTATACGTGATCAATAAAAAGAACCCGCGTTTCAAGGCGCGCCAGGGTTAATTCCCGGTACCTTGTTCTAAGGTTTTACAAAACGCCGCATCGGTTTATCCAATGCGGCGTTTTGTTGTTTGTATTCCTGGAATGATGAAGGGGGCAGCAAATGCCCCCTTTCTTTATTTGTCGGGCCGGGTTGTAAACAGCTCTGTTGTGGTATGACGTCCGCGCAAAAGCACGTCACCTGCCTTGGCGACGCGATCAGGATCGGCCAGCAGGTTACGGGTTGTCTCCGAGATCAGGATTTGTGTTCCCAGAACCTTGTTTTCCTGTTCAAGGCGAGACGCCGTATTGACGGCATCCCCGTGGACGGTGAATGACAGACGGGCTTTGGCACCGACATTCCCGGCAACCATCGGGCCGGTATTCACACCACAGCGAACCTTTAACTCAAGGCCCTCGAACTTGCGCTTTTCAACTTCGCTTTGCAGCGCAATCGCGCTATCGACAGCGGCATCTGCGTGGTTCTTTAAGTCATCAAACACGTTATAGACCGCAAGGATCGCATCGCCCTGAAACTGGGTGATTATGCCGCCATGGCGTTCGATGATCTGCGTCGCACAGTCGAAATAGTCATTAAGCATCGCAATGATCTGTTTCGGATCAAGGCTTTCGCACATCGATGTAAAGCCGACGATATCGACAAAGAGCACGGTGGCTTCGGAGGTTTGCGGCGGCAGAACGCCGGAATCATTGCCCGATGCCAACAGCTTTTTGGCAATCGATTGCGGCACGAACTTACCAAACAGGCTTGTAATGCGTTCACGATCATGTACCGCCATCATCATATGATTGAATGATCGCGCGGCATCGTCATATTCACGAATGCGGCTGCCCTTGAGTTGCGGAACATCGATGGATGCGATGTCTTCGTCTTCAAAGGCGCGCGCAGCACTGGCAAACCGGCGGATCGGCTTGGTGAAGTGTCGCGACAGGACAATGGCAACGATCACAGACAGGATAAAGACGGCACCGCCAAGAACAGAGGCCAGAACCAGTCGATCCCACTCATCGTCAAACAATTCCTGGTCAAAATACATGCCGATTACGACCGGTGAAATTGGCGCGGTTTGAACCTGGCGCGTGACGATTAGGTGATAGCGGTCATTGTACTCAAGCCCCGAAAGGCGAATACCGCTGTTGTGGCGTTCGTCATCGGGATCAAGCCGGATGCTTTCGGATTTTCCGATATTGGCAAGAACAGGGTCGCCAATGTCATGAATGGTGGGCAGGGGAATCGGGCTGCGCGCGATGTTGTCGCCATTAACCAGCTCGGTTGTTGTTTTTTCCCCCCAGTTGCGCAATCCCGGATGGGCCATGACCCGATTGCCGCCAATCAGGACAAAGGGCGTACCGGGCAAATCTTCGCGCCCGCGGATGAGGCTTTCAGACAGATTGGACAGCGAAAGATACTGAATAAACGTTCCCTGATACTGCCCGTCATAAAACAGCGGTACCCAGCTTGTCAGAACAGTGCGGTCAAAATAGGGATCCCAACGGGGATAGCCCGTGCGGTTGCTGATAGGACCGCGGATATGCGCAAGCTCGGAAAACAGCATGTCGTCTTCGGGCAGGGTTCTTCGGATTTCGCTCATGTCTTCGGGATTAAAGCCGATAAATTCACGTTCGCCGGTCACAAGCCCATAGGCCATAACACCCATGTCTGCGGCTGCAAGGGCGCGCATCGTGCTGGTCCAGCCATACTGAAAACTTGGATCAAGTGCGCCACTGGCAACCTGTTCTGCGACCCAGTCAGAACGTTGTTCGACCTCCTCCATGCGTTCATGCATGGTGCGCTGCACCGATGTCAGGTCAATATCAGCCAGCATCACCCACAGATTGCGGGTGTTTTCATAGGCCGTTCCAAGACCGACATAAAGGGATAGTCCGACGCCAAAGACACTGGTGGCGATAAAACCGGCAAGTAGTACAGAAAGGACTGAATATCTGCGTTTTGATTTCAATCGGTTTTCTTCCAGAAAAGAGGTTTTCCCCAACCCCGCGCCGATCTTAGCGGCGATCGAACTTTGTTGAAAGGATGATTGAGCTTGATGTGCGTTTTATCCCTGACATTTCCCCGATCCGGTCAAGCACGCCGTCAAGTTCCTCGGGCGTGTTTGCGGCAACCTCGGCAATCAGGTCATATTCGCCGGAAACCGCAAGGCACCGAATGCAGTGCGGGACTTTCTGAAGCGCGCCAACGACGCCTGCCGACTGTTTTTGTTCAAGCTGTATCATGACTTCTGCCAGCAAGACGGGCTTTGCCACATCACCAAGCTGAACGGTGTAACCTTTGATAACTTCAGCCTTTTCAAGGCGCTCCAACCTTTCTTGAACGGCACTGCGTGACAGGCCGACTTCACGCGCCAAGGCAGCGGTGGGAATGCGGGCATTTTCCTGCAGGCGTGCGATCAGTTGGCGGTCAACTTCATCAATCTGACGTTTCATCGGTTTTACCCATTAAAATGACGGGGTTTTATTGTGTTTTAACAGTATTGCCGGGTTGAAAGCGTTCGTCCAGCGGCGGAACATTATGACGGTAAAAACAAAAACATGATCAGGGCAGGTGCGACATCGACGGTGAAGGTGTCTGCTTGTTCGGGAGTTAGAGAAAATGAAAAAGATTTTGATCCTCGGCGCCGGGAAAATTGGTCGAATTGCTGCGGTGATGCTCAATGAAAGTGGCGATTATGCGGTGACGCTGGCCGATGCCAGTGGCGAAATGCTGGAAATTTGTGCCGAAGACAACGCAGCGACGTTGGTAAAAGTAGATGTCACAGATGAGGCTGCACTCACCGATGTTGCCAAAGGGCATGATGCGATCCTGTCGACATGCCCGTTCTTCTTGAATGTGGCGATTGCCCGTGTCGCACGCGCGGTTGGGGCATCTTATTTTGACGTTACCGAAGATGTCGAAACCACCCGCGCCATTCGCGAAATTTCCAAGGGTGCGCAATGCGCCTTTGTCCCGCAATGTGGTCTGGCGCCCGGATTTATTTCCATCGCGGCTCATGACTTGTTCAAGCGGTTCGATCACGTAAACAAGCTTCGTTTGCGCGTCGGGGCTTTGCCGCAAAACCCGACCAACCGTTTGAAATATAACCTGACCTGGTCGACCGACGGGCTGATCAACGAGTATCTGAACCCGTGTGAAGCGATCCTGAATGGCAAGCGGGTCGAAGTGCTGCCCCTCGAAGGTTATGAGCGCTTTACTATTGACGGTACGGAGTATGAGGCCTTCAATACATCGGGTGGCGTGGGCGCGCTGTGTGACATGCTTGAAGGCAAGGTTGATAACCTTGACTACAAGACGGTGCGATATCCGGGGCATCAGGAAATTCTTAAAATCCTGATCGAGGACCTCAGACTTGGCGAACGTCCCGGGATGATGAAGGAAATCTTCGAAAATGCCCTGCCAGTCACCAAGCAGGACGTGATCGTGATCTTTGCCGATGCCGTCGGCACGCGGCGCGGAGAGCTTTGTGAAGAGAGCTTTATTCGCAAGGTCCATGGCACGCGCGTTGGCGATATGGACTGGTCTGCGATCCAGATTACGACATCGGCCGGATTGTGTGCCGTGATGGATATGGTTCTGACCGGTAAATTGCCGACAACCGGTTATGTGCGACAAGAAGAAGTCAGGCTGGAAGATTTTCTGGCAAACCGGTTTGGTCGATACTACAGCCACGCTGGTTGAGTACGCCCAACGACCTGCATTCGATATTTTGTACCGAAGCCCTCCGGAGTTAATTCCGGAGGGTTTCTTTGTTTTTCAATGCCGTATCTGGGGAAGTTTTCCTGATTTCTCAGAAAAATCTGTTCTTACAATCAGTTAGAGCAGCGATGACTTCGCCGTCATGAATTGTTTTGAAAAATTCCATCAAGGACGTGGTTTGTTAACGGTTGGACCTTATGGTGGGACGAAATCTGCTTTCTCTTGGGTAATAGGTATTCCTTGTCTGATTTTGCCGACATCTACCGTTCTGCATTGAACCTGTATGAGGCAGGCCGATACGCAGAGGCAGAAGAATCCTGTCAGCGAATGATCCGATCATTCCCACAGGCCGCAGAGGCAATGCATCTGGCCGGTCTCGTTGCAATGCGCCATGGTAATCAATCACTGGCCGCAGAGCGTATGGGCCGTGCCGCCATTGCCGATGCCAATAGTGCAGAAATTCAGCATGACCATGCGCAGGCCCTTAAGGCCATCGGCAAATTGCGTGACGCCGTTGGCGCGTTCAAGCGGGCCATTCGTTTGTGCCCGGATGCTCCGGCACTTTATTGCAATATCGCCAATACCTATCGCCAGCTTGATGAACTTGAAGATGCGCGGGAAAATTATGAACGTGCGCTGGAACTGGCCCCGGATGTCGCCGAAATTCATGCCAATTATGCCGCCTGCCAATATGCAATGGGCGATATCGAAGGCGCTGAAAAGTCCTGTTTGACCGCGCTTAAGATGCGCGACGACATCGTCAATGCATTGGTTCTGATCGGCCAAATCCGATTGGATCAGGGCCGCACAGTTTCTGCAAGCGAACCGTTGCGCCGTGCTCTATCGCTTGAACCCGGACACCCGCGCGCATTGACCGCCTATGGCGATGCGCTTTTCCAACTGGGTCAGTTTGCCGGTGCGCAACATTGCCTTCGGCAGGTTCTGGCTCTTGATCCGGATGACGCCAAGGCGCGCAGGACGCTTGCTTTGCTTAATTTGCGTGTCGGGCAGGGGCTTGAGGCGATTGGTGCGCTTGAGCCGCTATTGGCCCACAGTCCGGAAGATCCTCAATTACTGTTGATGATGGGCGAGGCGCTTAGCCTTGTTGGCCGTCATGGCGAGGCCGTTGAACAGTTTGGCGCGGCCATCGGGGCCGGTGGCGGTGATGACGCGGTTTTCCGTCTTGCCGTCGAACTGGCCGAAGAAGGCGACACAGGCTCTGCGCAATCGGTCCTGCAAAGCGGGATAGATCGCAAAATTGCCGCGGGCGAGAATACCGCGCTGTTCCGCACAGCACGCCGTTTGTTGTTTGCCCCTGTGCCGACCGATCTTGCCGCCCAGAATGATGAAGTTGTGCGTGATCTTCTTGATGATACGCTTGATGAAGACGCACTTGAGCCGGATCTTGAATTTGTTGGTTCTGACCGGATCGACCCCATTGTTCTGACCCGCTTTCCACCGGTCTGGCGCGCCGCATTGCGCCCGGAAGGTGACAAACAGTTACGCGCGGTTGGCCATTACTGGGAACGTCTGGTGTCAGGTTATGACGTGCCGGAGGTCAGTGCGTCTGCCACACGGCTCGGTGGGAAAATCCGGATCGGCATCGTTTCGGCCAATATGTGTGATAATGGCGTCGGACGTTGGATCGAAGGCCTTGCCGAGGCGATTGATCGCGACCGGTTTGATGTGACAATCATCCGTCCGCCGACGGGAGAGGACGACATTACCGCCCGTATTGACGAACATGCCGATCTTGTCGTGCCATTGCCGCTTGATCCGTTGCATTCGGCACGGGTGATTGCAGGGCTTGGTCTTGATGTTCTGCATTATGTCGACCCGCAGGCCGATGCCTATACGATGTTGCTGGCAAGCTGGCGCTTGGCACCGCTTCAGATTTCAGGTGGCGGGATTGCCGCGACCAGTGGTCTTTCCAACATTGATTACCATCTGATCGCCGAGGATTGGGAAACAGCCGGCGGTGAAAAGCGGTTCAGCGAGAAGCTGGTGCGCCTTCCGGGCTTGTTTGTGAATGCGACCCCGCCAGAACCTGTCGAGATGTCGACAACGGAGTTGCAGCGGCGCTGGCGCTTGGCGCAGGACCGCAACACCTATTTGTGCCCGCAGCCGCTTGATGTTCTGACGGCCGAGTTTGATCCGTTGATTGCCGAAATCTTGAGGCTGGATGAAACCGCAGAACTTCTGTTGATTGCGCCAGAACGCGATAGCTGGGATGCAGCATGGGGACGACGGTTTGCCATTAATCACGCGGATGTTGCGGGGCGGATGCGGTTTGTGAATGTGCGCAACCGGTCCGATTTGTTGTCGCTTCTGTGTGCTGTAGATGTCGTGCTTGAAAGTCCGGCGTGGAATGATGCGATGCTGGCCTTTGATTGTCTTGGGCTTGGTGTGCCGCTTGTTACCTTGCCGGGGAATGCGGCGCGATCCCGTCGCAGCCATACCTGTTATCGTCAGATATCGGTCTTTGATTGCGTTGCCTATCATTCGGCCGATTTCGTTGATACGGCCCTGACGCTCGCGACCGATAAACGCCGTCGTTCAGTCGTTTCGCACGCCATCAAGAGCCGGTCACACATTCTGTTTGGCCAGAAATCATCCTTTGATGCCTATATGCAGTTTCTTGACCGATCAATCGCACTGCCAGCCGATAAAGTGATTTAATTTCCGATAGATAACCTTGAAACTACCCAATCGACTCACAAATTCTAAGGTGATGTTTGTATATGGCAGTGATGCCAGACCCGGTTGAGGTAGTTCTATGGCCTTGCGTTTTTCCAAGGGGCAGATTGTCCGTCTGACTGTCGCCTTGGCTATTGTCGTTATTGCGATCTGGCAACTCGCACCACTTACCGTTTCTGATATTCGCCCGAACGGCGTTGTGAATGCCAAATTGGTGACCATTCAGGCCCCGATCAGTGGTCAGCTTGTTCGCGCAATCCCCGATGTCGGAGAGCCCGTTTCTGCCGGGTCGGTTGTGACAAGAATAACCGATGACACCGAACCCCAGGCGCTGCTTGCCCAGCTTGATGGTGAATATCAACTGCTGCGGTCGCGAAAAACGGCGTTGGTCGAAAAGCTGTCGACCCTGAATGGCCTGCGCCGCGAACTGGGCGAGCGCGTCCGTGAAATGGTGACCGGCTCAATGGAAAGCCTGCATTACAAAATGCTTGAGGCAGCGGCCCGCCAGAAAGGCTGGATGTCGGTCGTCAAGGAGCGTGATCTGAGCCTTGCACGGCAGAAAACCCTGTTTGCTGATGGCCATGTCGCCAAGGCGCGCGTGGAAGAAGCCGAAAGCCTGCTTGAACAGGCTCAGCAAGAGGTAGAGCGCGCACGCGCCGATGAAGAACGTTATCGCAAGGAATCCGGGGCACTTGAAAAAGGTGTCTTTGTCGGGGACGGGCAAAATGATGTGCCATATTCCCAGCAGCGCCTGGACGAAGTCGTTCTTGCGATTGCCGATTTGAATGTGCAACTGACCGAAACCAACGGGCGCATGGCATCACTTGAAAAGCAGTTGCGTGATGAAAGCGCGCGCGCGGGGCGTCGCGAATCCATGCTGGTGCGCAGCCCGATTGACGGGTTGATATGGCGGCGCATGGCAACCGAACTTGCGACGGTTACCAAAAACAATGACTTGGCAAAAATTCTGGATTGTTCAGACATTCGCATCGAGGTGCCGGTCGATGAAAGCTTGTCTGATCGGATGGAAATTGGGGCGGTTGTTTCGGTTCGCCTGCAAGGATCACCCGAAACGTTTGAAGGGGTCATCAGCGGCGTGATCGGGACCCGTGCGGTATCGCCGGAACTTGAATATGCAGCCTTACCGCCGTTGCTTAAGAAGGATGAAGTTCTTCTGGTCGTCAATATTCCCGATTCCGGCTTTGAAGATCGCCCGGAGACCTTCTGTAATGTCGGTCGTCGCGCCGAAGTCAGCATTCCAAGCCGACTTCATAGCTGGTTTGGCGAGAGCGACCCGTCATAATGAACGCGATGGCGCAATTCGCACCGCTGGCACTTGTTGTCGGTATCATGATGCTGGCGTCACCGTTTCTGCGTCGTGACCGGTTATGGGCGCGTTGGCTGGTTGTGTTTTTCCTGAGCGCGCTGATTGCGCGGTATTTGCCGTGGCGGATCACCGAAACAGTTTTGCCAGCCGACCTCACCACGTTTCAGGGCTGGTGGATTGTTTTCCTGTTCGCGATCGAAATCGTGTTTCTGTGTGACATGCTGCGTCAGTCGCTTATTCACTGCAAAATTGTCAATCGCAGTGCCGAAGCCGATCAGGCCTATGCCAGATTGTCCGCCCGACCGGTCGAAAGTTGGCCAAGTGTCGATGTCTTCATTCCGAGTTACAACGAACCGCTTGATGTGCTTGAACGCAGCATTGTCGGCGCGTTGGCGATTGATTACCCGAACAAGACTGTCTGGGTGCTTGATGATGGTAAGCGGGACTGGTTGCGTGAATTCTGTGAGGAAAAGGGGGCCAAGTACCTTACGCGGAAGGACGGAACCCATGCCAAGGCCGGTAATGTTAATAACGGGCTGGCACATTCCAGTGGTGACCTGGTTTGTATTTTTGATGCAGATTTCGTGGCCTATCGCCACTTCCTGAAACGCGTGGTCGGATTTTTCGAAGACCCGACAATTGGTATCGTCCAGACGCCACAGCACTTCTTCAACAAGGACCCGATGCAGCGCAATCTTTGGATTGCCGATCGGTGGCCGGATGAGCAACGGCTGTTCTTTGATCATATTGCGCCATCCGTCGATGCATGGGACTCAATGTTTTGTTGCGGATCCTGCATGGTCATGCGGCGCAAGGCGCTGGATGCCATCGGCGGTGTGCCAACCGCGTCCATTACTGAAGATATTCTGACCTCGCTTGAGATGCTGCGCGAAGGCTATCGCACCCGTTACCTCAATGAAAAACTGTCCATCGGTCTTGCGGCTGAAAGCCTTCTTGCGTTTCACACCCAGCGCGAACGCTGGTGTCAAGGCGGTATCCAGACATTGTTTTTAAAGGCGGGGCCGTTGGGGCCGGGGCTTTCGCTTTGGCAGCGGATTTTGCTGTTTCCGATCTATTGGGTGTTTCATATCCCGGCGCGCTTGCTGGTGATCATGATCCCGATTTTTTATTTCTGGTTTGGCCTGCAACCGCTTGAAAATGCGCGAAGTTGGGAAATTTTCTATTGGCAATTGCCGGTTTTGATCGGCGGCTGGGCAACGGCGATGTGGCACAATGGCAGGCAAGCCTATCCCATCGTCAATGAAGGGCCGGCGGTGCTGGTATCCCTCAGGCTGTTTCCAATTGTTGTGTCATCTTTGATCCGGCCATTCGGGCGCCCGTTCAAGGTGACACCCAAGGGATCCCAGTCCGGGGTGGGGAACTCCAGGACCGAGGCAATCATTCTGGGCGTGCTGTTCGTTTTGACGATTGGCGGGTTCTTTTACAACATCAACACAGACATCAGGATCATCGATAACGCCGACTTTCTGCTTGTTGGGGGATTATGGGCTGCGATCAATTCGCTGACATTGCTTGTTGCGATACTGATTTGCTTTGAAAGTCCGGTGCAGCGCCAACAGGAACGGTTCCCGACCAGCTTGCGGGCAAAGATTACGGCCAACAGTGACGATGACCCGCTTGATATGACGATCACCGATATGTCATTGGGCGGCGCGCGTGCGATGTGCCCCGCAACGGGCATTGATCGCGACAGGTTCCAGAAGGGGGGATTGATCAAGCTCGATGTCGAAGAACTACCGCCGCTGGACGCCAAACTGGCGCGCGTCTTTGTGAATGATCAGAAACAGCTTGTTCTGACACTCGACTTCACGCCGGAACCCGCCGGTGAAGTACGCGATGCGCTGATCCGTGTGCTTTACACAACCGGGATCGATAACGCATCAAAACCGGCAGGCAGTTTTGCGCTTTGGGGCGCGTTGTTGCGCCGGATTTTCGGACGTGGTCCTGTCAAAAGCTAGGACGTCGACGACGGGGTGAGGTTAGCTCAACGCGTCAATGTCGGCTTCGGAAAGGGCCGCTGGCACAATGGTCAATGGCAGGCGCAACTGACCGACGGTATCGCTTTTGGTCAATGCCGTGATCAGCGGGCCGGGGCCTTCACTTGTTGTGCCTGCGGCAAGGACCAGAATGGAAATCTGTTCCTCTTCGTCAAGAAGGTTCAGCAATTCGTCCTTGAGACGTCCTTCGCGGATGAACAAAAGCGGCATGCTGCCGGTTTGTTCATGCACATAGGCCGCAAGCTCGTTCACACGCGATTCTGCCTCGTCACGGGCTTCTTCCTTCATCAGATCGCCAACCGCCATCCAGTGCTGGAACTCGGCCGGTTCAATGACGCTCAGAAGGGCGACACGACCGCCGGTATGTTGTGCGCGACGGCAGGCATAACGCAATGCCTTGGTCATTTCATCGCTGTCATCAACGACAACAAGAAATGTCCTGTTCGAAGTCGCACGAAGTTCCTGATCGGCATCAAAAGAAGGCATATGGGTTCTCTGAACAGTTGCACTCAACCGCTGCGGCACTGAACAGATGTGGGACTGTTGTTACGAGCGGACAGTCAAATTGTGCCGCAACTCAATGCCGGTTTCCAAGTGATTTTTGGTAATAGCGACAAAGATTTATGCGTTGCGTTATTGATTGAGGTAATGCTGCGACTGCGAAGTCGCAAGGACTGCTAATGCGCGTTTTGATGGTGAGCAGGCCCGCACGCTGTTAGCGTTTGCGGAATACGACACTGGCAATCCAGCCCGCAACCACGGCGATGATCACGGCAATAATGCCATAAAGTGCCGAGTAACGATGGGCGAACTCATAAACCTCGGCACTGATGCCGGTTTTTGAAACAACCAGTGGTGTGGTTTTGACGCTGGCAACACGGCCATCCCGGATCAGATACACGTTGATGGTATAGGTTCCCGTCGGGGTATTGGCCGGAAAATGGATATCAGTTCGAAACAGCTGATTGGACAGAAAACTGATTTTGGCCGGACGTTCCCCAAACAGACCCGCACCTTGCATATTGCGCACCAGCGCCTCGCGATAGACTTTCTGATCATCATCGCTCAGCTTGCTTTCGCCTATAAAGCGCTGATTTTGAAGTCCAATGCGGTAATCGAGCAAGACTTCCGGGGATGCGATGATGTCCATCGGGCGGTTTGATGCGCTGGCATAATAGGCTGGCACGTTCTTATAGCGCGCGCTTTCGCTGTTGACCCAAATGCCGACTTTACGCTCTTTTTTTCGGACCACCATGTCTTGGTCCGGGCCGCGAACGGTAACAACGACGTCACCTTCTTCCTCGACCGCGCCAAACAACAGTACATTGGTGCCGGTAAAGCCGGTGGTGATGGCGACAAGATGGTTGGATAAATCGACAACCAGCGGATCAGCCGATGCCTTTTTGGGGCCAGCCCCGATGGTCAAAAGCGGCAGCGCCAAGGTAATCATAAATGCGACCCGAATGGCTAAGGGTACTGGCATCACAGATCCCCCGGCATGACGGAATAAAGGTCGCTTGGCGTAATCACCAGATCAAACAGAAGCTTTAGGCAGACCGACAAAACCAAAAGGCCCAGCAGGGCACGAAGATGCTCGGCCTTGAGGCGGGAGCCAAACTGCGCACCAAACTGTGCGCCGATTACGCCGCCAATCAGCAACAGGATGGCAAGGGCGACATCAACCGTCTGGGTTTGCACTGATTGCAGGAAGGTGACGTTGGCCGTGACAAAGATGATCTGAAACAGCGATGTGCCAATGACAACGCCGGTCGGCATGCCCAACAGATAGATCATGGCCGGCACCATCACAAAGCCACCACCAACACCCATCAATGCGGTCAGCATGCCGACAAAGAAACCAACGGCAAGCGGCAACAGGGCGCTGATATAAAGCCCGGAGCGATAAAACCGCATCTTCAAGGGCAGGCCGTGGATAAAGCTGTGTTGATGTTTTTTGGATCGGCGGATTTGGCCGCCGCGACGCCGGGTACGGAAAATGGCGCGCGTGGCTTCAAACAGCATCATGCCGCCAATGATACCAAGGAAGATCACGTAACAGAGCGAAATGACCAGATCGATCTGACCAAGTGACCGCAACCAGGCAAACACCCAGACACCGACGGTCGACCCGACAATACCGCCTGCCAGAAGAACCAGACCCATTTTAAGGTCGACATTGCCGCGCTTCCAGTGGGCGAACACACCCGATACAGAAGATGCGACGATTTGGTTTGCAGCAGTTGCCACGGATACGGCCGGGGGAATACCATAGAAAATCAAAAGCGGCGTAATAAGGAAGCCGCCGCCAACGCCAAAAAGACCCGACAAGAAGCCGACCCCGCCGCCCAGTCCCAAGATCAGAAATATATTTACCGATATCTCGGCAATCGGGAGATAGATTTGCATCGCGGGCGGGCTAACAGCGTTTGATTGATTGTTGTGGTTCAGTCTAACATATTGTGCAAATGCAACAATCGCCAATTGCCGCTATATCGGACCGGTTTCGTATTTTTTATAAGGTTTCTTATGTCGACATCTTCAAGTGGTCCCCATGATGCAATTCTCGACGCGCGCGGGCTGATGTGCCCGATGCCCGTTCTGAAGGCAAAAAAAGCACTGCGTGACGTCAAGGATGGCGGAATTCTGCAAGTCCTTGCGACCGATCCCGGTTCTGTCGCCGATATGAAAGCCTTTTGCGAGATGACCGGTAATCGACTGATATCGTCTGAACAGGACGAAGATGTTTTTATCTATCACATTGAAAAATCCGGTACCTGAGACCGGGTTTTAAAGCGCCCCACACGATGAAAGTTCCCTGAATGTCGCCAACCCCACCTAATCTGACTTGGCTGGATTGTGATTTTGATGATCTGTCCGCGCGCCACGTGCACAGTCTTTTAAAGCTTCGCCAGCAGATTTTTATTATCGAGCAGACCTGCATATTTCCCGACATAGACGGGCTTGACCCGCGATGCAGGCACATCGTTGCCTATGAGGGGGACGATGTTCTGGCTGCGGCACGGATTGTGGCACCGGGTATTGATCCCGACCATGCAGAACAAGGTGAACGTCCCGCAATTGGCCGCGTTGTTACCAGCGATCGTTTGCGCGGGCAGGGCATCGGCCGCGAAGTGATGCGCCGTGCAATTGAGGTTTGTGAAAAGAAGTTTGCAGGCAAACCGATCTACCTTAACGGGCAGCTATATCTTCGAGGTTTCTACGAAAGCCTCGGCTTCGTGCAATTTGGCGACGAATATGACGAAGATGGTATCGCCCATATCAGCATGGAACGCGCGGCGAACCTGAAATAGGTCAAGCAGGAGGAATGACCGATAGCGGCGGACCCTAGCGTGCGCCGCTGGTCGCCATGCCGGTAAAGAATTCAAGCTGCCAATTCATGTCATCCTCGCTCAGCGGATATTGATTTCCGCTGCGGGGATTAAGTGTCTGGCTCGGCGGGACGTGACCAAGCTTGACCTGAATTTTCACAGCAAGATCGGCCGGAAGACCGGCCTTCCATGCAAGCGACACAACACCCTTTGCCGAATGGGTGTTCAGCACCTTTGATACGGCGTCGGGCGAAATTCCGGCCAGAACTGCCAGCGATGCGCGGGCGAATTTGACATCGTTTGCTGCCAATGCCTTTGCTACTTCCTGATCGGTCAGCTTTTTCTTGGCATGCATGGCCAGTGCCTTTTCAAAGGCAGGTTCGCCTTCTTCTTCGTCACCGTCTTCTGCGACCACGCCTTTTTTGTCAGACTTTGGTTCTGCCTTGTCTGACGGTTTGGCTTTTTCCTTGTCAGCCTTGATCTTTTTCGCATCGGTCGCAACGTCGTCGCGCTTTTCGAATTCGCCAGATGCGATACGGCGCTGAACGACTTCGCGGACCGCATCAAGCTGGTCCTTTTTCAGGTCTTTGCGGCGTTCCAGAACACTGATCAGGTTTTCGGCGACAAAGCGCGCCAGTTTTCCAGCCGCAGTCGGTGTCAGGGTTGGGCGTTTGACAAGGGGTTCGTGCCATTCTGGGTAGTCCGGCGCGCGATCAATCAGTTGATCAAGCGTCTCTTCGCGGATCTGTGCAGACTTGTTGCCAAGCAGATGGGAAATCGCATCCTTGTCGCTGCTTGCAGCAATGGCATCGGCAAGCTTTTCACCAACGTTTCTACGACGTGACACAAAGCTGAGCGCACCACGACCAGAGCTGCCTTCAATGATTTCAAGCAGATCTTCTTCGGTCAGGACCGGCGAATATTGCAAGACCGGGCCAGAAACGACGCTTTCGGCGTCGCGTGCAAGCTGCTGAATGATTGGCTGTGGGGCGTCGGCAATGTCTTTGAGGGTTTCAGAGATCACTTGGCGGACGTGAACAGCCTGGTCACGTACAAGCTTGTCGAGCGCCTCGTAGGTCATGCGGCGCAGTTTATCAGTTTCATGGGCGGTCAGGCCGGCAGAGAGATGCGCGATCTTCTCGGCAAGACTGCCACGGACACTGTCATCGCTGTCATCGGTCAGAAGGACATCGGCCTGAACCGGCGTTGCCTGGTTGGCTGCAATGTGACGACGTACGGAAGAATCGTGGTCAGTGGCGAGGAAATACAGGATTTCGGGCCGTGTATCATGGCGTTGTGCCAGTTTGCCGCGAACATCTGCATCCGGGCTTGCCGCCATTTCCTTGGCTTCGTCATAGGTGATTGGCGTTTCGCTTCGCTTGGTAAATACCCGCTGCAAAAATCCCTTCATCGGGCATTCCTCCTAAACTTCGATTTTTGCCGGGTCTTTTGACCCCGGCGCGGCAGCGATACCAAAACGGCCTTTGCCAAGTTTCTTGACCTGATACATGGTCTGATCTGCGCGTTGCACAAGTTGTTCAAGCGTTTCTTTTGAATCAGGTTCATGAACCGCAATACCTACGGAAATGCCCAGCGGATGTTCGGCATCCCCGGAATATTTTCCAAGAACGGCACTTTCCTTCATCAAGGTCTTGGCGCGTGCCGACGCGGCTGGAATATCGGCTCCTTCCAACCACAGAACAAATTCATCGCCGCCAAGGCGGGCTACAAGATCAGATGGGCGTACATTATCAAGTAACACTTGCGTTAGCGTAAGAATGGCGTCGTCGCCAGCCTGATGGCCATGGATATCATTGACCAGTTTGAAGTTGTCCATATCGACATACATCAATGCCGCAGGCGCATTTTCACGGCGCAGGCGACTGTGACGACGTTTAAGTTCCTCAAAGAACGCGCGACGGTTCAGAAGACCGGTCATGCCATCGGTACGCGAAAGCGTCAGAATGCGTTCATGCTGGATGGCCTGTTCAATGGCGATACCGACCTGATCGGCAACCTCGGTCATGATGGCACGTTCGCCGTCGGTTGGTTCCGGGTGATCAGCATCAAACATAAAGATCACAGCGCCATTATTGCGCTGATGATAATGGCAGCTAAGACCAATGAGCCGGTAATTCCCGACATGGGCATCAAACGTTTCATTCGTTTTCTGCATCTGATGAAGCGCCTGGTGGGCGATCTCGTTGGCCGTCTTGTCTGCATCGCCGGCCGCCAGTTCAAGGTCGCCGGTTTCATCATTGCGTTTGAAAATAACGCAATGGGAACAGGCCAATGCACGCGTGCTGGCTTCGGATGCGCCCTTAAGGACCAAAAGCGGATCAATTTCATCACGCATGGTGCGCACGATATAGGTCATCAGGCGGTCACGATTTCGGGCGGTTGCGACTTCGCTTTCGCGGCGGCGCTGTTCGGTAATGTCGTGGGCAAGACCACGTGTGCCGATCCAGACCCCTTCGCGCGAATAGACGGGCGTCGATGAAACCGAAAGACACGCATCGCGTCCGTTCGAACGCCGGAACCAAACCGGGACATCACGCACGGCCTTCTGGCTGCGAAATACGTGTTCGCTGTCCTGATCGGCAGTATCAAGCAGGAATTTCCCCGGGAAACGTCCAACGATGTCGTCGGCACGGTATCCAAGTGCCCCGCGCGGCGAGACGAAGATGAATTTGCCTGTTTCATCCGTTTCCCACGCGAAGGCGGACGAGACTTCGACAATATCGCGATAGCGCTGCCGTGAGTCGATCAGGGCTTCACGCAAGTTCCGATCCATGCTGACATCACGCGGCAGGATCATGACCTCGTTCTTTGTGGTCGGAAGGGCGGTCAGCTCCAGTGTTGCGGTGCCGCGCTGGACTTCAAAGGTCATCAGTTCAACCACACCGCCCGGTGTGGTCAGGGCGCGTCGGATCAGTTGATAAATTTCAGGAAACAGGCCGTCACGAATGCCATTGGCAAAGCCAACAGCATTTTTGTTGGCAAATAGCGGCACACCCTTTGCGTCCATCACGATGACGGGGGCCTCGGCCTCGGCCATGACTTTTGGGTCAAGGGTAAACACATCGGCGTCGTAGTTTGTCAGATCGTCTGCAAAGTTTGCGTTCTGGTTTTGCGGATCCACCGGATGACGGGAAGTCATGCGCGTCCTCCTGTTGTGGTCGACGCGTTCTGATCGTCGGTGTCGGCACTGCTATTTGAGCTGGCTAGATTGGTCTTGTGATAATCGTCTTCGCTGCCAATCGTGATTGGCGGCCCCAGATGATAGCCTTGACCATAGTCGATACCCAGATCACATACCAGTTCGTAACTGGCCTGATCGTGGATCATTTCGGCGATTGTACGAATACCAAGATCGCGACAAAGCAGGGCGGTTGCCTTAAGAAATGCGCGCCCTTTGGGATTGGCAAGCGCAGTTCTCATCGCCCCGCCATCAAACTTGATAATGTCTACATCAAGCGCGCTCAGATATTCGAAGTTGGCAGCCCCGGCACCAAAGTCATCAAGACAGATAGCATGTCCGCGGGCGCGCAGCATTTGCAACCCGTTATTCACATCGGTCAATCCACGAATACGCGATGTTTCGGTAACTTCGAAAAGGACTTGTTCCGAGGCGATGTCATATTCGCCAAGCAATTCTATCAGGGCCGGCATGAAACCGGCCTGTTCAAGCGAATGGCCGGAAAGATTGACGGCAACCGGGTAGGGGATGCTGTCAGGATTGTCGCGCAGGTGATCAAGAACCTTGCTGCACATTGCCAGATCAAACTCGGTAATCAGACCGGTTCCCTCGGCGAAATGAATGATCTGGTCAACGGCCAACGTGCTGTCGCCGATGTTAAAGCGCGCCAACGCTTCGAAATGATGCATTTCCCGATTGCCAAGATGGACAATCGGCTGCAATGCCACAGCGAATGAACCATTTTCCACGATTTCGCGGAAGGCACGCACGGACTTCAATGTTTCGTTGATCAGATGCGGCAGGCTTGCCGAAAGGCGGGCGGCGGTAACGTCATTCTGTGCCTTGCGCTGCATCCGGTTGAGCGCATAGGCAACTGCCCGTGTCAGGTTGGTATCACGGTCACTTTCGGCATTCTCGGTATCGAAATGATGAATGTTCCGAGCACTTTCATAGTCATTGCCAAACAGGTCTGCTGTTTTGGACTTTTTGGTGTTTTTGCCGTTAACGCCCGAGGTGTTGGTCAACGACATCAACCCGCTGATATTCTCGGCCGAGCTGGTTTTATCAATTTCCTCAAGGTCGGCGCGCAGCGCACTGGCATAGGCCACGATACGGCGTTCGAGTTCGATCATCGGTTCGTCAACCGGGTGAATTTTATGTGGTCGTCGTGACTGTTCCTGATCCTTAACCACACTGGCATTGAACTGCTTTGCGCCAATTCCGATCAGACGGGCCAATTCATTGGTTGCAGCCGTTTCCGCCTGTGAGCGCGAAGCCGCCAGGTTTTCGAGCACCACCAAAGCTTCGTTGTGGTAGTTCATGCTTGAAAGATCACCAACTGAACCGGTCTGGCTGGTTTCAGCATTCATGTTCTGGCGAATGACGGCATTTTGCAAAATGATACGGTCAATGCCCGATCTGGCGCGAGGACGAATGGCGCGATGGCGGGCTGCGATGTAATAGCGGCTTGAAGGATCGGCGATCATATAGCCGCTGAGTGACAGCGGCACAGCTTCCTGAACCGGTTTGCCGTCGGACTCGCAAAGCTGGAAATCAAGATCAAGCTCTTCAAGGCGTTTCAGCCCAGTGCCGCCGTGAAGATAGGCGCGCAGCAAAGGACGTTCGGACTTAACAACAATTTTCTCGAAGGCTTCGCCGATCAGACGGTCTGGCGTGCATCCCAGAAGGCTTTCGGTCGCGCCTGCGACAAACAGAATATAGCCGTTCTCATCGACCTCAAGAAGCATGTCAGCCCAGCAGAATGCCATGGCTGCCAGAAGGTCTTGGTCATTCGTTTCCGCCGAGTGGCCGGTGCTGTCTGTCATTTTCGACCCGTCATCGTAAGCCGCCTGTTTGTTTTTCTAAGCCGCAGCTTTGCCTGTCTCTCATAAATAGCGATCTTACAAAGGATATGAAGGATTTGCACTTGATATGGCAAAAAAAACATTCCGGCTTCAAAAGATCGATTTCTGACACGTCGCAAGGGGCTGAGTGTCGATCAATTCTAAGCGAAAGTTTAGGGACGCTGACTTTTACCTCAATGACATCGCAGACATTGAGACTTGATGTTTTTTCGATTGTTCTATCAACTCTGAATTGGACAGTTCTCTGCGCCTTCCACCTTCTGTCCGGGAAACTGCATCATCAGCTTAGTGAGGTCGCTGTGTTAAGCCGAAACATCAACCGCCGCCGGTTTATGAAGTCTGTCCTGATGGCAAGCTGGGCTGTCGCGTTTGCATCAAAATTTGCCGTCAAAAGCGCGCATGCGTTGGAAAATGTTTCTGTGGTTGTGGTCGGTGCAGGTATTGCCGGGCTCGGTGCGGCGAATTTGTTGCGTAAACACGGGGCCACAGTGACCGTGCTTGAGGCAAAGGACCATACCGGTGGTCGTCTTCTGACAGACTGGTCTATGGGCGCACCGTTTGAAGTCGGTGCCGGATGGATCCACGGTCCGTCGTCGGACAACCCGACCAAGCAACTCGCAGATGCGGTTAACGCCCAATATGCCGTCACCGAAGATGAGAACGCAGTGTTCTTTGACATCAACGGCTATGAATATGATGAGGATGAGGTCGAGAGAATTGTCGATGCCTGGGAAGGGGTTCTTGAACACATCGACGGTACCTATGAGGTAAATGACCCTCGCAGTCTTTTGCAGGCGATCAAGGACTATCGTCCGGCGTATCTTGATGATCTGGGGATCATGTGGGCGTTTTCTGCCTTTACCGAATTTTCAAAGGGTGGGGCGATCGAAAAATTGTCAGCGCCCCTATTTAACTGGGATGAGGCATTTGACGGTGCGGATGTCGTCGTCACATCCGGTTATGACGGGATTTTAAAACCTCTGAAAGAGGGGCTTGATATCAAGCTTTCTCATGTGGTCTCGGCAATTGATTACAGCGCCGATGAGGGAGTGGTGATCACCACCGATCAGGGAACTTTCGAAGCCGACTATTGCATTTGTTCGGTTCCATTGGGTGTTCTGAAAGCCAACAATATCCAGTTTACGCCCGAACTTCCCAGCAGCTATCGCGATTCCATCGAAAATCTCGGCTTTGGCAGTGTGACCAAACTCGCGCTGAAGTTCGAGGAACCGTTCTGGGATATCGAAACCCAGTATTTCGGCATCACAACCGAGCCGAAAGGGCGGTGGAACTATTGGCTGAGTTACCGAACGTTTTCAGATGAGAATATCCTGCTGGGGTTAAGTGTCGGGGATTATGCACTGACCGCTGATCGTATGACGGATGCGGAAATGGTTGAAGATGCACTCGATGTGCTGCGGACAGTCTGGGAAGATGACGTGACAGAACCGATTGAGGTTCTGGCAACCCACTGGGCCACCGATCCATTCACACTTGGCGCATATGCTTTTCCGCGTCCGGGTAACCGAAAATCTGATTTTGACGATCTCGGAGAGCCGATTTCAGATCGATTGATCTTGGCTGGTGAACACACGATCTTTGACTATGCCGGTACAACCCATGGGGCGTTCATGACCGGTCTGCGCGCAGCAGAGTATATAATCGACGAGGAAGGTTAGGGGAGGAAAGTCGACAGCCTATCCTGTCTCATCGGATATCAGGCTGCGTTATGATCGGCTTTGCGGGGCTCGGTTGCCTCGCGGCGGCTGTGCTTCTGATCATACATGGCTTCATCTGCTTCGCGGATCAAATCGGCAATATCGCATTTTGCGCCAAATGATGCGTGACCGAAGCTTGCCCTGATCGACAATGCCTTGCCCTGCCATATCAGCGGGAATCGCTCGGTCGCATTCTGAAGCTGCACAATCCGTTTTGCCGCTGCGGCAGGATCGCTGCCGGTCATCAGGATGGCAAATTCGTCGCCGCCAAATCGGGCGACGAAATCATCAGACCGGGTGTGCGTGCGCAGGTTCTGGCCAAAGTGTCGAAGGACGGCGTCCCCCGCAGCATGCCCGTGCATGTCATTGATTTGTTTGAAACCATCAAGATCGGCAATGACCAGAATGCCGCGTTCGTCGGTTCGTGACGCGCGCGAAATTGCCTCCCGGGTGCGCTTCATAAAGCCGCGACGGTTATAAAGCCCGGTCAACTCATCGGTTTCGACCATGAGTTCGAGCTGTCTGATCCGGTTTTGCTGCTGATCAAGGCGGGTTTGCATGTCACGGGCAAGATCAACCAATGTCGAAAGCGCACTTCGTTGTTCGCTTTCGTCCGTTTCTTCGGTCGCGCGATTGTTGATTGCCGTCTGATGCTGAAAATCAGCAGCAAGCTCTATCAACAAATCTATCTGCGACTTTTCCATTGGGCGTCTTGTTCTCAATGACATTGGATACCGAAACCCTTAAAAGGGGTGGAACCATTCTATCTTTCATGGCGTTACAAGAACATTAACGCACATGAAGCGTATTTGTGACGCAGCACTGTCGATCACGCAAAGGAGCACGACGGATGAAGTACCTTTTTGGGGCCGGATTGGCGCGAAAAATCGCTGTTGCGGGCGTGGCTCTGGCGTTGGCAGGATGTTCGTTCCTGCAAAAAGAAAACTTTACGGTTGGTGGTGAAATCACCGATCAGGGGCAGGAATGCGTTACGTTCCGTGCCGAAGACGGGACGCTTTATGCACTCGCCAACAAGGCAAGCAGGCTGCGCCCGGGCGACAAGGTGCGCATCACCGGCCATCTGGCACTCATGACAACCTGTACCGAGGCAACAACCCTGATCGTTGACAAGATTGTCCTGCTTGCCCCTGCTGACTGAGCCTTTGTCTAGCGCGCAGTTGCAAAACAATCGGTGCCGTCAGCCTTGAGCTGGCGGCATTGTTTTTGTGCAGACTCCGAGTCTTCAAACCCGGCAAGCTGCAGCCGGTGGTAGATGCCCTGACTGCCGAGATCGGCGGATACGATTTTTTTGTCGTGCGATTTAGCCAGTTCCGGATAGCGGATGCTAAAGCTCGCCCAATATGTTTCAGCAGTAAATGTATCGCGAAAGGCGCCAAGCTGAATTCGGAAACCACCACCGCTGACTGCCGGTACAGGCGTTGCTGTTTCAACAAGATCAGATGCCGTCGTCGTCGTGCGTTGCACGGTCACGGCGGGCTGTGTGGTCTGGTTCGCAGGCGAAGTTGTTGAAGCCGCCGGCGTAATCCGAGTTTCCGTGGGCTTTGGTGTCCTTTGACGGACGGGTTGGACCGAGCGGACTAATGGTTTTCCGTTGATCGTCCGTTGATACTGATCTGCCAAAGAGGGGATTTCGATTTCTTCCTCAAGCCGGGTTTCAGTTGGAATTGTTCCGGGCAGGAGGCTGAGAGGCTGATTGCCTGATCGCACACTTGATGCGCGGGCAGGCAAATCCGTCGGGATGATATCGATCCCGGTTGGTCCTGTTTCAGGCGCAAGCGATTGTGCCACTGCACCGATATTAAAGATCATGGCGACCATCAGTGCCGCAGCAAAGGTGCCCGACAAAGAAAAACCACCCCACATTCCGGCAAAGCCAATCGCCTGCGAAAACTGTGTCGCAGGGGTTGGATATGCGTGGGGTGGTTTCGCCATTCCTACATCTCCGTGCGCGGGCCATATGCATGGCGTTCGCGCAAAATATGATCATTGTTGCGCAGGCGTTCCATGGCTTTGCCATAGACTGTGTCTGGCGCATATTGACCATCTGTCCGGTCACCTGTTGCCATCCCGGTCAGAAGCTCAATCGCATCATTGATGTGTTCCACGGTCCAGATGTTGAATTTGCCCTGGCGAATGGCCTGAACGACTTCTTCGCGCAGAACTACGTTTTCCGCATTGGCCGAGGGAATAATCACGCCCTGATCACCGGTAAAGCCCTGATCAGCGCAAATGCGATAGAACCCTTCGATCTTGTGGGAAATACCGCCGACCGGCTGCGCCTGACCAAACTGGTTCATCGACCCCGTAATGCCGACATTCTGGCGCATTGGGATGTTTGAAACAGCGGAAATGATGGCGCAAAGTTCCGCCATCGAGGCAGAATCGCCTTCGATCCCGCCATAGTTCTGTTCGAACGTAACGTTACAGGCGAATGAGAGCGGAAAATCCTGCGCAAAGCGCGATTTCAGGAAGCCTTCGATGATCATCACAGACTTTTGCTGCAATGGGCCGGACATATCGACCATGCGTTCGATGTTTAGAACGCCGAGGCTACCGACATAGGACCGTGCCGATACGCGTGCTGGCAGGCCAAAGGCATGATCTCCATAATCGAGAACCGTCAGTGCGTTGACCTGACCAACCACGCTGCCAAAACTGTCGATCAGGATTTCGCGCCTTTGGACCCGTTCATGGGATCGGTCTTCAAGGCGTGAATTGCGATGGCGGCGTTCCTCGATCGCGCGTCGGACATCTGCGGCACGAATGGTTTCGCGGCCTTCTGCCTTGCTGAGCGCGCCGGCCTCAATCGCGACATCTTCGACCCGTTCAATCTGGGCTGTCAGCTTGTCGCGTTCACCTGCCCAACGCGCCGCCTGACCAAGCAATTGACGGATTGCACCATTATCGACCGGGATGCCGGAGCGTGACAGGGCGGATGCCCGCAGAAGCCCGGTATAGATCGAAATGTTGCGACCAGCCGCTGGCATGTCGGCATCAATATCGGCCTTCACGCGGAAATGGTTTCTGAAATCCACATCCAGCGAGAAGAAGGTATAATAAAACTTCGGCGCGCCGACGATAACCACCTTGAGGTCAAGTGGGATCGGGCGCGGTTCCGGTGCACCTGCGGTCGGTGGGCCGCCCTTGTGGGTTTCCTCGATACGAATTTCACGGTCACGCAGGGCTGCTTTCAAAAAGCCCCAGCATTCTTCGTGTTCCAGAAGGCTTTCCGCACGCAAAACAAGAACGCCGCCATTGGCGCGATGAAGGGCGCCCGGCTTGATCAGGCTGAAATGCGGATGCATGCCGCCACCCATCGGGCGGTACTGAATTTGCCCAAACAGGTTGTCGTAGCTTGGACTCGGTTCAAGCACGACATCGGGGTGGTTATCACGCGAATGATCGATCAGCAGGTTGACGGCATAGCGATCATCGACGGTTTCGGGGATCTTGCCATCACCGCTTTCGATGGCGGGTTGGTCGCTGGCTTCCTCGAACGCGTCGATATTGTCGAGAATGTCTTTTTCAAGCGCGTCGAACCATGCCTTGAGGCCGGGGCTTGTGAATTTGTCGCGCAGTTTCTTGATGCGCGGTTTCAGAACAACCTTTGCCGCCCCGCGACGCAGACTATCAAGGGTGTCGGCGATCTGTTCTTCGAGGTCGCGGGTGGAAAGCAGCGTTTTGCGGGCTTCTTCGGCGACTTCCTCAAACGCGTCTTCGGCCTCATTGCGGCGATCCTTGGGAATTTCATCAAGGGAAACCGGTTCGCCTTCCTCATTCAGCGCGACAATCATCACGCCCTTTTCGTTTTCCTGAACATCCAGACCGCGTTCACGAGCATATTCACGCAGCGCATCGAACTTTTCGCGAAGCTGCGCGCGTGCTTCTTCAGTCTGGGTCTGGGTTTCAGTCAGGTGGGCCGGGGCGTTGAAGGCCGAGGCGAAAGCTTCGCGCAGATGCGTGATCAGTGTTTCCATCGCCGCCAAAAGTTTTTGGCCCTGACCGGCCGGAAGGGCATAGGGGCGCGGCCGATTGGTGCGCGAAAAATTGTTCAGATAGACCCAGTCATCGGGGGCTTCGCGTTCTTCCATGGCCTTGTTGAGGTAATCAAGTGTCGCCGTCATGCGGCCAGCGCGATCAAGACCAAGAACAAAAATGTTGAAACCGGGTTCGGACATCGAAAGTCCGAATTTAAGAGCCTCTGCCGCGCGGTAATGCGATGAAAAATCGAATATTTTCGGCTGTTGGTCTTTGTGTGGGCTGCGAATACGGAAATGCGGGAAACCGCAATCATCTGCGTCAAGGCGGGAAACTGGCATCTGCTGACTTTCTGCTGCCCAAGATCAAGGTATCAAGCAGGGGCTTCTTGCCCCCGCAGCATATCTTGGAAGCAACGCAATCACGCGGTCAAGCGTTGCGTGCGGAAATAATTGAAATGCCAGTAAGAACCGTGACTTCGCCTCAAAATTCCACGGTCATCATGTACAAGAAAAACCTTGCGTTACATGACGACGGAATTGCCAAAATCACTGCTCTGAAGCAGGCGGTCGACGATTTGCACGCCGCGGCGCAATCTTTCGGGGGATCGTTCTGCGCCGAAGCACAGGCGCATACCCCTTGGCACGTGGCCAACAGCGAATTGCTGTGCTGCGGTCAGAAGAACGCCATTGTTGGCCGCATCCATCACCAGTTCACTGGTGTCGATATGTTCGGGAAGTTCCAGCCAGATGTGATAGTTGGTCGGGTGGAAACGGATATCATAACCCTTGAGCGTGCCAAGCACGATCGCCAGACGTTTGGCCGCTTCTTCGCGGTGCCATGCCTCGAACTGGGCAAGGCTGCCATCCATGATCATGCGTGTGACAAGTTCAAGGTTGATGGTTGAAACCATCCAGCAGGTGGACCGGATTGCACTGGCAAGTTTGCCGATCATTTCGCCCGGTGCATGGATATAACCGACACGCAAACCACCACCGATGCTTTTTGATACGCCATCAAGATAAATGCTGCGTTCCGGTGCAAAGCAAGACAGCGGGGGTGGGGCATCCGGATCAAGGAAGTGGTAAATGCCGTCTTCGATCAATGTCAGATCATATTTACGCAGGATTTCCGCAATTTCGATGCGGCGTTTCTGGCTCATGGTGCTGCATAGCGGGTTGTGCAGCGTCGGCATCAGATAAATCGCACGCGGGCTTTGTGTGCGGCACATGTTTTCCAGTGCGTCAGGCATGATGCCGTCGTCGTCCATGGCCACACCGCGCAGACGGAACTGCAACAAATTGGCAAGGCTGCGCAGGTTGGGATAGGTGAGTTCCTCGCACAGGACAAGATCGCCGGGGCGCACTGTCGCCAGCAGCGAGACTGTCATGCCATGTTGAACACCAGCCGTTGGTAAAACGCGTTCCGGATTGTCATCCAGCCCCAGTCTTCCGGCGGAAAAAGCCAATGCTTCACGCTGATGGGCAACGCCATATTCCGATTTGTACGACACCATATCGTCCGTCGACATGGTGGTCGCAACCTCAATCAGGGTCTCGCGAATGCGCCCTTCCCTTGGCGGGAGAGGGCAGTTCATCCTGAAATTGATCGGTCCGGTATCTTCGGTCTCGTTTGACTGGGAATTCGTCGATGGCGCAGTACCGGTAGATCGTGCGAGCTGGGTGAGGTTGTTGGTAAATGCCATCGGAATCGGGGCGGTGGCCGCCATATCAAGTTCCGACTGGATATTGTCGAGCACATAGGTTCCACGGCCAACTTCACCGGCCACCAGCCCCAATCTTTCCGCCTCGCGGTAGGAGCGGGTAATTGTGCCAACCGTGACGCCAAGTTGATAGGCGAGGTCGCGGTGGGTGGGCAGTCGGTCTCCGGGTTTCAGAGAGCCGTCTTTGACTGCTTTGCGGATGGCTTGCGCGATCTGTCGATAAACAGGACCGCCAGCCTCATCAAGTTTCGGGAACCATATTGTCATGGTGACAATGTTTAAATTGACACAATAATAATGTCAATGACAAAACAATATCGAGACAATTCACCGAAAGGAGATGGAAATGGTAAATTGTAACGATACAATCCAGATTCCTGGCATCAATGTCACTGAGCGCACAGTAAGCACCTCTAAACAGGCCAAGCAGCCTGTGACCTGGCGTGCCGCGATCATTGGTGTGATGATCTCTGCGGCTGAATATCTTGCCCGTCTGCAGGCGCATTCGCGCGATCGTCACGCTTTGCAAAGGCTTGATGATCATATGCTTAAGGATGTCGGGCTGACCCGATCAGATATCGAACAGGAACTGTCAAAGCCGTTCCTGTAAGGTTTCCCCCGGCGCGGCTCGCCACCGCCGCGTTTGACGGAGGCACTTTGCTCCCATTGTGCCTCCGTTCGGCGGGAAGCGGCTGTAAACGCAAATTGTCACGATTTTGATCTATCAGGGATACAATACAATGTTTAATACAGGTGAGTTGCGCGAGGCCGCGGATTTTGTGCATCAATATGTTGCGCCGACGCCGACAATTCAGTGGCCGCTGCTTGATCGCGCGACCGGATTGTCCCTGTATGTGAAACACGAAAATCATACCCGACTTGGTGCGTTCAAAATCCGGGGTGGACTGACCTTTTGTCGTTATCTCGGAAAGTCGGTTGATGTGAACCGCGGGATTATCTCGGCGACACGGGGCAACCATGGTCAAAGCCTTGCCCATGCGGCCAGCCGTTTTGGTATGCCTGCGACCATTATTGTCCCGCATGGCAATTCCGTTGAAAAGAACGCCGCCATGCGGGCCTGGGGGGCAGAGGTGATTGAACATGGTCATGACTTCCAGGAGGCAGCGGAATACGCCAAGGCACTTGCCACCAAGGAAGACCTTGTAATGGTCCCGCCGTTCCATCGGGAACTTGTGCGTGGTGTCGCGTCCTATGGGTTGGAGCTTTTTGACGCTATTTCCGGTCTGGATCGTATCTATGTGCCGGTTGGCATGGGATCCGGGATTTGTTCGATGATCACGGTGCGTGATGCGCTGGGCCTTAAGACCGAAATTATTGGTGTGGTTGCAACGGGTGCGGATGCCATACGTCAGTCATTCATGGCCGGTGAAATCATCCAGACACCAACGGCCAATACATTCGCCGACGGGGTTGCCTGTCGTAGCCCGGACCCCAGCGCGTTTGAGATCATTAAAAGCGGTGCTGCGGACATTGTTGCTGTCGATGATGAACAGATCGCGGATGCCATGCGCCTTTATTTCAGTTCGTGCCACACCATTGCCGAGGGGGCAGGTGCCGTGCCGCTGGCGGCTGCAATTGCACAGCGCGAAAGCAATATCGGCAAGAAGGTCGCCGTTGTGTTGACCGGGGCGAACATTGATCGCGCCGACTTTGCGCGCATCCTTTCAGGAGAAAACAAATGAACAGCATTTCAAATCGTTCAGATGACAGCCCCACTGTTGATGAACGTCATCTCATGTTTGATGACCTTGAAAAACTTGGCCGCATTCTTGTGGAAACAGGTGATGTCGCGCACAGCTTTATTCAGGGTGCGGATAACATGGATGTAACCTGCCGCGATTTCTCTGCCTTTGACCCCTCGCGCCCCATGCCGGGGCAGGGACGCGGTGCGCTTGATGCGTTGCGGGCAGCGAAGGAAGAAATTCTGCCGCTGCTCGCCGCATCAATTGGTCCTCGTTATCTTGGATTTGTTACCGGCGGCACGACGCCAGCCGCCCTTGTCGGCGATTGGCTTGTCAGTGCAATTGATCAGAATGCCACCGGACCGGAAGGATCGGTCAATGCCGCGGTTGAAGAACAGGTCATCAACTGGTTGTGTGAACTGGGTGGTGTGCCGTCAGATACGTTTGATGGTGTTTTGACGACCGGTGCAACGGTATCAAACCTTTTGGGGCTGGTTGCGGCCCGCCAGTGGTGTGGTGAACAGATTGGTGTGAATGTCGATGCCGATGGTGCAAGCGTTCTGCCAGATCTTGAGATTTTTGCCGCGAGTCCGCACGCCAGCATGATCAAGGATTTGTCGGTTGCCGGCATTGGTCGTAACAGCTTTACCAAGGTCGCAACCACGCCGGGATCGGAAGAAACCGATATTGCCGACCTCAAGGCCAAGCTTGTGGCCAGTGACGCGCGCGCCAAGATCGTTATTGCGTCGGCCGGGACGGTGAACGCGACCGATTTCGATAACCTTGATGCGATTGCCGATTTGTGTCGTGAATTCGGCGCATGGCTTCATATCGATGCCGCGTTTGGCTTTTTCGCTGCCCTGGATGATCGTCGTGCCCACCTTACTAGGGGAATAGCGCGCGCGGACTCCATCACATCAGACGGGCATAAGTGGCTCAATGTCCCGTATGATTGCGGGATTTTCCTGACCCGTCATATTTCGGTGCTGGAGACATGCTGTCGCGCCTTCGCGCCGTATCTCGATACCAAGGCGGACGGGAATAGCTATATCAATCGCGGGGTCGAAAATTCCAGACGCTTCCGCGCGTTGCCGCTTTGGATGGCGATGACGGCTTATGGTCGCGACGGAATTGCATCCATCATCCGGGCAAACTGCGATCAGGCGGCAAACTTGGCCGCGTGGATTCGCATTCATGAGAAGCTCGAACTACTGCGTGAACCCAAACTCAATGTGACAATGTTCGCATCGCGTGGAACTGATGACGAGAATCGGGCATTGCTCCAGCGTATCAAAGAAACCGGCAAGGTTTTCCTGACACCGACGGTTTATGGCGGTCGTTTCGGATTCCGCGCGGCATTCAGCAACTGGCGGACCCGCGACGAAGATCTTGTGGTCGTCAAGCAGGCCATTCAAACGGCCTTGTAAAGGCGAACCCAAATCATCGATAACCCATGCGATGTATCGACTTGTACATCAAACATATGCCGAGTTCAGGATAAGACGATGACGACCCAAACCCTGCCGATCTATCAGATAGATGCCTTCACCGATGTTTTGTTTGCCGGCAATCCGGCGGCGGTTGTGCCGTTATCGGACTGGTTGCCTGATGACGTGCTGCAAAAAATCGCGATGGAAAACAATCTCTCGGAAACGGCCTTTTTCGTACCAAATGCCGGTGACGAGGCCGATTTTCATATTCGTTGGTTTACGCCGACCGTCGAGGTGCCGCTGTGTGGCCACGCGACGCTTGCAAGTGCATTTGTGATTTTCAATCGGCTTGGTTTTGAGGGCGATCTGATCAAGTTGCAAAGCCAAAGCGGCGTTTTGACCGCCCGGCGCGAAGGTGATGCGATTGTCCTGAACTTCCCGAAACAACCGATCAAGCGTGAAACTGTCTCTGAGGAGGTGGTTGAGGCGCTTGGCGGAGTTAAGCCCGCCGAGACATTTGGCGTGGTAAGCCGTGATACCGACATTGTGATTGTCTATGATGACGCTGCCATTGTGCGAAATATGCGCCCGGATATGTCGGCGTTGGGCAAATTGGCGGGGCGCGGTGTGATTGTTACGGCACCCAGCGATAAAACCGGACTTGATATGATTTCACGTTATTTCCTGCCAGCACTAGGCATCAATGAAGATCCGGTCACCGGTTATATGCACTGTGTCGTTGGGCCTTATTGGGCAGAAAAACTGGGGCAGGTCGATGTTGTCGGATATCAGGCGTCCGCGCGCGGTGGTGTGGTTGCCTGCAAAATCGACGGTGACCGTGTGCATCTCAAGGGCGAAGCTGTTCAGTACCTCAAAGGGGAAATCACGGTTCCGGCATGATTGGCCTGGCGGTGTCGGGCAATGAATTCAAAAGGGCGGGCAATCTGGTATTTGCCCGCCTTTCCTTGTTCAAGGGGCCTGTATTCTGTCTGGGGTATTCTACCGACTAATCCGCATTCGAACTGATTTGCTTTGTTTTTTTATTGACCGCGCTATAGGGCTTTCGTCTAAGTAAAAGGCAAAATGAAACGATTGTGGACAGATCTCGCCGGTGCAAAGGTGCGCGATAACCGCAAGAATGCAGGCTTTACAGGGGAAAGTTTATCGTGCTCGAAAGTGTTGTTGCCAGTTCTGCAACGCCGATGCAGATGTGGGTGGTCCTAGCACTCGTTGCCGGATCGCTTGTTCTGTATGGGTTGGAGCGCATCTCGCTCGAACTGACCAGTATTGCGCTTATCGCAACGCTTTTGCTTTTCTTTGATTTTTTCCCGCTGCTTGATGCGGATGGTGAAAACCTGATGGGGCCTGCCACGGTCATGTCGGGCTTTGCCAACCCGGCCTTGCTGACGGTGTTGTCCTTGCTGGTTGTCGGGCAGGGAATGGTTCTGACCGGGGGTGTCAGTTACATCGCCGGTCTGATTACCGAACATGGCGGTAAGAATGCCTCGATTGCGATTTTCGTCGGGTTGTTCGTTGTGATGGTATTGTCGGCCTTCCTGAATAATACGCCGGTTGTTGTTATCTTTATCCCGATTATTCAGGCACTTGCCGAGCGTATTGAACGTTCCCCATCGGCATTGATGATCCCGCTTTCCTATGCGGCGATCCTTGGCGGCATGACGACCCTGATCGGTTCATCTACCAACCTTCTGGTATCAAGTTCCCTGATCGAACTCGGCATGCCGGGGCTTGAATTCTTTGAGTTCACAACGATTGGCAGCGTGCTTGCCCTGACCGGCTTCGTCTATGTCCTGTTGATTGCGCCGCGCCTGCTTCCGGCGTTGGCATCCATGCGCAGCAAGCTTGCGAATCCCGATAGCAGCGGCAAGCAGTTCATTGCACAGATCACTGTTGGGCCAGCGGCCAACATGATCGGCACAAAGCCGGTGGCCGGGTTCTTCAAGAACCTGCCAAATATCACCGTTCAGATGATTGTTCGGCGCGAACATGCTGAACTGCCGCCGTTTGAAGATGATATGGAAATCCAGGCGGGCGACGTTCTGGTGGTTGCCGCCACCCGCAAGGCACTGACCGAAGCCCTGCAAAAGGATCCGGGATTGTTGCATTCAGACGCCGCCGCCGTTGGTGCAGACGGTGACGAAACCCCGCAGAAATCCACGCAGTTGCTGGCCGAAGTCATGTTGCCGCCGGGGTCGCGCCTGATTGGTTTCAACCTTGAACAGATCGGTTTCCGCTATCAGTACAAGTGCCTTGTGCTTGGTATCCAGCGTCGTTCGCGCATGATCCGAAGCCAGATGACCGAGATCCGGCTTGAGGCCGGGGACGTTTTGCTGGTGCAAGGACGATCAGAGGATGTCGAGGCCCTTCGCACCATCCGCGACGTTGTGTTGCTTGAATGGTCGACGAGAACCTTGCCCCGTCCATTCCATGCGCGTCGGGCTGCGGCCATTTTCCTGGGCGTTATTGCGCTTGCTGCGACCGGTGTCGTGCCGATCATGGTTTCAAGCTTTATTGGTGCCGGATTGATGATCGCATCCGGCGCGCTTAATTTGCGTCAGGCATCGCGCGCAATTGATCGCAAGATTGTTTTGCTCGTTGCCGCTGCACTTGCCCTTGGTAATGCGTTGCAGTTGACCGGCGGCGCGGAATTCGTTGCTGATCAGTTGTTGGCCGCAACCCGCGGGGCACCCGCACCAGTTATTTTGTCGCTGTTCTTCCTGATTGTGGCGGGCTTTACCAACGTTCTGTCCAACAATGCCTGTGCGGTTCTGTTTACACCCATCGGCATTGGCATGGCCCAGCAACTGGGCGTGGAGCCACATGTATTTGCGATCGCGGTGGTGATGGCGGCCAACTGTTCGTTTGCTTCGCCAGTCGGGTATCAAACCAACCTTCTTGTCATGGGGCCGGGACACTATCGGTTTATCGACTTCCTGAAGGCAGGGACGCCGCTGATCATCATTCTTTGGATTGCGTTCAGCCTGTTTGCGCCTTGGTATTACGACATCCCGTTCTAAGGCGAATAAACCATCGAATGAATGTTTGCAGCGGTTCGTTTCAGCCATGCAAAAATGGCTGTCATGTCTGTGTGGAAGGCGTTTGACTTTTGCCTTTGGGGCAATAGGATCGGGTCGCTTGAATATTCTAAACCAACCTGCATTGGTTATCCTTCTTTCTCAGGAACTTACAGATGGCCCAGACTGCCGTACTTGCAAAGCCGACCATTCGTCCAACCAGCCCGAATTTTTCGTCGGGTCCGTGCAAAAAACGCCCGGGTTGGTCCGCAGACGCATTGCAGACGGAGATCCTTGGCCGTTCACATCGATCCAAGCTGGGTAAGCAGCGCCTTGAAGAGGTGATTGACCGTTCACGCGCAATTTTGAACCTGCCAGAAGATTATCTGTTGGGTGTGGTTCCGGCATCCGATACCGGTGCCGTTGAGATGGCGCTTTGGTCGATGCTGGGTGCACGTGGTGTTGATATGCTGGCGTGGGAAAGCTTCGGGGCGACCTGGGTCACCGATGTGATCAAGCAGCTCAAGCTTGATGATGTACGCACCCTTGAAGCCGATTATGGCGAACTGCCGGATCTGGCATCGGTTGATTTTGATCGCGATGTTGTCTTTACCTGGAACGGCACGACGGCCGGTGTTCGCGTGCCCAATGGCGACTGGATTGCCGACGACCGCAAGGGTTTGACCATTTGCGACGCGACCTCGGCCATCTTTGCCATGGAACTGCCGTGGGACAAGCTCGATGTCGTGACCTATAGCTGGCAGAAGGTTCTGGGCGGCGAGGGTGGTCACGGCATCATTATCCTGAGCCCGCGTGCCGTTGAGCGCCTTAAAAGCTACACGCCGTCATGGCCAATGCCGAAAATCTTCCGCATGACCAAGGGCGGCAAGCTGATTGATGGCATTTTCCGCGGTGAAACCATCAATACGCCATCGATGTTGGTTGTCGAAGATGCGATTGATGCCTTGAAATGGGCCGAAGAGATTGGTGGCCTTGAAGGGCTTTTGAAGCGTACCCGTGCAAGCCGGGCGCATCTTGATGCGTGGCTTGCCAGCAGCGACTGGGCCGCCGACCTTGCCGAGGATCCGGCAACTGGCTCAAACACCTCGATGTGCATCAAGATTGTCGATCCATGGGCGCTTGGTCTGTCTGCCGATCAGCAAGCTTTGCTGCCGAAAAAGATTTCGCAGCTTCTTGAAGCGGAAAATGTCGCACTTGATATCAACGGGTATCGTGATGCACCTCCGGGACTGCGTATTTGGGGTGGTGCAACCGTTGAGCCCAGCGATATCAAGGCTTTGCTGCCTTGGTTGGATTGGGCATATGCGGTGGTAAAAGCCGAATTTTCGGCCAACTAGGAAATAATTCGTACGTATTATTTGCGTTACAGGGTTTTTCCCCGTTGCTCTGTCCGGCACAACGCGGTAGTAACCGCTACCGGATAGTGAGCCCTGAGCGTTGCTCGGGATGTTATCAATTTAAATCTGCGCGCCTCGTCCGGGAAAGCACACAAAATGACCGAACTTGCCAGGAAAGCTCTTTTGCCCGCCGGCCTGCAGGATGTCCTGCCAGGAACCGCTGCACGGGAAGCTGAAATCCGTGAAAAGCTGATGGCCAGTCTGGCACATGCAGGCTATGACCGCGTGAAAACCCCGTTGGTCGAGTTCGAAGAAAGCCTGCTTGAAGGTGCTGCACCGGAATTGTCGACCCAGACGTTCCGTTTGATGGACCCTGAGTCCCGCCGCATGATGGGCGTTCGTTCCGATATGACACCCCAGGTCGGACGCATTGCAGCGACCCGTCTGGTTGATGCGCCGCGTCCTCTGCGTCTTTCGTATTCCGGCGATGTCCTGCGGATCAAGGGATCGCATCTGCGCCCTGAACGCCAGTTCGCACAGGTCGGTGCCGAGTTGATCGGTGTGTCGAGTGCAGCGGCTGATACCGAGATTGTTCTGCTCGCACTCGAAGCTTTGGAAAGCATCGGTTTGCCGGATGTTTCGGTTGACCTTAATTTGCCAACACTCCCGGTTCGTCTTTTCGATGCCTTTGGTGTGTCGCGCGATGACCGTGAAGTACTGACCGAGGCGCTTGAACGTCGTGATGTCGCAGCCCTTCGTGCTGCTGATGGCAAAGTTACCGGTGTTCTGGTTGCCTTGCTTGAGGCCGCTGGCCCGGCGCAGTCCGCTTTGCCGAAACTCAAAAAACTCGAACTGCCGCTTGGTGCGTCCGAGGAACTTTATCGTCTGATCGATGTTGCTGAACGCGTTCTGGCGTCCGGCCTTGATGCTGCCCTTACCATTGATCCGGTCGAGATGGCTGGTTTCCGCTATCAGACCGGCGTCAGCTTTACACTGTTTGCACGCAACGTCCGCGGTGAAATTGGCCGTGGTGGCCGTTATCGTGCCGGTGGTGCATCGGGCGAAGCTGCAACGGGTATGTCGCTTTATATGGACAGCATTTTGCGCGGTCTTCCAGATGCTGAGCCGTTTGATCGTGTTTATCTGCCGCTTGGTACGCCACAGCGTGAAGCGCGCAAATTGCGTGCCGAAGGCCATTACACGGTTGCCGCGCTTGAAGGTGCCGCGGAGGCCAAAACCGAAGCCGCCGCCCGTATCGAAGCACAAGGCATGGGCTGCAATCATATTTATATCGGCGGTCAGGTTGTGCCGCTGAATGCCTAATCGAACGAACTTTTTATCGCGCAAGGAGTTTTGCGATGACCAATGTTGCCGTGATCGGTTCCCAGTGGGGGGACGAAGGTAAAGGCAAGATCGTCGACTGGCTGTCCGAACGGGCAGACGTTGTTGTGCGTTTCCAGGGTGGTCACAACGCCGGTCATACTTTGGTGATCGACGGAACCACTTATAAGCTGAGCCTGCTGCCGTCAGGTATCGTCCGTGAAAACAAACTTTCGGTGATTGGCAACGGCGTCGTTGTTGATCCGTGGGCGCTGCTTGCCGAAATCGGCCGCCTGAAAGAGCAGGGCGTGGACATCACCCCGGAAAACCTGCGTCTAGCGGAAAATGCCTGCCTGATCCTTCCTCTGCATGGCAATCTTGATCGTGCACGCGAAGCGGCGGCTTCGGGTGACAACAAGATCGGCACCACCGGTCGTGGCATTGGCCCGGCATATGAAGACCGCGTTGGCCGCCGTGCGATCCGCGTAGGTGATCTTGCAGACACTGATCTGCTTGAAGCCAAGGTCGAAAACCTTCTGACGCACCATAATGCACTTCTGCGTGGCCTAGGTCAGCCGGAAGTCGATGGTGCGGAACTGCTTGCGCAGCTTAAGGAAATCGCGCCGAAAATCCTGCCGTTCTCCGACACTGTCTGGAAGTCGCTTAATCAGTTCAAGGAAGCGGGCAAACGCATCCTGTTCGAAGGCGCTCAGGGCACGATGCTTGACGTTGATCACGGCACGTATCCGTTTGTGACCTCTTCGAACACTGTTTCCGGACAGGCTGCTGCCGGTTCCGGTATGGGCCCGTCGGGTGTTGGTTATGTTCTGGGTATCACCAAGGCATACACCACCCGTGTTGGTGAAGGTCCGTTCCCGTCCGAACTGTTTGATGAAGACGGCGAACGTCTTGGTCAGCGCGGTCACGAGTTCGGTGTTGTCACCGGCCGTAAGCGTCGTTGTGGCTGGTTTGATGCGGCCCTTGTCCGTCAGTCGGTCAAGGTCAACGGCATTACCGGCATTGCGCTTACCAAGCTGGATGTTCTTGATGGCTTTGATGAAATCAAGATCTGCACCGGTTATGACATTGATGGCAAAATCTATGACCATCTGCCGGCCAACCAGCGTCTGCAGGCAAAAGCCAAGCCGGTTTACGAAACCATCGACGGCTGGTCGGAAACGACCATGGGCGCTCGCAGCTGGGCCGATCTTCCGGCAACAGCGATCAAATATGTTCGCCGCATCGAAGAGCTGATTGAAGCGCCGGTTGCGCTTCTGTCAACCAGCCCGGAGCGCGATGACACCATTCTCGTGCACGATCCGTTCAGCGCCTGATTAACTGAATTTACGAACTTCGAAAGCCACCAGTTTATGACTGGTGGCTTTTTTGTTTGCAGTTGCCGGGCTTACCGTTCTTCCGTGACTGCGGCCGCGGGATAACAGCTTGCCGACAGGGGGGATCACAAGTATCGTTTTATCAACCTTTTGAGGATAGCGTTCTGAGGGTTAGGTCAGGAAGACTTTTGGCCCAAGTAAGTGCGTCACTCAGGGAATGATAACCTGTAAAGAAATATCGGGACCATGGCAGAGCAAGCAGAAGATCAGGAACAGGACGTTTCGAATGGTGCTGCGACAGGGCCGGTGATGGATGCACCGGGCGGCGGTGCACCTGCGCCTGAGGAACCCGAAGAATCCCCAGAACTTGATGGTGTTGCGATCAATGCAGGCGGCAAAAGTGTCGAGATCGGCAATTTTCGCGTCTTTCTGGATTTGCGGATGCCCGAATTCGATATGGGCCATTGCAAGGCCTATTCGGCTGACAATCTCCGCCGCGAAGAGGGCAGCGCCTTTGCGCTGGTAACCGATCCGGTTCTTCCGACCCGCCATGACCATCTGACCTTCCTGGCCGGTATGCATATGGCTGGTCAGATTGACCTTATCGATTATGAAACCGCCTATTGGCCGCCGATTGGTCGCAAGACGATGGTGCTTTTCTATGAAAAGCCGGCAGGCGGAAAGGTCGTTGCGCGCGAACACAAGAAACTCGCCATCGATGAGCATGATATTGCCACGGTTGTGGTCGAGCCGCTGATGAATGCCATGCAGGCATTCAGCGAGAAGGGGCTGGCACACCGCAATATTCGCGCCGATAACCTGTTCTTTGCCGATCCCATGCGTGAAAAGGTCGTGCTTGGCGATTGTGCCAGTGGCCCGCCCGGTTATGATCAGCCAGCGGTTTATGAGACCACGGCACGTATGAGCGCTGATCCTGCCGGTCGTGGTTCGGGCAATGCGACCGACGATTTTTACGCACTCGGCATGACATTGGCCGAGCTTGGCATTGGCCGCCAGCCACTCAAAAAGCTGAATGATCAGGAAATTATCGAGCTTAAACTGGCCAAAGGGTCGTTTCAGGCAATCGCATCACACGAGAAGCTGCCGCTTGTTCTGATTGAACCTGTTCGAGGCCTGTTGTGTGATGACCCCGAAGAACGCTGGGGCTTGGCCGAATTGAACGCATGGCTGGACGGAAGACGGACCAAACCGGTTCAGGCCAATACAGAAAAGCGGGCAGCGCGGTCTCAAAACCTGGCTGGTCGGGATTATTATACCGTGCGTTCACTGGCGCAGGGGATCGCCAAGAACTGGGTAACCGCGCTTGGCCCGTTGCGTGACAGCACGGTCGAAGTCTGGTTGCGGCGTGGCCTTGGCGATAATGATCGGGCCAAGGCGCTATCGGATGCCATGCGACAACTGCAGTGGGCCGGGACGGATAAACGGTCGGCAGAGGACGTGTTGGTTGCGCGGTCCATCCTGATTCTTGATCCGGCAGGCCCGATCCGGTTCAAGGGCTTTTCGTCGATGGTCGACGGGCTTGGTTTCATGCTGTCCTATGATGTCCAACATGGAAAGGGGCCGCAACGTTTTGCAGACGTGATCGTGCGCGATATTCCATCTTTCTGGTTTGGCCGTCAGATGGGATACAGCCCCGAGGTCCAGAGGCAACAGCAGCTATACAAGAACCTGCGCTATTACATTCAGCAGCAAAGTGCCGGTTACGGGTATGAACGCTGCCTCTATGCGACCGTGCGCAACCAGCATTGCCTGAGCCCGCTGGTCGAAGAGGAATATGTCGTCGAGATCGCAGATCTGCTGCCAGCCCTTGAAAAGGCAGCCGAAACCGCATCCGAAGAAAGCTGGCCGGTGGATCGTCATATCGCCGCCTTCATTGCCGCCCGCCTTGAGGACGATGTCGAGGGACAGTTGTTGGCGATGCAAAACCCATCTGACGAGGTCGAATATAGTCGCGCAATCATCAGCATGCTGGCGATTGTGCAATGGCGTCATGGTCCGGACAATTTGCAGAACCTGTCGCATTGGGTTGCGCGTCTGATGGAACCGGCGATCAAGGTATTCCATAGCAAGGCACGTCGTGAACGGGTCGAGACCGAGATTCCCAAACTGGCCAAACGCGGCAACCTTGTCGAGCTGTACAACCTGATCAATGACGAACAGGAACGTCGCAAGGACCAGTCAGAGTTTGTCGAGGCCGTCGCGGAATACTCCGAAGCGGAAAGCGAAGTGTTTGATCTTGAATCGTCGGGGCCGGCCCGTATGGAGCTGGCCGAAAAGGTCGGGCAACAGGCGGCTGCTTTCGCGTCCACCATGATCGCACTACTGACAGTGTCCGCGCTGTTCTTGATGCATATCTTTTAAGGGATCGCCATGGCAAAGGGTAAACGAGCAGGCACAAAAAAGGGCGGTCGCAGCGCATTTTCCGGCTTGTCGGTTATTGCATCCGCCGTGCTGCTGTTCATGGTCGCACTTCCCACCTTTATCACGTTGACGGTCGGGCTGTTGCCATCACTTGTGGCCTTTATCTTTGATCGCAGCGCGGGCAGGACGATGGCGCGGTGTGTCTTCGGCCTGAACTTTTCAGGGGTTGCGCCCTATATTCTGGAAGTCTGGATGCAGCCATCGCAAACGGTTGGCGGGGCAACGCAGGCCGTTTTCCAGCCGCTGGCGCTGTCGATCATGTATGGGGCAGCTGGCCTTGGTTGGCTTCTATACCTTGCCATGCCGCCAATTGTTGCCAATGTCCTGAATCTGGCAGCCCAGCGTCGTGTCAGTGAATTACGCAAGAAGCAGCGCGGACTTATCAAAACCTGGGGCGATAGTCTGATTAAGGAAGTCGACAGGTCGGGAAACTGATCCTTTGCCAATCGACTAGAAAATACTGTGCCAAAAAGAAAGCGGCGGACAATGTCCGCCGCAAGTTGTTTCAGAAGGGACGCAAAGCAGGCAGTATTAGTGGGGCAGGTCCGTATGGATCGATTTGCGGACCTTTTCAAAGGCGCGTACTTCGATCTGACGAATGCGCTCGCGTGAGATGCCATAGGCAAGGCTCAGGTTTTCAAGCGTGACCGGGCTTTCAAGCAGGCGGCGCTGCGTCAGAATATCGCGCTCACGATCATTGAGATGCGACATCGCGTTTTTGAGCATGCTCATGCGCTGCAGGAATTCTTCACGTTTGCCATAGAGGGTTTCCTGATCTTCGTCATCGCTTTCGATCCAGTCGACCCATTCACCGTCGCCCTCAATACGGACCGGCGCATTCAGTGAGTGATCTGGACCGGCCAGGCGGCGGTTCATCATCACAACGTCATCTTCGGACACATTGAGTTTGGTTGCGATCAGTTCGACCTGTTCAGGTTGAAGGTCGCCTTCATCAATTGCCTGCATCTGGCTTTTGAGTTTGCGCAGGTTGAAGAACAGCTTTTTCTGTGCGGCAGTCGTACCCATTTTCACAAGCGACCATGAATGCAGGATGTATTCCTGGATGGCGGCGCGGATCCACCACATTGCATATGTCGCAAGGCGGAAGCCCTTGTCCGGGTCAAAGCGTTTTACCGATTGCAGCAGGCCGACATTGCCCTCGGAAATAAGCTCGTTGATCGGCAGGCCATAACCGCGGTAACTCATCGCGATCTTGGCGACCAGGCGCAAGTGGCTGGTAATCAGTTTTTCAGCAGATTTATCGCAATCCTTGTCCCGGAAATTGCAGGCATAGGTCGTCTCCTGTTCCGGGGTAAGCATCGGGTAGCGGCGTATACGTTGAAGGTATACCGTGAGACCATCTTGAGAGATAGTTGGAAGAGCGTTTCCTTGCTTCATCAAAGCCTCCCGTATTGCTTTCTAAAAGTGCATTTTACCCCTTGCACTTTTTAGGAGCTTATACGGGAGTATTAGAAACCGTCAATGGAAAATTAGACAGTAAGGCTAGTATCAACTATTCAAAGGTATAGTTTTAGGGCCTTTATCAGTGCCAAAAGGTCACCTGGTATAGGTGCCTCTGTGGATATATAGGCACCGGTGCGAGGGTGCAGAAATCCTAACGTTCGGGCATGCAGCGCCTGTTTGTTGAATGCGTTCAAAATCTGTTGCGCTTCTAGGTTGAGTTTGCCAGCTGGTCTGTTTCGGCTGTAAACCGGATCACATACAAGTGCGTGCCCGATATGGTTCATATGAACACGAATTTGATGCGTCCGTCCGGTTGCAAGGCGGCATTCAACAAGGGACGCCAACGAGTCGTCGCGAGTTTGCAGAGTCTTGTAGTGTGTGAGGGCATATTTCCCCCCTTTTTTGACCACCGCCATCTTTTTCCGATTGCGCGGGCTGCGGCCAATATTGCCTTCGATATCACCTGAGCGGGGGCGGGGAACACCCCACACGACCGCAAGGTAGGCGCGCTCGATGTTTTCCTTGTCCTCGGCAAACAGGTTTGAAAGGGCGCGATGGGCTTCATCGTTCTTGGCGACCACCATTGCGCCGCTGGTGTCCTTGTCCAGCCTGTGCACGATCCCCGGGCGTTTAACCCCGCCAATACCCGAAAGACTGTCCCCGCAATGGGCCAGAAGCGCATTCACAAGTGTTCCACTTTCATTGCCGGCTGCGGGATGAACAACCATGCCAGCGGGCTTGTTGATCACCAGCAGGTCTTCATCTTCAAAAAGCACATCAAGTTTGATGTCTTCGGGCGTCGGTTCGGCCATTTCCGGTTCGGGAACACTCAGATCAAAAACATCGCCAGCCTTGACCTTGGCAGACATCTTGGCTGCAGGCGTGCCATTGACACAAAGCTGACCGTCTTCGATCAAGGCCTTGATCCGCGAACGCGACTGATTGGGCCAGGCGGTCGCCAACACCTTATCAAGGCGGGCACCTTCGTCCTGGTCTGTCGCGGTATAGGTCAGGTTTTCAGACATCGTTTGCTATTGGCATGGTTTGATTGGGTGACTGTAATGATGCATGTGTTCGCCGCTTTTAGCGCTTTGTCCGGCGATTGCAACGAATTGCGACAACTTGCTTCATTTGCGTTGTTGCCTTGCAATTGATCGTGCTTGTCGCTATGGCCTTGAAACAGGGTACGTATGATCGCGCGTGTGGCGAGCATGCAGGTTTCATCAAACTTTGTCAGTTGGAAATACGATGCGTGTAGTTAAGGCTCTGGTCGCGTTCATGGGCGTTCTGATCGTGGTGGGTATCGGACTTGTCGTCTATGGCCTGTCGCTTGACAAGAATGCCTCAGACACAAGTGTCGAGGAGAATACACCAACGGTGACGCCGTCCGTGCCGTTTGCAGGTGGCGATAATGCGGCCGCGCAAGGTGCTCTTGGCGCGTTCGGTGATGTCGTTATCGACCTTGAAGACGGTGAACGTCTTGTTGGCTATTCTGTCGATGGTTCGCAGGCAACGCTCCATATCGAAGGTCGAAACGGTGATAGAGCGCGTATTGTTATTGTTTCCTTAAGCGAAAAGAAGGTCCTTGGGCGTATCCTGTTGCAACAGGCCGCGCAGTAGTCTGAAAGCACAGGGGTGCGTGCAGTGATGGCAAACGGGCAGGGGATCGCAAACAACAGCTCATCAGGCGGCGATGATCAGACCCACATCGCACTTGGCAAGGCGCTTCTCGAAGAAATACGCGATTTTGCCGCTGTTAAATGGCCGGAAGAAGCCTGCGGCCTTCTGATTGCCGCCATCGATACCCCGAACCGGATCGACCGTGTGGTGTTTGCGCGCAACGTTGCGGAAGATCCGCTGACCACGTTTGAAATTGATCCGCAAACCTTGATCGATGCGCATCGCACAGCGCGGCAAAACCGGGAGCAGGTTGTGGGATGTTTTCATTCCCACCCCAATGGCAAGGCCCTGCCATCGCCGACAGATCGCGCACGCGCTGATGAAAATGGTTTTCTGTGGCTGATCATTGCCACCGAACATAATCGCGCAGGCGACAGCGGCCTTTATCGCATCATTCACCAATCAACCGCCGACGCGGCAGAGCAATCTGAACTGCGCTATTTCCGGCGCTGCCAGATTGTTGACCGCTAAGCTCTCGCAAGGCGCTCTGGTTTAACCTTCCAGTGCTTCGACAATCTGCTGTGGCGACAGGGTCCCAATCGCAGTGTCTTGGGCATCACGCACCGTCATTGACGTGCCATTGGCTAGTGCAACAGGCAGGATATCGGCAAGACGTGCAT
>NZ_DGMR01000031.1:75598-119224 GCF_002388495.1 Thalassospira sp. UBA4513
CGTGATCTGTTCACATCGCGGGTAAAGGCTTGGACATAATCATCTGCGGGTCTAAGCACGATCTCCTCTGGCCGTCCGACCTGCACCAGCTTGCCGTCTTTCAGGATCGCGATCCTGTCGCCGATCTTAAGCGCCTCGTCCAGATCATGGGTAATGAACACGATGGTCTTGTGAAGCTCCGCCTGAAGCTTCATCAGCTCATCCTGCATGTCAGACCGTATCAATGGATCAAGGGCGGAGAAAGCCTCATCCATCAGCAAGACTTCCGGATCGGTGGCAAGTGCCCGGGCAAGGCCGACACGTTGCTGCATGCCGCCCGATAGTTGATCAGGATATTTGGCCTCATACCCCGCCAGACCCACACGTTCGATCCATTTAGATGCGGCGGCTTCGCGTTCCTTGCGCGCAGTACCCTGGATTTCGAGCCCATAGGCAACGTTATCCATCACGTTGCGATGGGGAAGCAGGCCAAAGCGCTGAAACACCATGCCAAGCCGCTTGCGGCGAAAGGCATTCAGGGTCGGAATATCCATCGCAAGGATATCTTCGCCACCAAATGATACTTCGCCCGCTGTCGGATCAATCAGGCGATTAAGATGGCGAATAAGCGTTGATTTCCCCGATCCAGACAAGCCCATGACGACGAAGGTTTCCCCTTGTTCAATCGACAGGGAGACATCGTGAAGACCAACCGTATGACCGGTTTTGGCAAGGATTTCATCCTTGTCTGCACCGCCCTTTACCAGTTCAAGTGCGGATTGCGGATCAGGCCCGAAGATTTTGAAAATATTGCGGATCTCGATGTAACTCATCACGCGTCCTCCGCATCGTGCGATCGTTGTGATCGCTTGCCATAGGCCTGACCGATCCGGTCAAACACCACGGCCAGAAGCACAATCGCAACCCCGGCTTCCATCCCCGCACCAACGTCCAGACGCTGAATACCCATCAGGACCTGTTCCCCCAATCCGCGTGCGCCAATCATCGAGGCAATGACGACCATCGAAATTGACATCATCGTCGTCTGGTTGATCCCGGCCATGATGTTGGGAAGTGCGAGCGGCAACTGCACACCAAACAGGATCTGCTTGCGGCTGGCGCCAAAGGATCGCGACGCTTCAAGCACTTCCTGATCAACAAGCCGGATACCAAGATCGGTCAGGCGCATGACGGGCGGGGCGGCATAGATCACCGTCGCCAGAATGGCCGGAACCTTGCCCAATCCAAACAACATCAGGGCAGGGATCAGATAGACGAAACTCGGCATGGTCTGCATGGTATCAAGGATCGGCAACATGACGGCCCGCAAACGATTGGACATTGCCATGGCAATGCCGACCGGAATGCCAATCAGAACCGATAGCGATGTCGCGACAATCATCAGGGCAAGGGTTTGCATTGCCTTGTCCCAAAGACCCAGCATGCCAATGGCAAACATGGCGATGACCAGCCCGACAACCAGCTTCCAGTTCTTGCTGGCATGCCAGGTGATCGCGGCAATGGCGATCAAGACCACCCACCAGGGTGCACCACGCAAGACCTGCTCGAGTGCCACCAGAACGGTCAGCAAACTGTCGGCAAAGGCCTCAAACGCCGCGCCGTAATTGACCACCAGCCAATCAACAAACTGATTGACCCACTTGCCCAAAGGCACATTCAACTGTTCTGGAAACATGGCGCAATTGGCCCGATCTGCTCAAAAAATCAATGAGCGTAAGAGCCTAACAAGATCACGTGGACCGCGCGACAGTAAATCGAACTATGACTGACATCTCCTGACTTCTTTTGGTAGCCTGTTAATGTGATTGATAATCCAGAGGCCAGCCAAAGCCGTAAATCATAGACAATATTGTTTTCCTGAGAGGTTGCGATGATCACTGTGTTCTTTGATGGAAAATGCGGTTTGTGTTCGCGCGAAATCAATTACTACCGCAATATCGCACCAAAAGGCGTTTTCGAATGGCGCGACGTCACGGAACACGCAGGCGATCTTGAAAAGCACGGCATCTCACTTGTCGAAGGGCTAAAGCAAATGCGTGCCCTAGATTCAGATGGGCGATGGCATGCAGGTGCTGATGCGTTCATTTTGATCTGGCGTCAGCTAGACAGATGGCGTGTTTTGGCAGCGGTTATTGCTCTGCCTGTTATTCGGCAGATCGCAAATCTTGTTTATCGCCTATGGGCCGCATGGCGCTTCAAGCGCCTTACACACTGCCAGTTGGCGGCTTTTGAGGATGGATCCCGGCCGACCTAGTTTATTCAATTATCGTCGTATTTTTCTTGCTAAACAAAACACCCCACAGGATTTCTCCTGTGGGGTATTCGAGTGATTTATTGGTGGTGTTACTTACATCGCGCTTTCAACACGTGCTGCAACATCCGCTGGCACCCAAGCTTTCCAGACGTCCGGCTTGGATTTCAGGAAATGCATCGCTGCCCCATCGGGCTTTTCGTCATTTTCCTGCATGTAGGCCAGCATTTCCGAGACCAGCGCGTTGCTGGTTTCGTAGTTGGTCAGGAAGGTGATCAGGGTTGGTGCAGCGGCTTTGAAGTCGTTGTTCACACCAATCGTGATTGTGCTTTGCGGGTAGGCGGTTGCCTTGGTCGGGTTTTCTTCTGTTTTCAGCGCATCAAAGATCGACTTGTCATAAGCCGGTTCTTCAAGACGCGTGCTGTCATAAAGACCCATCACCCAGGTTGGACCCCAATAGTAATAAAGGGCCGGTTTACCGCGTTTATGCGCCGATGCGATGGCAGCCGAAAGGGCCGCACCGGTGCCCGGGCGGAAGTTGGTGAAGCTGTCATCAAGGTCATAGGCACCAAGCTTGGCCGAATTGACCTTTTCACAGACCCAGCCCGACGGGCAGTTATAAAAACGCCCCTTGCCGGGTTCTTCCGGGTCTTCGAACAGTTCGGTGTATTTCGCCAGATCATCGACTGATTTCAGGTCCGGCGCCATCGGTTCAATGCCGCGTTCGGCATCGCCTTCGATGACATAGCTTGGTACGAACCAGCCTTCGACGGCGTCATCGAAGTTCACCCCGATCTGGCTGACATTGCCGGCTTCTTCGGCCTTGGTCCAGGCTTCGGCAACGTTGTCGCGCCAGATTTCCATGACGATATCAACGTCCCCTTTGCCGGCGCCTGTCAAAAGCGGGATGACATCGCCGGGCAGGGCATCAGTCTGACAGCCATAGCCCTTTTCAATGATGAAGCGGGCAACAGCGTTATGGAAAAGCGCACTGTCGTAATTGAGACCGGCAAACATCACCGGTCGATCAATCTCGCATGTGGCATCTTGCGCGTTTGCGCTTGAATGAGAAGTAAATGCAAGGCCAGCGGCCAAAAGCATTGCGGCTCCGGTAGGCAGGGTTTTCATCCTTCTGTCCCTTCGTGGTTGCGGTCCGGAATCGCATCAAATGCATGGTCGGTGCGGGATGTCCGCAATCGTCGGGAATCCCTCTGGTCCCGACTTGAATATGACCGTGCCCCTGATACAGGTGCTGCAATTCTAGACTTGGCTGTCAAATGCGCGCAACCCCCGGTATGAGATGTCACGTCGACGTGATGTTGAAATCATTGCACAATGCTCCTGACAGAGATGGCAGGAGATGTCAGGTGGTGTGATTTACGGTTGTCGCGGGGATTGGTTTAATTTGTCTGGCTTTGTCGTTATGTTGGGCAAAACACATTACCGGGCATTTTGAATTGAGGGCCGCCATGATGCATTCCAGCCTGTTCGTCTTTGATATCGAAACCGTGCCCGATATTGATGTTTTGCCGCAATTGACCGGTGAAACCGCACCCGATCCGGAAACCGGGCGCAAGATGCTGGAAGACTATCATCTTGAAATCACCAATGGGCGTAATGGCTTCCCGCGTCAGCCGTTTCACAAGGTGGTGGCGATCAGTTTTCTGCGCGCGACCATTCAGCGCGACGGCGATCTTGAAATGTATGAGATCGAAGAACTGCGATCGGGCGGGGAGCTCGCATCCGAGGAAAAAGACCTTGTGAATGGCTTCTTTGCCTATTGCGGCAAGCTGTATCCGCGCTTGGTCAGTTTCAATGGGCGCGGGTTTGATCTGCCGGTTTTGAAATACCGCGCGATGAAGCACGGGGTGTCGGCCCGCTGGCTGCATCAGGCGTCAAACAAGTGGGAAAACTATACGGCACGCTATGCGCCGCATTGGCATTGTGATCTGGCCGAAGTTCTTTCGGATTATGGGGCTTCGGCCCGCACCAAGATGAACGAGGTCTGTGCCGCCCTTGATCTGCCGGGCAAGACCGGGGTGGATGGCAGCAAGGTTTCAGACATGTTTGACAATGGCGAGATTGATGGCATTCGCCGCTATTGCGAGACGGATGTTCTGAATACCTATTTGCTGTATCTGCGCCATGCGCTTCATACCGGGATGACCGATCATGATGGCTATAACCATGCGATCAATCTGACCGTGGGCTGGCTTGAAGAACGGGCAGGCGACATTCCCGCCTATCAGGAATTCCTCGATGCCTGGAAGCAATCGAGTGGCGGGTCGTTTAATGTGCTTTGATATGGCCCAACGTTGAGCCCAAGCATGACATCAGAAGTGAAGTCCGTCACATTTTGACACCCTGTCTAGCAAATTTGTGTTGAATTAAATGCGAGTTGATCTTAATTGCATTGAATATGCAAGTGAGTTGCAACGTCAGTACGTTTCAACGTGTACCCAAATCCAACAGGGTCAAATTCAACAGGGATCGTTCAAATGGATATCAAGAAACTCGTCGGTGGTGCGGTATTCGGCGCAACAGCGATGGCTGCGACAACCGCGATGGCACAGGAAGTTAATGTCTATTCCCTGCGTCAGGAATTTCTGGTCGAACCGCTTTTTGAAAAGTTCACCGCTGAAACCGGCATCGACGTCAATGTGATCTTTGCTGAAAAAGGTTTGGTTGAACGTATCAAGCAGGAAGGCGCGAACAGCCCGGCCGATATCCTGATGACCGTCGATATCAGTCGTATCCAGCAGGCCGTTGACGCCGGTGTGACCGAAGCGGTTTCAAACGATACCTTGGCCTCCAATATCCCGGCCCATCTGCGCGATCCGGAAGGCCATTGGTTTGCCCTGACCCAGCGTGGTCGCGCGATCTATGCCTCCAAGGAGCGCGTGGCAGAAGGCGAGATCACGTCTTACGAAGACCTTGCCGACCCGAAATGGGAAGGGCGCATCTGCACCCGTTCCGGCACGCATGTTTATAACGTTGCGCTGTTTGCCTCGATGATCGCCGTTCATGGCGAGGAAAAAGCCAAGGAATGGTTGCAGGGTCTTAAGAATAATCTGGCGCGCAAGCCGCAGGGCAATGACCGCGCACAGGTCAAGGCGATCAAGGAAGGCGTTTGCGATCTTTCGATCGGCAACACCTATTACTACGGCAAGATGCTCGACAATGAAGAACAGCGTCCTTGGGCCGAGGCCGTGAACCTTGTCTTCCCGAATCAGGATGGTCGTGGCATGTCGATGAACATTTCGGGCATGAGCCTGATTGCCGATGCGCCGAACCGCGAAAACGCCATCAAGCTGATGGAATTCCTGGCCGGTGATGTTGCGCAGGGCATCTATGCTGAGGTCAATTACGAATATCCGGTCAAACCGGGCGTCGAGTGGGCCGAAAATGTGAAGTCCTGGGGCACTTTCAAGGCCGATGAAGTATCGCTGGCCGAGATTGCCCGCCTGAGCCCGGATGCGATCAAGATGGTCGATGAGATCGGTTATAACGAATAGTCAAACCGACTGAGTTTGATGAGCTTTTTGAAAGGGGTGGTGTAATGCCACCCCTTTTTTCAGTTTGGGTACGCCATCGCCGGCCGGATGCGGTCGCGCATTCGTGACTTCGGGTATGGCTCTTATGTGGTTTTCTTGCTTGCAAAAGGCGGGGCGGGCCCTTTAATTTCGGCCACAGCAAATACAAATCATTCCTAATTGCTGTGCGACCTGCAGCTGATCCAAACGAGGCATTTATGATTTCTCTGCGCAAAACCGTTCTTGGTCTTGTTGTTTCCGCGATGGGGTTGTCCATGTTCCCCACCGCCCATGCCGCAGAGGAAGTTAATGTCTATTCGCTTCGACAGCCCTTTCTGATCGAACCGATGTTCAAACGCTTCACCGAGGAAACAGGAATTCGCGTCAATACGCTTTTCTCGCAAAGTGGACTGGTGGAGCGCATCAAGCACGAAGGGCGCAATACCCCGGCCGATCTGCTGTTGACCGTTGATGTCGGCCGCATTCAGGATGCAGTCGATGCCGACATCGCCCAGCCGATCGAAAGTGCCGTTCTGGACGCCAATATCCCCGATCAGTTCCGCGATGAAGAAAAGCTTTGGGTCGGGATGACCACGCGTGCACGCGTGCTTTATACCTCGCTTGATCGGGTGGAGCCGGACGCCATCACCACCTATGAAGAGCTTGCTGATCCGAAATGGAAGGGGCGCATTTGTGTGCGTTCGGCCATGCATGTTTATAACATTGCCCTGATCGCCTCGATGATTGCCCACCATGGCGAAGAAGAGACCAAAACCTGGCTGAGTGCGGTTAAGGACAATCTGGCGCGCAAGCCGCAAGGCGGGGATACCGACCAGATCGAGGCGGTGTCACAGGGCGTCTGTGATGTGGCGATCGGCAATTCATACTATTACGGCAAGATGCTGGATGATCCGAACAAGGCCGATGCCGCCAAGCAGGTGCGCATCGTCTTCCCCAATCAGGGGGATCGCGGCACGCATGTGAATATTTCCGGTGTGGCGCTGATGAAATATGCGCCGAACAAGGAAAACGCCATCAAGCTGGTGGAATTCCTTTCAAGTGCCGAAGCCCAGCACATGTATGCCGATATCAATTTCGAATATCCGGTCAAACCGGGGGTCGCCTGGTCCGAAAGGGTTCGGGCCTGGGGCACGTTCGTTCATGATGATTTGCCGCTCAATACGGTTGCGGCCAATCGTGGGGCGGCGATCCGTCTGATTGATGAAGTCGGCTTTAACGAGTAGACCGCACGCCCATCCCAAGGTATCAAGACCGGCCAACCCGCACAGGGTGGCATGATCCGCGACGCAGGAAACGGAAACAGCCTTGAACAACGCTTGCCAGACGCCAGAGGAAGAGGATATCCGGCCCGCCGCCGTGACGGAGACCTTTGACCCGATGCGTGCACCATCCGGGCGCACGGCAATGCGTTGGTTGCCGCGTGGTCAGTCGGCTGTCTGGTTGATCGGGGCGTTTATCGTTGCGGCGATGGTGGCAGCACCGATTGTAGCCGTGGCGTGGATTGCGTTGTTCCCGACCGAGAATATCTGGCCGCATCTGGCTTCAACCATGTTGCCAAGGTACCTTAAAAACACCGGCATTCTGATGCTGGGCGTTGGCATCGGGGTGACCTTGATCGGGGTTGCCTCGGCGTGGGTTGTGACCATGTGCCGACTTCCGGGCAAGCGTTTCTTTGAATGGGCGATGCTGCTGCCCATGGCGGTCCCGGCTTATATCGTGGCCTATGTCTATACCGATCTTCTGGAATATGCCGGGCCGGTGCAGGGGATGCTGCGCGATATGTTTGGCTGGCAATCGGCGGCTGATTACTGGTTCCCCGATATTCGCACCAAGGGCGGTGCGATCATTGTGCTTAGCCTGACGCTGTATCCTTATGTTTACATGCTCGCACGTGCAGCCTTCCTGTCGCAATCGATCTGCGCGATTGAAGCCGCCCGTATTCTGGGACGGAGTGCCTGGAGTTCGTTTCTTACGGTCGCGTTGCCGTTGGCGCGACCGGCAATTGTTGTTGGCGTTGTGATTGCGTTGATGGAAACGCTCAATGACTTTGGCACGATTGATTTCTTTGCCGTGCATACCCTGACGGCCGGTATTTTTAATGTCTGGCTTGGTATGGGAAATGCCGGTGGTGCTGCCCAGATTGCCCTGACCATGCTGGCTGTTGTGATCGCATTGATGGTGATTGAGCGCTATTCACGTCGCCGCCAGCGTTTCCATGACACCACCAGCCGTTTTCAGGAACTCCCGGGCTATGAACTGAGCCCGCTTGCCAAGGCCGGGGCGTTGGCGGTTTGTATCCTGCCGATTGTGCTGGGCTTTGTCGTGCCGTCGCTGGTGCTGATTTATTATTCCATTGGCTATTTTGATCAAAGCTGGACGGCGGATTTCTTTGAAATTGCCGGTAACAGCCTTTTGGTATCCGGGCTTGCGACACTTGTTGCCGTTGGCTGCGCGATATTCATGGCCTATGCGCTGCGCCTGTTCCCGCAACCGCTTTTGAAATTCTGTGTCCGTCTTTCATCGGTCGGCTATGCCGTGCCGGGCGCGGTTCTGGCCATCGGTGTTTTGATCCCGTTTGCACGGTTTGACAACGCGTTGGACGCGGTGATGCGCGATACCTTCGGCATATCGACCGGGTTGCTGCTAAGCGGGACGGTATTCGCGTTGGTCTTTGCCTATGCAGTGCGGTTCATGGCGGTATCCTATGGCTCGATCGAAGCTGCCCTTGGCAAGGTTCGGCCAAGCATGGATGATGCGGCGCGCACCTTGGGCGAAAGCCCTTGGGGAACGCTAAAGCGCATTCACTTCCCGATGGTGCGTGGTGGCATTTTGGCGGCATCGGTGCTGGTCTTTGTCGATGGCATGAAGGAACTGCCAGCAACGCTTATTTTGCGTCCGTTCAATTTTGATACACTGGCCACCCATGTCTATCAGTTCGCCAAGGATGAAATGATTGAACATGCTGCCCTTGGGGCGCTAACCATTGTGCTTGTCGGTGTGGTGCCGGTGATTATGCTGAGCCGTGCAATTTCAAAATCCCGTCCGGGGCATAGCGGACAATCCTGATGCGTCCCGCCGATGATCGGGCTATCCTGATTGCGGATGGGAATACAAAACAAGATCAAGGGCGGCAGGAAACTTTCGGAATGCAAACAATCAAACCGGGACTGACAACACTTTCCAATGCGCTCGACATTGCCTTTGCCGAAGTGCCGGTGATGACGCCATCCGAAGAACGCCCGATCAGTGATTGCTACGGTGCGATTTTGCGCAAGGACGTCATTGCGCGGATTTCTGTGCCGTCGGTAGATAACTCGGCAATGGATGGCTACGCCCTGCGTCATGCCGATCTGGCCGCAATAGACGGCCCGGTTTCGGTCGTTGGTGCATCGTTGGCTGGCCACCCTTATGACGGAACCCTGCCAATGGGATGCGCGATCCGTATTGCGACGGGGGCAGCGATCCCCGATGGCGCGGATTGCGTGATCATTCAGGAAAATGTCAAAGCCAATGCCGATGAAACCATCATTGAAATTGATGCCGACGTGATCGCACGCACAAGTTTGCATCAAAATATCCGCTGGCTGGGTGAAGACATCAAAACCGGTGATACAGTTTTGAAGGCAGGCACAATCCTGCGCCCACAGGATATTGCGATTGCGGCCGGGCAGGGATTTGGCAGCTTGTCGGTTGCGCGGCCCCTTAAAGTTGCTGTCTTCTCCACCGGAGATGAACTGGCCAAGCCCGGTGATCCGTTGCCGCCGGGGGGCATTTATGATTCCAACCGGTTTGCAATGATCGGGATGTTGCGGTCCATAGGTTGCGAGGTCACAGACCTTGGATTGCTGACTGATAATTTTGATGTGTTGCAAAACGCGTTGTCGAGCGCGGCAAAGTCGCATGACGTGATCATGACATCTGGCGGTGTTTCGGTCGGCAAGGCCGATCTTCTGAAACCGGTGGTCGACAGCCTTGGTGAAATCACCGCCTGGAAGCTTGCGATCAAGCCCGGCAAGCCTTTGATGCGCGGCAAGATCGGTGATTGTCTGGTGATCGGGCTTCCGGGGAACCCGGTATCAGTCCTGGTCTCAGGGTTGCTCTATGTTTTGCCATTGCTGCGCCATGCGATGGGCGCGGATCATTCCAAATTGGCGCCAACACGTATCCCGGTCCGTGCCGGGTTTGATTTCAGGCGTGGCACCGAACGCAGGGAATGGTTGCGTGCGCGTCTGGTGCAGAATGATGACGGCGAATTCGAAACGATTGCTTTTTCTTCGACCAGTTCAGGGATGCTGTCATCAATGGTCTGGGCCGAAGGTCTGATTGAACTGCCGGAAAATTGCGGACAGGTCTCCAAGGGAGATCAGGTTCTTTATTTGCCGCTGCAAGGCCTGCAGTGACTTCATCAAAAATGATCCACATCATTGCAAACGAACATGGTTTGCCGGACTGTTGGATCGTTTCCAATCCGCGAAAGTGAATAGAATGACGATATCGGTGACGTTTTGTGGTGCTGCTGGTGGGGTGACCGGGTCTTGCTATTTTTTGCAGACCGATCAGGGCAATTTTCTTGTCGATTGCGGTATGTTCCAGGGCAGCAAAACCGTCCGTGAATTGAACTATGGCAAGTTCCCGTTTGAGGCGGACCGGATTTCGGCTGTGTTGCTGACGCATGCGCATATTGACCATACCGGCCTGGTGCCCAAGCTGGTCAAGGCCGGGTTTGGCGGGCCGATTTATGCGACGGAGCCGACCTGTGATCTTCTGACCTATATGTTGCCGGACTCGGGATACATTCAGGAAAGCGAAGTCGAACGTCTGAACCGTCGCAATGCGCGGCGCGGTCGTCCGGAAGTCACCCCGATCTACACCCGTGAAGACGCGGAAAATACGCTTTCGCAGCTCAAGACTGTCGACTATCACGAATGGTTGCCGGTGATCGACGGCGTGCGGGCGCGATTCTGGGATGCGGGGCATCTTCTTGGTTCCGCGTCGATCGAGGTGGAGATTGAGAACGGCGACAAAGACGGTAAACCGACAAGATTGCTGTTCTCGGGTGATGTTGGAACCGGTGAGGCCGTATTCAACGAAGCGCCCGAGGCCCCGACGGGGGTCGACTATCTGTTTGTCGAAACCACCTATGGCGATCGTAACCGTCCGGTGATGACCGACGAAGAACGCCGCGAGATGCTGCGCAAGGAAGTTCAGGATGCGCTGGGCAATGGCGGCAATCTGGTTATTCCGAGTTTTGCCGTTGCCAGAACGCAAGAGTTGCTTGTTGATCTTGCGCATCTTTTCAACCGCGGCCAGTTGCCACCGGCAAATGTCTTTGTCGATAGCCCCTTGGCGCAACGTGCGACCGATGTATTTGCCAAACACCTGAAGCGCGGCGACGCACAGGCGCTGTCGCATCCGAAGTTCCATATGGTGCCGGATGTTCAGGCCAGTAAGCAGCTCGCACAGGTCACCAGCGGTGCGATCATTATTTCCGCAAGTGGCATGTGCGATGCCGGTCGCATTCGCTATCATCTGAAGAACAACCTGTGGCGGCCTAATTGCACTGTGCTTCTGGTCGGTTTTCAGGCGGCGGGCTCTTTCGGGCGTGTTTTGCAGGGCGGGGCAAAACATGTGCGGATCCACGGCGATGAAATCGAAGTGCGTGCCCGTATTCGGACGTTGGACGTTTATTCCGGCCACGCCGATCAGGACATGCTTTTGCAATGGACCAAGAACCGCTTGCCAGTCGCGCGTCAGATTTTCCTCACCCACGGTGAAGAAGGCGCACGTGCGGCATTCCGCGAAGTTCTGATGGCGCACGGCATCGAGGAAAAGCAGATTTCCATGCCGATGCTTGATGATACGGTCACCCTCAAGAAGGGCAAAGGCCAACCGGCTATTCCGCAGGCACGTCTTTCGGGTGAAGAACTCTCGCGCGATGACTGGCATAATCTTTATGCAGGTACAGTAACTGCGCTTTCGGAAAAACTTCGTTCGCTTGAAACCGCGGAAGAAAGAAAAGAGATGCTCGAAAAAGTCTTGCGCGATATCGGTTCAGTATGAGAGCAATTGTCCAGGAGCTGAAAGAAGGGCGCAAACCCCGACTTCACGGATTTACTTGCCATAAACAAAGAACCTGTCACCCTGTTTATGGGTTGTGCGGGGAACTGAGATCACTACGCATACGGGCGGGGATATGTCAATCGTAGGGAATTCCGGATATCGGGTTCTGATATACAGCCATGATACCTTTGGGCTTGGGCATTTGCGCCGTTGCCGTACGATTGCGCATGCCCTGGTATCGCATCGCGATGATGTATCTGTACTGATTTTGTCAGGCTCGCCGATTATCGGCAGCTTTGAATTCCGCTCGCGCGTGGACTTTGTCCGCATTCCGGGCGTGATCAAGCTGTCGAATGGCGAATATACTTCGCTTAACCTTAATATCGATGTCGACCAGATTCTGGCGATGCGAGAATCGATTATCCAGCATACAGCCGATGTGTTTAACCCGGATATCTTTATCGTTGATAAAGAACCGCTTGGCTTGCGCGGCGAGGTCGAGTCTACCTTGCAGATGTTGCGCCATCGTCGCACCCGTTTGGTGATGGGCTTGCGCGATGTGATGGATGATCCCGTGAACCTGCGCGAAGAATGGGACCGCAAGCAATGCGTTCCGGCCTTGGCAAATCTCTATGACGAAATCTGGGTCTATGGCCTCAAGGAAATCTGTAATCCGCTCGAAGGGATCGACTTGCCCCCGGGCGTTGAAGAAAAGATGTCCTATACCGGCTATCTGCCACGTACTGCCACTCGCAGACCCGCACCCGAGCACGGGGCGCTTGGTCTTGAAGAACCGTATTATCTGGTAACGACAGGCGGTGGCGGGGACGGCGTCAATCTGGTCGATTGGGTGATTAGCGCCTATGAAACCGATCCGGACATTCCGGTGCCGTCGCTGGTTGTTCTCGGACCCTTTATGGGGCCGACACAGCAAAACGAATTCATGAAGCGTGCGGAAAAGATCGACAAACTGTCGGTCATTACCTTTGATGCCAATGTCGAAGTGTTGATGCACAAGTCGGCCGGCGTGATCGGCATGGGCGGTTACAACACCTTCTGCGAGATCCTGTCCTTTGATAAACCGGCCGTTATCGTGCCGCGTACTGTGCCGCGTCTTGAACAGTATGTTCGCGCTGCGGCGGCAGAAAAGCTTGGTCTGGTCAGAATGCTGACCGAAGACGGTGGTCGCGATCCGCGCGAAATGGCCGACGCACTGCGTGGTCTGATACATCAGCCAAAACCGTCACATGTGACTGTTCCAAACCTTATGGGCGGACTGGATCGCGTTGGCGAATTGGTTGATCGCTGGCTTCCGCCACAAATGGCCGCAGAATAATTCATCGGGAATAGATTTGATGGTACGCGACAATCTGGCAATCGTGGTGAAGGGTTATCCGCGATTGTCGGAGACCTTTATCGCCCAGGAAATTTTGGGTATTCAGCAGGCAGGCATTCCCTATCGGATTGTGTCGCTGCGCCATCCAACCGACAAAAAACGCCATCCGATCAATGATCGCATTACAGGTGCGGTCGATTATCTCCCGGAATATGTCTATCAGGAACCGATGCGGGTTTTGCGTGGCTGGCTTAAGGCCCGCAAGATGCCGGGATATCGTCGTGCCCTGAATATCTGGTGGCAGGATTACCGCCGGGACCGCACTGCCAATCGCGCGCGACGACTTGCCCAGGCCATGGTGATGGCCGCCGAGCTGCCCGATGATGTGACCCGCATCTATGCCCACTTCCTGCATACCCCGGCATCTGTGGCGCGCTATTGCGCGATCATGCGCGGTTTGCCGTGGTCCTGTTCGGCGCATGCCAAGGATATCTATACAAGTCAGGACTGGGACATGCGCGAAAAGCTGCGCGATATGGATTGGCTGGTGACCTGTACAAGCGCCAATGTCGATTACCTTCGTAAACTTGCTGAGGATCCGGATAAAGTTAATCTGCTCTATCACGGACTGGATTTTTCGCGTTTCCCCGAAGACCTTCCAGAAAGACCTCTGCGCGATGGGACGGATGCCGATAACCCGGTAAGGATCCTGTCGGTCGGGCGACTGGTGGGCAAGAAGGGCTATGACGACCTTCTGCGCGCCTTGGCCAAGTTGCCAGCCGACCTTCATTGGCGGTTCGTTCATATTGGTGGCGGCGATGGTGAAAAATATCAAAAACTTGCAACGGAGCTCGGCATAGCGGACCGCTGTGACTGGCAAGGGGCGCGTGATCAGAAAGAAGTTATCGCGGCATGTCAGTCGTCCGATTTGTTCGTACTGGCCAGCCGGATTGAGAAGGATGGTGATCGCGACGGGCTGCCAAACGTTCTGATGGAAGCGCAGCTTTGCGGACTTGCTGCGGTTTCGACTGCAATTTCGGCCATTCCTGAACTGATTAAAGACGGCGTAAACGGCAAACTTGTGCCCGAACGTGATCCGGATGCACTTGCGAGTGCGCTGAAAGCCTTGATCACTGATCCCCGTCTTCGAGAAACCATGGGTCGTAAGGGCAATGAGATTGTGCGTCGTGATTTCTCGTTCTATCGCGGCATGAAGGAACTGGCGGAACGTTTCGGTGTTAACTCCCAGTCCGACGAACAGGCTGCAATCCCCGCCGAACAACCCGCCGCAGAGTAGGAGGCACGCACTTGCAGGTTGCCTTTTACGCCCCGCTAAAGCCGACTGACCATCCTGTTCCGTCGGGTGACCGCCTGATTGCCCGCATGCTGTGTGAAGCCCTTCAGTCAGCAGGTATGAAGGTCGATATTGCTGCCCGCCTTCGTAGCCGCGTTGCTGATGGCAATGTCCTTAAGCAGGCGCGGCTTGCCGAACTGGGTACCAAACTTGCTGCCCGTTTAGTGCGCCAGTACCAATCGGGGTTCCGTCCCAAACCGGATATCTGGTTTACCTATCATATTTATTACAAGGCACCGGACTGGATCGGGCCGATTGTCGCCGATGCGCTGGGTATCCCGTATGTGGTGGCCGAAGCATCCTTTGCCCCAAAGCGTGCAAACGGGCCATGGGGACAAAGCCATCTGGCAGTCGAGACAGCAATTAGGCAGGCGGATGCAGTTTTCTCACTCAATCGGGTCGATATGGAATGCCTTGCACAGGTCTGCCAACCGGATCGTCTGCACTTCCTGCCGCCCTTTACACGTGTCGCGTCATGGCATGTCGGACAGCGGGTAGCAATCAATCCAGAATGGGTGCGGTTGGTGACAACCGCAATGATGCGCGATGGTGACAAACTGAAATCCTATGCGCTTTTGGCAGACGCACTGGGTCGCCTCAGGCGCAATGGTGTTGATAACTGGCACCTGACAGTGATTGGTGATGGCCCAGCGCGTCAGGAGGTCGAGGACCTTTTTGAAGAACATGGACTTGGTGAAGACAAGGTTTCACTAGTGGGCCTGAAAACACCGGAACAAACCAAAGATATTCTCGCGCAGTCAGATTTGTTCGTATGGCCCGCGATCAATGAAGCCTTCGGAATGGCATTGCTTGAGGCCCAGTCTGCGGGGCTTCCGGTTCTGGCGGGGGATACTGGCGGTGTGTCGGGTATTGTTTCATCCGGTGTGACCGGGTGGCTTGTGCCTGTTGGTGATGTCGATGCTTTTTCAGACCGTTTAGCGGAATGCCTTGGGGCGGATATTGCCGTACTGCGCGATATAGGTGCCGCTGGCGCATCGAAAGCAGCGCAGCATCACACGCTTGAAGCCGCAGCTGATCTTTTATCCACCACATTCAAGAAAATCATCCCGGGTCACGTTTCGTCACAAAACGGGCAGGGTTTGGTATGAAACAGATCCGTTTTGCATTGCTTCGCCACGGTGTCACGGCCTGGAATACCGAAAAGCGCATTCAGGGACGGACAGATATCTCAATCAGGCCCGAGACAGCTGCTTGGTATCGCCAGCACCGCTTGCCCGCCATGTGGGCCAATGTTCCGTGGTTTTCTTCGCCCTTGTCCCGGACACGTGAAACTGCAGATGCGCTTGGGATCAGAACCGTTGCCACTGAGCCCGCGTTCATTGAAATGGACTGGGGTACGTGGGAGGGCCAAAAACTGTCGGATCTTCGTGCAAGGATGGGGGAAGACCTTCGCGCCAATGAAGACCGTGGATGGGATTTTCTCCCAGATGATGGCGAAAGCCCGCGTGATGTCTTGAACCGGGTTGCGACATTTCTAAAGGATTGCGACCTGCCGGAATTTGGTGCGGTCACCCATAAGGGCGTGATACGTGCTGTCTATGCTGCAGCACGTGGATGGGACATGATGGGCAAAATTCCAGACAAACTCGATTGGCACTGTTTGCAGGTGTTTCAGTATACTGATGAGGCCGGGCTCTCTGTTGAAGCACTCAATGTGCCGCTTGCGCCTGCGCAGGAGTCTGCGTGATGAGTGACGTCATGGTTTATGTTCAGCACTTGCTTGGCATTGGTCACGTCCGCCGTATGGCGTTGATCAATCAGGCGCTTCGCGATAAAGGGCTTGGCGTCACGGTCGTAAGCGGCGGTGTGCCCGATGACAGCCTTGATTTCGCGGCCAATGAAGTTGTTCAGCTTTCCCCGTGCAAAACATCCGATACTGGTTTCTCTGGGCTTGTCGATCCGGAAGGGAACGCCTTGGGGGACGATTGGCAGGAAGAACGTAAAAGACAACTCCTGACCGCGTTTAAGGAAACCGCGCCGAAACTGCTTCTGGTCGAAATGTTCCCATTCGGGCGCCGCGCATTTCGCTTCGAGTTGATCCCGCTATTTGACGCGGCGGTTGAGGCAGGCATTCCGATCATTTGTTCTGTCAGAGACCTTTTGGTGCGTAAAAAAGACATCGGCAAAACGCGATGGATGCGTGATACCGCGCGTAAATATCTTGATGCGGTTCTGGTGCATGGTGATCCGCAACTGTTTGGTTTTGATCGCAGCTTTGAGTTCGCCGACGATATATCGGACCTGATCGCCTACACGGGATATGTCGCACCAAAGGTTGCCAATGACGTCTCGGATGGTGTTGAGGCAGATCGTAGCGGTGTTCTCGTTTCTGCTGGCGGTGGTGCCGTCGGGGCTGAACTGATCAGGCTTGCAATTTCTGCCCGCGCGCATTCGCAAAAATATAGCGACGCTATTTGGGATATTGTCTCTGGGCCGCATTTTCCCTCAGATCAGTTCGATATTTTGCGCGGCCAGTTGCCCGACGGTGTGATCCTGCATCGGTTCTTGCCCGATTTCCGTGAACGGATGGCGCGTGCCGCCGTTTCCGTTTCACAGGCCGGATACAACACGCTGATGGATGTGTTGGCGACACGAACGCCAGCGGTCATGGTGCCTTTTGCGGAAGGCGGCGAAAGCGAGCAAACCGAACGTGCAGAAGTCCTTGCCAATGAAGGGGTTATTTCCCTGCTTGATCTTGATGGCCTGTCTGCGCAATCATTAGCAAAACAAATAGATAACGCCAGACAGCCAAGCGGGATTAAAATCGCGCTGGATGGCGCAAAAAGAACTGCGTCAATCATCGCAGAAAAGATCAAAGGGCAGGCATGAGCAGCTGGGACCAATTACGCGCAGAGCTTGATCTGTGGCAGTCGGAAGACCGGATTGCCACCGCGTGGTGGCGTGACGACGATGCTGTTTCTGTTACCCCGGCGCTTGAGACGCTTCTGCGTTTCGAACAAGACTATAAAGTGCCACTCGCCCTTGCGGTTATTCCGGCGGCTTTGCAGGATGACCTTGTCGAACGTCTTGTCGAGACGCTTGATACACGTGTGTTGCAGCATGGCTGGTCCCACCAGAACCACATGCCAGAGGGACGCAAGAAACAGGAACTCGATGACGTGCGCGATATTGGCGATGTCGTTGCCGATCTGCGCCATGGGTTTTCGGTTCTGCAATCGCGTTTTGGCAATCGTTTCTTGCCGGTCCTGGTGCCGCCATGGAACCGGGTGGCCGAAGATGTCGTGGCGGCTTTGCATTCCCTTGGCTTTTGCGGGATCAGCACATTCAATGCCCGCAAGGCGGCAGAGCCGTACAAAGGCATCATGCAGGTCAACACGCATGTTGACGTCATTGATTGGCGTGGAATACGCGGTTTTGTTGGCGAAGACGCGGCACTTGGCGCGATGATTGAACATCTGGCGGCGCGGCGAACAGGGCAGGTCGACGCGGATGAGCCGACGGGCATTCTGACCCATCATCTTGTCCATGACGAGGCCACCACGAAGTTCCTTGATAATCTGTTTTCTATGGACCATTCAGCCTTGCGCTGGTTGAGAATACCTGGAGTATTTCCATGGCAATAAGGCCAAAACAACACGTGGAACCTGAACAGGCACCGGCCCCCGAGGCCCCCAGTGTGCCAAGCACCGTGCCAAGCACTGTGGACCCGGTAAAGCCGGCAGGTGTTGGTGACAGCGAAGTCCAGACGATGGGCTATCCATCCAAATTGATGGCCCCTGATCTGGCGAAATCAATTGTCGGGCTGCTGATTTGCGGGGTTATCGCGCTGATTCCCGAGATGCTCGCAATCATTCAATGGACGTCGGCCGGGCTTGCTTTGCTGTTCGTTTTCTATTTTGCCCGCACGGTTATCCGCTTCCAGTCAAAGATTTATGTATCGGAATACGGCATTCGGCTTTCAAGTCTGCGCGGTGGAACGGCTTTTGCCTGGCCGGAACTTTCAAAGTTCCGTTTGCGTTACTTTAGTACCAAGCGCGATGGCAACAAGGGATGGTTCGAGCTGACCCTGCAGGCAGGGGATGCGAAAATTGTCGCAGAATCAACACTGGATGGTTTTGACGATCTCCTTGAAATTTCTCGTGATTGGGCGAAAGATAACCAGCTGCTTGTCGATGACGTCACAAGAACAAACTTGATGCGCATGGATGAGGCCGAAACACTGGTTAAGGCCGCGGCATCCGAACGCAAACACGGTGGTACCAACTAGAATGACCGATATTCTGCGCATCAAGGATCTGAAAGTTGAATTCGTACTGCCGCACATGCGTGTCAAGGCTGTCGAAAATGTAAGCTTTCGCATCGGTGCGCAGGAAACCGTGGCACTGGTTGGTGAGTCCGGATCGGGCAAAAGCACCATTTCGCAGGCGATCATGGGCTTGTTGCCAAAGGTGGCCCAAGTCACCAAAGGGTCTATCATCTTTGCCGATCCGAAAAAGCCCGGAACCCGGGTGGATATCGCCATGCTGGATCGGTCTGGCTCTGACATGCGCGCCATTCGCGGTGGCCGGATTTCGATGATTTTTCAGGAACCGATGAGTTCCCTGTCGCCGCTCCACACAATCGGCGATCAGATATGTGAAGCCGTGAAACTTCATCGCAAGGTCGGATCGGCCGAGGCGCGTGAGCTTGCCGTTGAAATGCTGACACTGGTCGGCTTTCCGCAGCCCAAGCGTTCACTGAAAACTTATCCATTCGAACTTTCCGGTGGCCTGCGCCAGCGCGCGATGATTGCGATGGCACTGGTTTGTCGTCCGGCCTTGCTGATTGCGGATGAACCGACAACCGCGCTTGATGTAACCATTCAGGCGCAAATTCTGCGTCTGATCAAGGAAGTGCAGGCGGAACTGCAGATGTCGGTTCTGTTGATCACCCATGATCTTGGTGTGGTTGCCAACATGGCAGACCGGATGGTGGTGATTTATGACGGGCGGGTGGTCGAGGCTGGCAAAACCGACGATGTGTTCATCAATCCCGGCCATACCTATACACGATCATTGCTGGCGGCGGTTCCGCACTTTGATATGGGACCTGACGAAAGATTGCGCCCGCTGCGCGAGATCAAGCCGAAAACCGGCAGTCTACTTGCCAGTGCAGGTGATGGCGATACACAACAAAATACATCGGATGTTCCGGCAACTTTGGCCCTGCACCCGACCATGGCCAGCGAGCCGGTTCTGGCAGTTCGCCATCTCAGCAAAAGTTTTACCACGCGCAAGGGTAACTGGATCAAATCCGAAGAGCGCCTTATACCCGCAGTGTCCGACGTCTCGCTGACGGTTAATCGCGGCGAATGCGTTGGTCTTGTGGGTGAAAGTGGTTGTGGTAAAACAACGCTTTCCAAACTGATCATGCGCGCGATGAGCCCGGATGAAGGTTCCATTCTGTTTCGCGGTGAAAGCGGACAGATGACTGAATTGACAGGGCTTGATGAAGATCAGCTCAATCCCTACCGAAAGCGGATACAATTTGTTTTTCAGGACCCGTTCGGATCGCTTAATCCGCGAATGACGGTTCAGGATATCATTACCGAGCCTATGCTTATTCACGGTGTCGGGGATAGTAACTATCGACAGAAAATGGTGCTGGAACTGATGGACCTGGTTGGTCTTGATCCGCGCTTTCTGAACCGTTATCCGCATAGTTTTTCGGGCGGGCAGCGCCAGCGTATCGGGATTGCACGTGCGCTTAGCCTAAAGCCGGATTTGTTGATTTTCGATGAGCCGACATCGGCACTTGATGTGTCGGTTCAGGCGCAAATACTTAATCTTTTAAAAGATTTGCAGCGCGATCTTAATTTGACCTATCTGTTCATTTCGCACAATCTTGCGGTCGTGGATTACGTTGCAGACAGGATTGCCGTGATGTGTGCAGGGCGGATTGTTGAATCCGCACCACGTGAAGTGTTGTTTAAAAACCCGATGCATCCCTACACGCAGGCTTTGCTGCATGCCGTGCCGTTTGCCGATCTGGATCACCTGCTTGATTTCGACAAGATAATGGATGGCAAGGCATCTGATCCATCCCGGTGGCCAGCCCCGTTCACGATCAACCAGACCAGCGAGCCCAAGATGATGCAGGTCGCAGAAGATCACTTTGTTCGTGCCGAACGTGCCGATTTTACGGAGATCGCTATATGATCAGTGTTTTAAACCCGTCGATGTCTAGAATTCATCGTGCCTTTTCCGGCCTTGTGATGACGACAGGTTTTCTGGCGGCAAGTGTCTTGGTCGCACCGGCGCATGCAGAAGTCCCTTATTTCGAGGATGCGGTCGCAAGCGGGTCTTTGCCTGCGATGAACGACCGCCTGCCAGAACATCCGCATGTGATTGAGTTTGCGGGTGAGGGTAAGGAAATCGGTAAGTATGGTGGGGAGTTTGTCACCATCATGGGGCGGTCCAAAGATATCCGTATGGCGGTTGTCTATGGCTATGCCCGCTTGATCGGCTATGATCAGGATCTGAACCTGCGTCCAGACATCCTTGAAGCGCTTGATGTGAACGAAGAAGGCAATGTCTTCACGTTGCATATCCGCAAAGGTCACAAATGGTCGGATGGCGAGCCGTTCACGGCCGAGGATTTTCGCTATTACTGGGAAGATATCGTCAATAATGATGAACTGTTTCCGGTCGGACCGCCGCGTTTCCTGTTTGTCGGGAATGAACCGGCAACCTTTGAAATTCTTGACGAATATACCGTTCGCTACAGCTGGTCACAGCCAAACCCGTTTTTCCTGACCGAACTGGCAGCAACCCGCCCGCCATTTATTTATCGTCCGGCGCACTACCTGAAACAGTTCCACGAGAATTATCGTGATGCGGACGAACTTCAAGCGATGGTTGAAGAACGCGGTCTGCGTAGCTGGGCTGTGTTGCATACGGACATTGATCGTCCCTACAAGCTTTCCAACATTCATCGCCCATCGCTGGAGCCATGGCTGATCACGACAGAGGAGCCGTCTGATCGCTTCGTCTTCGTGCGCAACCCGTATTATCACCGCGTCGATCCGGAAGGTAACCAGCTTCCTTACATCGACCGGATGATCTTCAATATCTCGAACGCAAAGCTGGTTCCGGCCAAAGTGGGCGCGGGCGAGGTCGATCTGCAAAGCAGAATTCTGTCGCTTAAGGACTACACGTTCCTGAAGCAATCCGAAGCCAACCAGAACTATGATGTGCGTCTTTGGGATGTCGGGGCCGGGGCTTACGCGGCATTGTATCCCAACCTGACCTGCAGCGATCCGGTCTGGCGCGAAGTTCTGCGCGATGTCCGTTTCCGTCGTGCGCTGTCATTGGCGATCAACCGCACCGAAATTAACCGGGTCATGTTCTTTGGTCTGGCGCAACCAACCAACAATACCATCTTGCCAAAAAGCCCGTTGTTCAAACCGGAATATCGCGAAAGTTATACCGATTTCGACGTCAAGGCCGCAAACCAACTGCTTGATGCAATGGGGCTGGATGAACGCAATGGCGAAGGTATCCGTCTTTTGCCAGATGGACGTCCGATGGAAATCATTGTCGAGACGTCTGGGGAAAACCCCGAACATGACGACATGCTTGAACTGGTTGGCGACAGTTGGCGTCAGGTTGGCATCAAGCTGTTCGTCAAGGGGTTGCAGCGCGAAGTGATGCGCAACCGTGCCTATACCGGCGAGACGATCATGTCGATTTTCAACGGTATTGATAACGGCTTGGCGACGCCCAACACTGCCCCTGACGAATTTGTTCCTGTCCTGCAAGACAGCCTGCAATGGCCGAAATGGGGGCAGTATTATCAAACGGACGGCGAGGCGGGTGAAGCACCCGATATGCCAGCCGCCAGGGAACTGATGGAACAGTATCGCAAGTGGCAAACCAGCAATGAAGCGGGCCAGAAACAAGCATGGCAAGCCATTCTCGATATCAATTCGGAAAACATGTTCTCAATCGGTTTGATCGGCAACGTGCCGCAACCGGTCGTCATCGACAAGGACATGCGCAACGTACCCGAAAAAGGCATCCATAGCTGGGAGCCGGGTGCGTTCTTTGGGATTTATCGGCCTGATACCTTCTGGTGGGATCGGTAATCTTTTAACTAAAAACGTGTTGTTTTACGTCGTTGAGGGAATGGCGTGAAACAACCTCGGGGGAGCAACAGCGCCGATGCTGACTTATCTGGCAAGACGGCTTTTCGTGATGATACCCACTCTGTTTATGATCAGCGTGCTGGTGTTTGTCATCATTCAGCTGCCGCCCGGCGACTTTCTGACCACGTATCTCAACGAGCTTCAAGCCCAGGGCGAGGCGGTTGACCCGGCCAAGATCGAGTTTCTCAAACGGCAATATGGGCTGGATCAGCCGATCTATATTCAGTATGCCGAATGGGCCTGGGGGCTTTTGCAAGGCGATCTCGGTTTTTCATTTGAATATAACCTGCCGGTGTCCGATGTGGTCGGTGATCGGCTTTGGCTGTCGCTGGTACTGAATTTCAGCACGATCATCTTCATCTACATCGTCAGCTTCCCCATCGGGATCTATTCGGCAACCCGTCAATATAGCTGGGGCGACTATGGGTTCACGTTGCTGGGCTTCCTTGGGCTTGCCATGCCGAACTTCCTGTTTGCCCTGATCCTGCTTTATTACGCAAATGTCGTTTTCGGAACATCAATCGGTGGTCTGATGGACCCGGAATACATCAATCAAGGCTGGTCCTTGGCCAAGATGATGTCGGTCGTTGAACATCTTTGGGCACCGGTCGTGGTGATCGGGACGTCCGGGACAGCCGCCATGATCCGCCGTCTTCGCGCCAACCTGCTTGATGAACTGGGCAAGCAATATGTGGTTACAGCCCATGCCAAGGGTCTGTCACCGACCAAGGTACTGTTCAAGTATCCTTTGCGCATGGCGCTTAACCCGTTTATCGCCGATATCGGTAATATCCTGCCGCAAGTGGTGTCGGGCTCGGTTCTGGTGTCGGTGGTGATGTCATTGCCGACCACGGGGCCGATGTTGCTTACGGCATTGCAAAGTCAGGATATGTATCTGGCTGGTTCATTCCTGATGTTTTTGGCCCTTTTGACGGTTGTCGGCATGTTTGTTTCCGATGTGTTGCTTGCCTGGCTTGACCCGCGCATTCGTCTGCAGGGAGGGGTCGGCAATTGAGCAAGGAAACCGAAAAGCGTAACGAACATTTTGTTGATTCAGCACCGTTTGATCCCTGGGATCGCGAGGAACTGACGCCCGAGCAGGAAAAGTATTTCCTGGCCTCCCAGTGGCAATTGATGTGGTGGCGTTTGAAACGGCACAGGCTGGCGTATTTTTCACTGATTGTTCTGGCGATCATGTACGCGTCGGTCTTTATCGTCGAGTTCATTGCACCCTATGCGCAGGAAACCCGCAATTCGGAATATATCCATCACCCGCCACAGGGTATTCATCTGTTCCATGAGGGCGAATTTGTCGGGCCTTTTACATATGGCACCGATTTCTCGGTCAATATGGAAACACTCAAACCGACTTACACGGTCAATACGGATCGGATAGAGCCATTGCGCTTTTTCTGTTCGGGGGATGAGTATGAATTCTGGGGCATGATCGATATGGACTTCCATTTCGTCTGCCCGTCTGAAGACGGTACGCTGTTCATGTTCGGCACCGACAGACTTGGTCGGGACATGTTGTCACGGATGATCTATGGCGCGCGGGTTTCGCTGACCATTGGTCTGGTGGGCATTTCCGTCAGTTTCCTTCTCGGTATCCTGATCGGTGGGGCGGCCGGGTATTACGGTGGCTGGGTGGATTCAACAGCCCAGCGTGCGATTGAAGTCATCCGTTCGTTGCCGGAAATTCCGCTTTGGATGGCGCTTTCAGCCGCATTGCCCGTGACCTGGAGCCCGATTTTAATCTATTTCGGGATCACGATTATCCTTGGTCTGATCGACTGGACGGGGCTTGCCCGCGCAGTGAGATCGAAACTTCTGGCGCTTCGTGAAGAGGACTATGCACTGGCGGCACGCCTGATGGGGGCGAAGCCAAAGCGGATTATTGCGCGTCACTTGCTGCCGAACTTTGCCAGCCACCTGATCGCATCGGTGACGCTATCGATCCCCAACATGATCCTTGGTGAAACCGCGCTGAGCTTCCTTGGGCTTGGCCTGCGCGCGCCGGTGACCAGTTGGGGGGTGTTGCTCAATGAAGCGCAAAACATCAATGCGGTCGCGGTTTATCCTTGGCTGATGTTGCCGGTGGTGCCGGTGGTGATTGTGGTTCTTGCGTTCAATTTCCTTGGCGACGGGCTGCGGGATGCAGCCGACCCCTACAAGAACTGAGCGGATTATGTCGTCTAAGGCCCCTAGGATTGAGACCGAACGCCTGATACTGCGCAGGATGTCGTTTGGCGACTGGCCGGATTACGCGTCCATGCTTGCGTCAAAGCGCTCAGCACACATGGGCGGCCCATATGACACTGAGGCTGCATGGGCTATGTTTTGTCGCGATGCTGCTCAATGGGATTTGTTCGGCGTTGGTGCGCTGATGATGGATGAGAAATCGACCGGTCATTGCGTTGGTCAAGTGGGCATCAATTTTGGGCCGCCGTTCCCTGAATATGAATTAGGTTGGCTTGTGTATCCGGATGCAGAAGGCAAGGGATATGCGTTTGAGGCAGCAACGGCCTTGCGTGATTGGGCGTTTAACGCGCGCGGCTTGCCAACGCTTGTCAGTTACATCGCACCGGAAAATGATCGTTCTATTACTCTGGCGGAACGCATTGGTGCCGTTTTGGACCAGACCGCGCAGCGGCCTGATCCGAATGACCTTGTTTTCAGGCATGCACACCCAAAGTAAGGATTACTTTTTGCGCAGCCACAGACTGGTCTCATGCGCGCCTTCGGGAAGGTGAATGCCGTTGGCTATGGATTGGTCGACCTCATCGCGCATGCGGGTCTTCGCATATGCGCTTGACCACATGATTTCAAACCCGCCGCCAGCCAGAAGCGCTGCGACCCCTTGTTGCTCGTTATATCCGCGCCATTGCCAGATTTCCGGATAGTCATCGGGCAGGGTGATGTCGTGGATATGAATGATCGCCCCACTTGGCAGGGTCGGAATGACCGATGAAAACAGCAGATCAACATCGGTACCGGGCATCAGGATGTGGCTTGAGTCGATCGACAGGAAATCCGCACCGGTCAGGGTTTTGAAAACCGATGGGTCGGCCTTTTGCACGATGGTGCGTTCGACTGTGATCGGAAGCTTCGCGATATCAGCGCGTGGCGCCGGATCAATCGCGTGAAATGCCGTATCGAGTTCGCCGTCCTTGATCGCCCGGTAATAAAACCGTGTCGAATGGCCCGATCCGATTTCAATGATCCGGTCCGGGCGAAATTCGCGGGTGAAGACATAGGCCATCATCCCATCAAGGCGCGGAAACCAGCTTTGTTGCCAGCGTGGCTCCGGCGGGGTGGCATTGCCGAAGCTGGCAAAAGCTTCGTGATAATTGGCGGCCTTGGTCAGCCAAGCCTTCATGGTGGGGGCTGCCGTATCCATCATGGTTTCGATTGCCGGGTAGCTGGGGCGACCGACGGCCTTTGCCGTCTCGCTGGCATAGCGGTAAGGGATGAAATAGCCTGCGGGCTCAGCGCCAATCAGTGTTTTCAAACCAAGTTTCAAGCGGCGCATTCTGAGAGAGAACGGCATCGAGGTCATATCAAAGGCCCCTTTGAGTTCAAAATTATTGTGTTTCTATCGGTGCCGGTAAGGTTAATCAGTTGCAAAAAGTCTGATCCTCTCCGCGCCAGGCTCGTGTCAGCACAATCGCAAATCCCATCGAAATCGCCGAAAATACCGCCATCAGGTAATAGACCTGCGATCCGAACTGTTCATACAGCGGGCCGGAAATCCAGATGCTGCTACCAAGGAAAACGCCCATGGACAGTGTTGCCATCAGGCTTTGTGCCGAGGTGGCAAGTTGTTGGGGTATGGCGCGGGCGATAAAACTGACAGCGGCCAAATGCGTGATCCCGAATGTCATAGCATGAAGGGGTTGAACCAAGATAATCAACCATAGATTGTCGGTTGTGCCCAGTACAATCCAGCGTAAAATTCCTGATCCCGCACCAATCGCAAACAAGATACCGGGATGGCGACCACGGACAAACCGCCCGGCGACAGCAAACAGAACGATCTCGGCAATCACACCAATTGACCAGAAAACGCCAATCATTTCATGCGAGTAACCGGCTGATTCCCAATGGACAGAGGCAAAGGCGTAATAGGTGCCATGAGCACCCTGGGCAAATCCGATGCAGGCAAGATAAATCAGGAAAACCGGTTTGCGCAGCAGATACATCAGCGAAGAACCGGATCTGAGCGGACGATCTGTCTGCGGGTCAGGCATGCGGGTGGTAATCGCAAAATTCACGATCCCCGCAACGAACAGCATCCAGACGATCCATTCTGTTGATGTTCCATCCAGAACCCAGCCCGCCCCATAGGATGCCAGAATGAAGGCAAGCGATCCCCACAGCCGCACCCGACCATAATCAAGTTCACGCGCCTTACATTCATGCACCGTAATGGTCGTGCCAAGCGGCAGCAGCGGCGAGAAGGTAAAGCCGATCACGACGGAAAGGGCGGCAAGCCACCAGAAATCGCTCGAGATGGGGAAGGCCAGAATGGATAAAACATAGATCCCGGCAAGCCACATCATCGGGGTCTTGCGATTGCCGGTGCGATCAGCGCGTTGGGCAATCAACGGATCGGCAAAGACACGCACCCAGTTCGGCAGTGATAACAAGATCCCGATTTCGGCTGCCGATAATCCCTGGGATTTTAGCCAGACCGGCCAATAAGGCAGAAAAACACCCTGAATCAGAAACAGTCCGGAAAAGAACAACGCCAGCGTTGCCGCCGTTTTCATCCGGTCCGGGTCGGTGGCTGGTGATGGTTTCGATGATGGTGTGGCGTTTGGCGTGTTCATGCGGTGAGTTGCCGACGCTTGAGGCCGCGAATGATGAAACGCGCCGGATGAATGGCATGCATCAGCACTTTTTCCAGAGGCAGGGGCATATCGCAAATCTCACTGGCAAGAATCTCGGCGGCAAGCGGGGCGCCGATCAGTCCGCGGGCCCCGAAACCGGTACAGATATACACGTCTTTGTGGTAGGGCGCATCGATATATCGCGCGCCTTTTTTGCCCTTGTCGATGTCGCCATATGACGCAAGATAGGCGTCAAAATCCGGCGCAGGACCGATCAGGGGCAGGTGATCCGCGGTTGTCGTGCGCAAGGATGCCCGGCCTTGAAGCATGTCAGGCGAGAGCTTTTCCGCAACATCGGGCAGGACTTTGCCAAGCTGGGAAATGTTAAATGCGTGGTCATCTTCGCGTAGGTCCGTCTGCGCATCGTCGCGTCCAAAAGTGGCCCCAAATACATGCAGGCCATCGCGCGCTGGTGTGATGTAGCCCTTGTGGCTCAGAACGCACTTAATGACGGAACCATTCCCAAGGTTTGCCAAGATTTCTTCTGGCAAAAAGCTGATCTGACCACGAACAGGGGTCAGGTGATCTCTAAGCCAGCTTGTCTGACCCATCATCTGCATTTCAAGCGCGCCAGCGATGATAACGGCATCAAACGGCCCATAGGAAGCCCCGTTTTCATCGGTCAGGACTTTGCCTTGTTCAGCATCGCTAATGGCCGTGATGGTTGTTGAAAGCCGAATATCTATACCATCAGAAAAAGCCCGTACCACCGACGGCGGATTAACCCAGCCGGCGGATGGATAAAAAACACCGCCATAGGGCAAGGGCAGGCCAAATCGTTCTGAGGCCTGATCACCGTCAAGCGCCTCGACAAGGTCGGGTTTGTCGCCAAGGCGCGCGATCAGGCCATCAAGCCTTTCACGTTTGCGTGCACTGGTGGCAAGATCAATCACACCGCAGAAATCGGCCTCGACCAACCCCTGATTGGAAAGTTTTTTGATCTTGCGATGGCTGAAACGATAACCAGCCTCATAAAACCGGCCCATGATGGCATCATCAACGGTCAGATAGGGCTCCAACATGCCAATCGGGTTGCCTGATGCCGCGCTGGCCAGTTGATCGGCCTTTTCAAAAAGGGTTACGGCAAGGCCACGTGCGTTTAAGGCATCCGCGCAGGCCGCACCGGCAAGACCCCCACCGATGACGGCGACAGATTTGGTTTTCTTGGGACGGGGAAGGTTAAACCAAGGATCATCGGCGATTTCGAAAAGGCCCAGCGTATTGTCGTTGTCAACGTTCGGTGCCGGAAGCGTTGCCGTGATCATGTCGCGTTTATAGCCAAACCCTTTGCGCTTGCTGATTTCAAATCCCGCACTTTCCAGCCCGTCACGTGCAATGCGTGCGGCAGTAAAAGTCGCAAGGCTTGCACCACGCGGGTTGGACGCGCCGGCAAGGGCAGCAAACAAGTGAGGATGCCACATATCGGGATTGCGCGACGGGGCAAAGCCATCAAGAAACCAGCAATCAATATTCCCGTCATAGTCAGACCAGCATTCAATCGCATCGCCGATCAAAAGCGTCAGACTGACATTGCCATGGGCAAGGGAAAAGCGGTGTACACCGGGCAACATGGTTTCATGCGGCCAGATTTCGGCAAGCTGTTTGGAATATTGCGATAATTCTGGCCAGCTCTGGTGTGCGCGGATCATGTCATCGCGCGACAGCGGGTATTTTTCAACGGAAACGAAATGCAGGCGTCTGGATCGTTTGAGATCACTGTTCCAGCTTTGCCACGCGGCCAGAAAGTTCAGTCCGGTGCCAAAGCCGGTTTCGCCAATAGCAAAGCTTTCGCGGTTCTGCCAGGCAGATGGAAGGTTGTTACCCTCAAGAAACACATAGCGCGTTTCAGCAAGCCCATCCTTGGGATTGAAATAGATATCACCAAAATGCGGAGAGAACGGCACATTGCCATCCTGCCAGGTTATTTCGCCAGCAGGTCTTGGTTCATCACCCTCCGCTGGCATGGTGACATCGTTTGCCGTCATGCAGACAGGACCTCGTCATCCTTTTCGGGGACAAGGGCCAGGGCTTCGCGTACGACTTCCGTACCAGCCCCTTTGCGATGGGCATTTTCGCTCAGATAACGGCGCCATTGTTTTGCACCGCGCATTTGCTGGAACAGGCCCAGCATATGGCGGGTGACATGGCCAATGGTGCCGTTTGCTTCTTTCAGGTGTTCTTCGATATAGGGCAGCATTGCCTCAACCACCTGATGGCGGGTCAGGGGCTTGGCATCATCGCCATAAAAACGCCGGTCGACATCGGCCAGAACATAAGGGTTCTGATAGGCTTCACGCCCGATCATGACACCATCGACATGTTTCAGATGCTCGGCGGTTTCATCAAGCGTCTTGATGCCACCGTTGATCAGGATTTCAAGCTCCGGGAATTCCTGTTTAAGCTGATAGACCAATTCGTACTTTAACGGCGGAACTTCTCGGTTTTCCTTGGGCGAAAGACCTTTGAGCCACGCCTTGCGCGCGTGAACGATGAAAGTCTTGCAGCCAGCCTCGGCAACCGTTTCGGTAAAGCGTTTAAGCGACGGGTAGTCTTCCTGATCGTCAATGCCGATGCGGTTTTTGACTGTCACCGGGGCGTTGCTGGCCGAAATCATCGATTTCACGCACTTCGCAACGACATCGGGCGTTGCCATCAGGCAGGCACCAAAGGCGCCGTTCTGCACACGATCAGACGGGCAACCGCAATTCAGATTGATTTCATCATAGGCATAGTCATTGGCGATTTCGCAGGCGCGCGCCAGATCATCCGGGTCGCTGCCACCAAGCTGAAGCGCAACAGGGTGCTCGGCATCGTTATAGCGCAAATGACGGTCTACGCCGCCGTGAAGAATGGCGCCCGTGGTGACCATTTCGGTATAAAGCAACGTATGACGACTGATCTGCCGCAGAAAATAGCGATCATGCCGATCCGTCCAATCCATCATCGGGGCGACGGAAATACGCCGATTAACAGTCATTTGCCTACCGTTTTTGTCAAAGCCGGGTGAAGAGGGTTGCTGTATTCCAAGCGCGGTCTTTATATAGGTTCCGGGATTTAGGGTCAAAACCGATTGCGCGATGCATGGCAGCATCCCGAAGATATTAAAGTACAGGATTTGATATGGTTACGATTTACGGCATCAAGAACTGCGACACTGTCCGCAAAACCCTTAAATGGTTTGAGGCCAAGGGTATTGAAAACAAGCTCCATGATTTCCGTGCTGACGGTATTGACGCCAAGACCATTGAAGCCTGGCTTGATGAAGTCGGGGGTAAGGTTTTGATCAACAAGCGTGGGCCGAGTTATCGCAACCTGAGTAACGACGACAAGGCAACATTGGAGCAGGGCGGTGCCGCTGCGGCCGCGGTGCTTGCCGCCAATCCGACCGTGATCAAACGTCCGGTTGTTGATTTCGGTTCGACCCGGACGGTCGCCTATGATGAGGAACGCTGGTCTGATCTGGCCGGATTGTAAGGGGGCGGAAATGGCAAAGCCGGTCGTTCGGGGTGTGATCTTTGATTGTGATGGTGTTTTGGTCGATACTGAAACACTTGCCTGTCGCGTGTTGACAGAGCAGCTTTGTGATTATGGCTGCGACATGGATATGGCGAAGACCCATGATCTTTTCATTGGTGGCACATTGGCGATGGTGCCGCCAAAAATGGAACAGATGTTTGGCATTACGCTGCCAGAAGACTGGCTGTCTGAATGCTACGAACGTACGTTTACGGCCTTTCGCAACGATCTGACACCGTTCGCACATCTTGATCCGGTGCTTGATCTGCTGGAAGAAAACAACATTCCCATTGCGATTGGCAGCAACGGTCCACATGCCAAGATGGATGTGTCGCTGGCCAAGGTTGGCTTGAAGGAACGTTTTGAAGGGCGGGTTTGCTCGGCACATGATGTCGAAAACCCTAAGCCGCATCCGGATGTCTTTTTGCTGGCCGCACAGAAAATCGGTGTCGATATCAAGGACTGCATTGTTGTCGATGACAGCCAGAATGGCGTGCGCGCAGGTGTTGCATCCGGTGCGACGACCATCGGTCTTGTCGATATTACGCCGGCCAACTACCTTCTTGATGCCGGTGCGCATCATATTGCGACCGACCATCGCGACCTTTATCGGCTGTTGGCCGATTGGATGTCTGCAGCCTAGCTGGCGTTCATAGTGTCCATCAAAAAAGAACGGGCAGCGCCGTGTTGGGGCTGCCCGTTCTTTTGTTTTCGCAGGATGTCTTTATTCACCAACCACAATGCCTTCGCGGCGGGAATCAGCCCCGCCAATCAGGCCGTCTTCGGTGATCATAATGGCGTGAATGCCGGAATTAAGATCGCGGATATCGGTCTTAAAGCCCATGCCTTCCAGTGCCGGGGCCAAGTTTTCGGCATCGGATCCGGCTTCAAGGTCAAAGGTGCCGAACCGGTTGACCAGGTGGGGCATGTCGATGGCGTCCTTGGGCGACATGTTCCAATCAATCATCCCGATAAGCGATTGGGCCACATACCCAATGATACGCGATCCACCCGGTGAACCCGTGACAATTACCGGTTTGTCGTCTTTCATCACGATGGTGGGCGCCATCGATGAACGCGGGCGTTTGCCCGGTGCCAAGGCGTTGGCAATAGGGACGCCATCGGAATGGGTCTTGAACGAGAAATCGGTCAGCTCGTTATTGAGCATAAAGCCGTTCACCATCAGGCGTGAACCAAAGCCGTTTTCAATCGTGGTCGTCATCGAAACCGCATTGCCATAGATATCGACGATCGAGAAATGGCTGGTGCTTGGCGTTCAATCGCTTCGTCGTCGGCCAATTTCATGGCGTGGCTAAAGCTTGGCATGCCGGGTTCGACGGATTCAAGTGCGGTATCCCGATCAAGCAGTTTGGATCGTTCCGCCAGATAGGTTTTATCGAGCAAGCCCGTCAATGGCATCGGGACAAAATCAATATCTGCCATGTAACGTCCGCGATCTGCAAATGCCAAACGCGATGCATCACCGATCAAACGCCAACTTTGCGCAGACTCAGGGCCCATCGCGGCGATATCATAGGGTTCAACCAGTCCAAGGATCTGTCCGACCGTTAGCGCCCCCGAAGAAGGTGGTCCCATGCCGCACACATCATGATCGCGATACTCGATACAGGCGGGTGGGCGTTCCTTGACCTGATAGTTGGCAAAATCCGCAAGTGACAGGACGCCGGGGTTCCAACTGGCACCCTTAACCTTGTCGACAATGTCCTGGGCGATCTGACCCTGATAGAAATTCACGGTCCCGTTGGCTGCCAGATCTTGAAGGGTCTTGGCATATTTCGGATTTTGAAGAACCGTACCGGCCGCAAGTGGCTCGCCATCCTTGTCAAAGAAATAGCCCTTTGCTTCGGGATCGCGTGAAAGTTTTTCCTGATCATCAGCGATCAAGGCAGCAAGACGTGGAGAAACTTCAAAGCCCGTTGTGGCGATACCAATTGCCGGATCGAACAGGCTCTTCCAAGGAAGCTGCCCCCACTTTTCGTGTGCAGCTTTCATCAGGGCAGGGGTTCCGGGCGTACCAACCGACCTGCCGCCAACAACCGCATCATAAAAATTAAGCGGTTCGCCGTTTTCATCCTGGAATAGCGTCGGCGTTGCGTTCAGAGGCGCGGTTTCGCGGCCATCAAGCGTGGTCAGCTTTCCAGTCGCTGCATCGAAATAAACCAAAAATGCGCCGCCCCCAAGCCCGGACGATTGCGGTTCGACAAGGCCAAGCATGGTCTGAATGGTGACCATCGCATCAATGGCGTTGCCACCAGACCGCAAGATATTAGCACCTGCCTGAACTGCCAGCGTGTTTGCAGCACTGATCATCCAGTTGCTGGCAGTGGCGGCCTTGCGCATTTCGGACGAGGAACCGGCCGTGCTTGCCTCAGGCGCAACGGCGTCTGTTGTTTGTTGGGCAACAGCACCTTGGCCAAGGCATGCGCATAAGCCCGCAGCGATAAGGGCTGCCAGAAGTTGTGGGCGAAGTTTGACTGTTTCGAAAGATACAGGAGCGTTAAGGGGCATGTTCCAGACCTTTGTTTTGTTTGGCGGGGTATTTTGTTTGTCGGGGCGCTCAAAAGAAAACACCCGCATCGTGGCAGATGCGGGTGCAAATGTGCAGTAAAAATCCAGTGTAGGTTGCCTAGGCTGCTGTCTTGTTGCCTTTGCTGCGCTGTTGGCTGACGAGCTTGACCTGCAGCCATTCCAGTATGGTTTCGGCGACCTTTTCCCAGTTTTGATCGAGCATCATCGCGTGGTGAATATCGTCAATCAGAGCATAATCCGCGCCATAGCGCTTGGCTGTGTGGTGGATCAGCTCGCTCTGGATGATTTCATCGTCGCGTGCGCCCATGACCAGCATGGCTGGCGCTTCATCCTTTGTCAGGAAGATCGGGTTTGCGCCCATCATGTCCGTAATCGCCCGCTGGCTTTCCGTTTCGAGCCGACCGAAATAGATCATGCCTTCATCTTCGGCGATATCAGGCGACAGCATCGCCCGCCCCAGACGTTCACGAAGCAGGGTATGGGGGCCAATGGCCTGAAGCCAGAACATATGGAAAAACAGATCGGGCTGGGCCATTGCCATCATCGCATTGCTGGCAATCAGGCCTTCCGGCGGAACTGAGGCCATCAGGACGGCGGCCTCGGCACTGTGGCGTTCGAGATATTTCTGAATGACATAGCCGCCCATCGAATGACCAATCAGCACCGGCTTCTTGCCAAGGGTCTCGACAACCTCTTCAAGGTCTTCGACGTAATCGTCAATGGATGCGAGGCTGCGCAGTTCGCGGCCGCCACTTCCGCCATGGCCGCGCAAGGAAAACGCCACGGTCTCAAAGCCGCGATCTGCAAACCAGGTCAGGAAATGTTCGTTCCAGCACCACGCCCCGGTATAGGCGCCATGTACAAACACCAATGGATGTTTACTTTTGGGTTTGCCGGTCGGGCTGCGACGGAAAATCTCCAATTCGGGACTCATGGCCTGCCTCCTCGCGATGCGGGATCGATGCAAATATATGCCTTGATTAAAAAGAACTCGATTATGTTCGCACATGCAGCATAATCTTGTCCAATCACATGTGGGAGTCCGACTTTGGTTTGGCAATGATTGTCAGTCTGAAGTTGTTTGCTTATGATTGCGTCCGGGACAGTAAAAGATGTGAGGGAACGCAGGGGGTCTGTGCTCCGGACACTAACAACACCGTAGTGAGAAGCTTGGGGGATATGGTTAAATTATCAGTGGTCGGCATTTTCGCGGATCTCGATGAGAGCGCGATTGCAGACGTCGAACGCCACGTCAACCGAAAGACGTTTGCGGCCGGGACGCAAATTATCGAACCGGAATCAGATAGTTCGGACGTTTACCTGATTTTGTCCGGGCGGGTACGGATCGTTAATTACTCGCTTTCGGGGCGCGAAATCACCCTTGAGGAAATCGGGGCAGGTGGCTGTGTCGGCCAACTTTCTGCCATTGACGGGCAACCGCGTTCGGCCTGTGTGATTGCGGTTGACGATACCAGTGTCGGTATTTTGAGCCCGGCCAACTTTGAAAAGGTCGTCAAAAATCACCCGTCAGTTGCCTGGAACGTGATTAGCGAACTGGCCAGAATTGTGCGGAACTCGACCCGAAGAATTGTTGATGTTAGCACACTTGGCGCCAACGAACGGGTCGTGGCGGAAATTTTGCGCCGTGCCAACAATGTTTGTGACGATAACGGCTCGGCACTTTTGTCACCCGTTCCGGTTCATTCCGAGGTCGCCGGGCGTGTCAGCACATCGCGTGAAACCGTTGCACGCGTCATGAGCACGCTTGGGCGTCGCCAACTGGTGACAAAGGTTGAGACCGGTCTTTTCGTCCCGGATGTGCGCCGACTTGAAGAATTCCTAAGTGAGTCAATTCATTAGGTCGTATTTGTATGATTTTTTTGTCTTCATGTGATGACTGTCACAGAGAAGAGGGTGATCGACAGGTAAAGGTATTGGTGTGGCGGACATTTAAATGTTCCGGCACATCTCCCCCAAGAGAGTTACTGGCCGTACACTTGTTGTACGGCCATTTTTTTGCGTTTTCGCATGGCGGACAGATTTGTTGATGTCTAATCTGTACGAAACAACAGCACTTCTTTTTAAGGGAACCTCTGATGCGTATTTCTGTGGTTATGGCCGGACTGAATGGTGCGATGGCGGTTGCGTTGGGGGCGTTTGCCGCCCATGGCATGGCTGGAAGCGAAATGGATTATGCACGTGGCCTGGTCGAGAAGGGCGCGCATTATCAGCTCGTACATGCTGTTGCCCTGGCCGCGATTGCTGGTCTGGTTCATCATGTGCCCGATGAGAAGTTCCTGCGCATTGCCGCCTATGCAATGCTTGTCGGGATCGTTTTCTTCTGCGGGTCTTTGTACGCCATTGCCTTTGGCGGTGTTTCTGCGTTTGGTGCCGTGGCGCCGATTGGCGGTTTTGCCTTTATTGGGGGCTGGTTGTTGCTTGCTGCGGCGGGATACAGACGCTTTGGCTGATATCGCAGCACGTGGCATTTAACCTGAAGCAGGCAAGTACAAACAAAAAAGACGTGTCCCGAAGGACACGTCTTTTTTAAATCTTTGCAATCGAGTTCCGAAGAACCAGATTACTTCATTTTCGCTTCTTTGAACACGACGTGCTTACGCACGACCGGGTCGTACTTGCGAAACTGGAATTTCTCGGTGGTATTCCGCGGGTTCTTCTTAACAACATAGAAGTAACCGGTGTCTGCGGTGCTTACCAACTTTACGAGGATCGAAGCGGGCTTCGCCATGTCTCTGCATCCTGTGTTCAGGTGTATCTCAGGCGGCGGAACATAAAGGTTATCGGCAGAGTGTCAAGCCATTTTGGAAAAAAGAATGTAATTTTATTGGCTGGCAAAAGTATCGGCGATTTCCTGTTGTCCGACATAGGCCAGATTCTTGTATTCACGGTTATTTTTCAGCAGCTCAAGTGCAACTTCGACATCAAATGTTTCACCATTTGTGCTGGCCGGACAAACGCTGCGCAGTTCACGGCGGCTCTTTTCGTCCTGATAGTCCAGCTTGCGCCATTTCATCATCACCGAGGCGGTCTCATCACGCTGTGACAGGGCGTTCGCCACCTTGTGAATAGCGGTGCTACCTGTGCCTGATTTCGTGCAGATAGCCGGGAAAAGACCGATTCTATCAAAGGTGTATCCAGAAGGGGCTGTCATGCGCGACCAGGTAAAGGTCAATGTCCCATGGTTGGGCAGATCATTGATTGCCTGAACGGACCCCTTGCCAAAGCTTGTGGACCCGATCAGCACAGCACGATGGCGATCCTGAAGGGCTGCTGCAACCAGTTCCGCTGACGACGCTGTGCGTCCGTCAATCAGGACAACCAGCGGCGCGCCATTGGTCAAATCGCCGGTTTCTGCCTTGAATATGTGACGTGCGGCTGTGACACGCGAAAATGTCTTTCCGATCGGACCATCGGCCAGAAACAGGTCAGCCACCGCAACGCCCTGTTGCAGAAGTCCGCCACGGTTTCCACGAAGGTCGAGAATAACACCTTGAAGGCCACCATCATAAAGTTTCGCCTTCATGATGCTGTCTGCAAGCGTTGACGCGGTTGCTGAGTTGAAGCTGCTGACACGCGCAACCAGGATATTGTCACGGACATCATCGAACACTGTGCGGTCAATCACCCGTTCACGCAGTATCTCCATGGGGGTGATGGCATTGCTTTTGGCTGCATTCACCTCAAGCAGGACAGATGTTCCTTCTTCGCCATGCAGCAAGTCGGCAGCATAGCGACTGGCTTTGCCATACATGTCCTCGCCATTGACCGTCAGGATCTGATCGCCGGGATGCAGTCCGGTACGCGCAGCCGGGCTTTCCGCATGAACAAGTTTGACAACAGGGTAGCCACTTCCGCCAACCACACGAACGCCGATGCCAATATAGCCGTCACGACGGTTGCGGGCATTTTCTGCACGTACCGGCCCCTCATAGCGGCTGTAACGGTCCAGATTGCGGATCGCACCACTGATCAGGGCAGACTCGATGTCTTTGGTGTCCGTGCTGCGCAGTTTGGCTGAGTGCGCCCGGTATCTTGCCAATCCGGTTAGCGTGATTTCGGACCAGATCTGAAGGTTTTCGTGATCCACCATACCATCGGATGACGCCGGAAGGGCAATCTTGCCGACTGTTCGGTCATCATATTGCAAGACCAAATCACTCGGGGTGATGTCGACGCGAATGTTTTCGTCAATCGATGAGAGTCCATCAAGGGTGCTCACCAGGATCTGTTCACGGCTGATCGGATCGATATAGCGTGTTGCGACAAGTTCGATTGTTTGAGAAATCAGCTCGCGCGTCTGCGGATCATCAGGCGAGGTTACTGCCATCCGGTCTGAAGTGGCGCAGGCAGCCTGCAATACACATAACCCGACGGCAACACAGGTGCGCCGCAAACGTCGCACTCCTGCGTCGGGATTGTAATATGCATTCTGTGCTACGCGAAGTGCGACCAATTAAACAATCCGGTTAATTCAGGCGAGATAACCTACGCATTCTACTGGAAAAATTGGCATTCTGCCAACGACTATCCTTTGATGCGCATGGCCCATTGAGTGCCAAGAACAGCCCCTTTGATAAAGGGCAGAAAGCCAAGGCACAAGGCGACGGTGGCCGGAAGCCAGATCGAAAGTTGCAGTGCCATGGACGGGCTGAAATTCTGTTCCATCGCCAAGGCACCCGGAACCACGATGTGTCCGACTAGAAAGATCGTGAAGTAGGGCGGGGCATCATCACAACGATATTCCCCGATTGGGTGATTGCAAACATCACACTCGGAACGAAGCTTCAAATAGCCGCCAAAAGCAAAACCGTGGCCACAATTCGGGCATTTGCGGCGAAATCCGCGACGCAAACCGGTCATCAGTCGACCGCTGCTTTGGTTGCTGTTGGTGGCATTTGTGTCGGGAGAAATATCGTGTGGGGCATTCATATATAAAATTAACTCCTGTCATATCTCAGCGCCCTCTTGATCCGTGTGGCGAAAACAGGCATTGAGACTGTACGCCATCATCATGATGTTCGGTTGCGCAAGCAAGTAAAATCGGCCCTGCCTATTCACCTCAGGGGCGTATACATGGTCACATTTGCTTGATCGAACAGTTGCCAAGGGAGTGCCCAGTGGGAAGTGCAGACGCAGTCATTGCCGGTCTGAAACAGGACTTCATCGAGGACACCATCGAACGCATTGATCGTATTGAAACCACGATTGATCGCGTTGCTGGCGGAATGGACGAAGCCGGACCGGGAATTGCCGAACTGCGGCGCGAGGCACACACCGTCAAAGGACTTGCCGGATCATTCGGCTTCCCGCTGGTGGGCGCGATTGCGCATCGGCTTGAAGATTATATTGCCGAACTAAGCGAAATTGATGATCTCGAAGCGGCATCGCTGGTGGATTTCACCAGCTGGATCCGCGAGATCATCGAAAGTGGCACCAACCCCCAGGCCGAAGAAGAAACCCGTATTCTGCGTTCCCTGCCAACCCGCAGTGCCAAGGCGGATGAGCAAGACGATGCATCCGAAGTTGCGGTCGCGCAGGATAAGGAAGTCCTTCTTGTCACCGCGACCGCTGTGCAGGGGCATTTTTTGCAGCGTGCACTGCGTGAAAAGGGTTTTCGCACCATCACCGCCCGTTCGGCCGTCGAGGCGTTCGAAACGGTGGTTCAATCGCGCCCGGATGCCGTCATTACCGCGGCTGTGCTTGATGGGCTCAGCGGGATCGAACTGATCCGTGCCTTGGCTGCGATGAAGACCCTGTCAGACAAAAAGCTCGGCCTGTTGACGAGTTTCGATGCATCACATCCCGATCTTGAAGGTTTGCCTGAGAGGGTTGCAATTATAAGCAATAAAGGGAAGCAGACAGCTGACCATTTAAACAGATTCATTTCTACAATAGTGTGAGAAAAATCATCTTTGTTTCACAATAAGAGTGTTGAGATGACAGAAGACAGCGATCCGAAAGAAGAAAAATCTACAGAGCCGTATGGTGGTAATTGGCCGCGAAGAGAGTATCATAACAATAGAATATACTGGAATTTTGAATTCTTCATGAAAGCCGCTATGGCAATCGGAGGAGGGTTTGCGTATTTAATTGTTAATGAAAAAACACAGAAAGCCGAAAATCTGATAAATTTGGCCGGCTTATTTATGATTTTTCTAGGTGGTGTTTCCTGCTTCAATATGTTTTCACATTATCGGGCAAAAAGAAATCATGCTGGGTTGGAGATAAGTATTTGGCAGCAGATTTGGAAAGATAGCGATTTTTATATGTTCTGTGCCGTTTTGGCTATGACTTTTGTTTATGCTTACATGGCATTTTACACAGATATTATTGCCCATCTGGAAGTAAATAGCTGATAAAAAAGGCGGCGAAATCTGCGTTCGCCGCCTTTTTTTTACTAAGCTGTTTGATTAATCGGTTTTTGTGTTTTTACGCGCTACCCGATTGGATGCCACCAGCTTGCGCTGCTTTTTCGGTGTGGTCTTTTTCTTTGCCGCTGCTTTCTTGCCTTTGGACTTGGTCGCAGACGACCCAGCCGGACCATTTGCATCCCGCGGCCCGGATCGGAAACCGGGCTTGCTGCCATGGCGATGGCTGCGGTCGCCGGGGCTGCCACGCCGTTTGCCCGCACCACGACGTCCGCGCGGCCGTTCAACCAGATCGCGGGCGGTAATGTCGGCGTGTTCGGCAAGTCGCAATGCCAATGATCCGGTGGCCGCATCGGCATCGGCGATCCTGACGACAACCGTATCACCCAGTTGGAACTTCTTGCCGCGATTTTGCCCGACAAGTGCGTGGCTTGCTGCGTCATGGATGTAATAGTCATCGGGCAGGGTAGATATCGGAACCAGCCCGTCTGCACCTGTTTCGTTCAATGAAACAAACAGACCAAAGTGGGTGACGCCAGAAATCTTACCGGGGAATTCCGCCCCGACCTTGTCAGACATATAGGCAGCGACATAACGGTCAACCGCATCGCGTTCGGCCATGGCCGCCCGTCGTTCGGTGCCCGAGATGTCCTCACCAATCTGTTCGAACCGTTCGCCTTCTTCGGGCGTCAAACCGCCTTCACCAAGCTTGAGGCCCGCGATCAAAGCACGATGGACCAGAAGGTCGGCATAGCGCCGGATCGGGGAGGTAAAGTGCGCATACCGTTTCAGTGCAAGGCCGAAGTGCCCGATATTGTCGGGGCTGTACATGGCCTGTGACTGGCTGCGTAGAACGACCGTGTTGATCAGCTCAGACTCTGGCGTGTCCTTGGCCAGTTCAAGAATGCGGTTGAAATCACGCGGTTTCAGGACCGATGCCTTGTTCAGCTTGTAGCCAGCGCCTTCAAGGAATTCGTGCAGCGCTTCAAGCTTTTCCTCGCTCGGTGCATCGTGGATACGATACATGCAGGGCTGCTTGATACGTTCAAGTTCCTCAGCAGCACAGACATTGGCTGCGATCATGAATTCTTCGATCAGCTTGTGACTGTCAAACCGTGCACGCGGTGCAATGGCAACGATCTGTCCGCTGTCATTAAGCTCGATCTTGCGTTCGGGCACATCAAGCTCGAGCACGCCACGTTTCTTGCGTGCTTCCAAAAACGCATTGAACGCGCCATACAGCGGCTTGATGATGGTATCAACCAGTGGACCGGTGGTGTCGTCTGGCTGGCCGTCCATGGCGCGCTGAACCTGATCATAGGTCAGTCGGGCGGCCGACTTCATCATTCCGCGGCAGAATTTGTGACGCAGTTTATGGCCGTGTTTATCCAGCCACATTTCAACCGCCATGCAGCCGCGATCTTCATGCGGGACAAGCGAACACCAGCCGTTCGAAAGCTCAAACGGCAACATCGGCACCACACGATCCGGGAAATAGCAGCTATTGCCGCGTTTGACCGCTTCGCGATCAAGTGCATCGCCCGGACGCACATACCAGGACACATCAGCGATCGCGACCATGATGTGCCAGCCGCCTTCATTGGCGGGATCGGGGTCGGCTTCGGCCCAGACGGCATCGTCAAAGTCACGCGCATCGGCACCATCAATGGTGACCAGCGGGATGTCGCGCAGATCAGTGCGTTTGCCCAGAGGTGTTGCCTTGGACTCGCGTGCCTGAAGTTCGACTTCAGGCGGGAACTCAAATGGAATGCCGCGCGCATGGATCGATACAAGGCTGATGGATTTCGGTTCATTGATATTGCCAAGAACCTCGGTAATCCGGCCTTTGCGCAGCCCAAAATGTTTGCCCGGCAAAATTTCGGTCAAAACCAGTGCGCCGCTTTCAAGATCAGGATGATCATCCAGCGGAACCGCGATCTCGCCGCTATCCTTGCGATCTGTGGGCACAACGCGGCCTTCGCGTTCATTGGGGCGATAAAGCCCCAAGACGCGCTGTGGCCCGCTTCCAAGGACCCGCATGATGCTGGCTTCGTATGTATGCTTGCCGGTATAGCGAAGCTTGGCCAGAATCTTGTCACCAATGCCTGGCGCACTTGGGCCGCCACGACGAATTGATTTCACAACAATCAGCGGCGGTTCGTATTCATGTTTCCAGACATTCGGTTTGGCCAGAACTTCGCCGTCGTCATCAACGCCGGTGATTTCCAGAACTTCAACCGGGGGCAGGCGGTCGGGTTTGTCAAAACGCCGGCGGCCCTTGACGACATCGCCACCAATCTTCAGGTCTTTCAGGATCTTTTTGAGTTCGATCTTGGCTGCACCCTTAATGTTGAAGGCGCGCGCAATTTCGCGCTTCCCAACCGGTGTCGGGCTCATATCGATGAACTCGATAATCTCTTCCTTGGTGGGGAAGTGTTTTTTGTCTTCTGTATCGTTCGCCAACGTTGCGGCGTCCTTTCATAGGTATTCCAAAGAAAAGGAAGGCGGCGATTAATTCGCCGCCGCCTTTTTCGTGGTTGTCTTCTTCGCTGCGGGCTTCTTTGCAGCCGTTTTCTTTTTCGCAGGGGATTTTTTCTTAGCCGTTGCGGTTTTGGTTGCCGTTTTCTTGGTCGCGGCCTTGGTCGTTTTGCCCGACTTGGCTTCCTTTTCCTTGATGGCCTTGATGGCCATTTCAAGGGTGATGTCATCACGTTCTACATCGCGGATATTGGCGATGGTTTTCTTGTGCTTAACAAACGGTCCCCAGCGACCAACGGCGACAAAGATCGGTTCACCATCATCGGGATGCTTGCCGATTTCCGTGCCGGACTTCTCACGCTTATCCGCGATCAGGGTGATCGCCCGGTTTTCACCAATCGTCAGAACATCATCGTCGGCCTTGAGCGAGGCAAAAATGCTACCCGCCTGAACGTATGGGCCGAAACGACCGATATTGGCCTTCATTTCCTCGCCAGTATCGGGATAAATCCCGACAACACGTGGCAGGGTCAGAAGTTCTTCGGCCTTGGTCAGGTCAACGACAGATGGCTCCAATCCCTTGGGCAGGGATGTGCGTTTCGGTTTGACCTTTTTCGGCTTGCCGTTCTTGCCTTCGACTTCCTCTTCCTCGCCAAGCTGCACGTAAACACCATACGGGCCTTTGCGAAGGGTGATTTCCTTGCCGGTTTCCTTATCAATGCCAAGGACTTTGGGGCCGGAGTCAAGTTCGGATTCGGAGCCGTTTTCATTGGCAACGAGCGGCCGGGTATAATTGCATTCCGGATAGTTCGAACAACCAAGAAAGGCGCCAAACTTGCCGAGCTTGAGGCTCAGCGTTCCATCCGTGCATTTCGGGCATTTATGCGCGTCTGTTCCATCTTCGCGGGGCGGGAACAGGTAGTTTTCCAGCATCACCTGAAGGGCATCAAGGACGTCCGTGATCTTGAGTTCCTTCGCCTCGTCGACATTGCCTTTGAACGACTTCCAGAAATCCTTGAGAACGTCTTTCCATTCCAGCTTGCCCATGGAAACTTCATCAAGCTGGTTTTCCAGATCGG